>SCUM01000001.1:300000-600000 GCA_004297215.1 Patescibacteria group bacterium
TTCGAGGGATGGATACCGGGTGAAACGCGCCACCGGCAGATGAAGGAATTTCATCCCTTGTTCACGGACGATCGCCCCTTCCGGGCCTCGTGACGTGCCGACCCACACGAACGAGACGGACGGATCCGTCCGCTTCCATGCCTCGGCCACCGCGATGAGCGGAGTGACCGGACCGAGCGTGCCGCCGCCGGCGAAAAGGATTTTCATAAGCAATATGTAGGATGAAGACTGTAGGAAGTAGGATCGTAAACTCTCGTCTCCGCTTATCCTTCAGTCTACATCCTACATCCTTCATCCATTTCCCTTCCTGTACCTCGATATGTTTAACACGACTCCCACCGCGGACAAACTGACGGCCAATGACGTCCCCCCGTAGCTCACGAACGGCAACGGGATGCCGGTCATGGGCATGAGCGCGGCCATGGAGCCGATGTTCACCAGGGCCTGGATCGTGAGCCAGGCGCCCACCCCCGAGGCCACCAGCTTCCCGAAGCGGTCCGGCGCCTCGTTGGCGATGCGCAAGGTGCGCCACAGCAACGCGATGAATGCCGCGATGAGCAGCGCGCACGCCACGAACCCCAGCTCCTCGCCGATCACGGCGAAGATGGAATCCCCGGCCACCTCGGGCAGGTATTGGAACTTCTGGCGGCTGTGGCCGTATCCCACGCCGAGGAACCCGCCGGAGCCGATGGCGAGCAGCGCCTGGTTGATGTGGTACCCGACCCCTTGGGGATCCAGCTCCGGATTGAGGAAGGTCATGAACCGCGCGGCGCGATACGGGGCGAAGCCGATGAGGGCCGCGAGGCCCAGCACCCCCGTGCTGATGAGCGCGAGCACGTAGGCGATGGGCGCGCCGGCGAGGAAGTACACCACGAGCGACATGGCGACGATGATCACCATGGTGCCGACGTCCGGCTGCAGGATGAGCAGCCCGATCACCGCCCCGAGCACGGCCACGAACGGGAGGAAATCCGCGGACATGTCCCTCCCCCCCCGTTCCCCGCGCTTCTCGAGCCAGCCGGCCAGATAGAAAAGGAAGGTCAGCTTCACGAACTCGGACGGCTGCACCGTGAACCAGCCGCCCACGTTGATCCAGCTGTGCGCGGTGCCGATCCCGGCCGAAAGCCCCGGCAGGAACACGAGCATGAGCAGGGCGATCGAGACGAGCAGCAGGTTCCAGGCGTTCTTCTTCCACACCGCATACGGGGTCCGCGAAAAGAACAGGAGCCCGGCGATCCCGGGGATGAGCCCGAACACCACCTGGTGCTTGAGGAAATAATAGCTGTCGCCGAACCGGTCATACCCGTCGGGCGCCGAGGCGCTCGCAAGCATGAGCAGGCCGAACGTGACCAGCCCGCCGACAAGGGCGAGGTAGGCGTAGTCCATCGGTTTGGCGTCGCCGGCGCGCATGCGTCAGCGCAGGGCGTCCAGGAGCGCGAGCGACACCCCGAGCGCGGAGGACACCATGGACACCACCCACAGGCGCATCACGATCTGCGGTTCGCTCCAGCCGATCGCCTCCAGATGGTGGTGGAACGGCGCGCTCTTCAGCAGCTTGCGCTTGAACAGCATGCGCCAGGCGAGCTGGAGCAGCACCGAGGCGGATTCGAGCACGAACACGATCCCGATCACCGGAAGCAGCAAGGCGGAGTTGGTGAGCATCGCCACGACCCCGAGGGTGACGCCGAGCCCCATCGCCCCGGTATCCCCCATGAACATGCGCGCCGGGGTGATGTTGAACCAGAGGAACGCGAGCAGCGCGCCGATGATCGCCCCGCAGAACGCGGCCAGGTCGTATTTCCCCTGCGCGAACGCGATCACCGCGAACGCGCCGAACGACATGAGCAGCGACCCGCCCGCGAGGCCGTCCAGACCGTCCGTCTCATTCACCGAGAACGCGGTCGAGACGATCACGAGGATGAAGAACGGCACGTACCACAGCCCCAAGTTGAAATCGCCGACGAACGGCACATGGAGCAGGTCCCAATCCAGCTTCGTGTAAAACCACCAGGCGCCGACCGCCGCGATGAGGGTATAGACGAGAAGGCGATGGCGCGCGCGCAATCCCCCGCCGTGCGCCCCGAGGCGTTTGACGTTGAGCCAGTCGTCGGCCAGTCCCACCAAGGCGGAAGCCACGAGCACGCCCAAGGGAAGAAGCGTTTCTGACCGCGAAATGAACGCCAAGCCGTCCTGAAACGGAAGCTGCGTATCGAAGAGGTTGAGAAGGCCGGCAAGAACCAGCACGGTCCCCCACACGAGCACGCCGCCCATGGTAGGCGTACCGGCTTTCTTCGCGTGGAGCTTGGCATACACCGGCGCCTCGTCGCTCGAACGGATCGTCTTCGCCATGCCCGAACGCGTGAGCAGGCGGATGAGGGCGGGAGCCCACGCGAACGCGGCCGCGAACGAAAGCGCGGCAAGCAGGAGCACCCGGGTGATGGCGAAGGATTCAAGAGGCATGCCTACAGGTTCAACAGCACCGTGAGCACCATGGCCACGCACAGCATCCCTTCGGCGAAGACGGTCGCGACGGCGAAAAAGGTGGAAAGCATCCGTTCGCGGCGGTAGAAGACGGCTTGGAACACCGTGTTCACCACGAGGAGCGTGGCTCCGAGCACGCCGGGGATGAACGCGTAATACCACGGCCCGAACCGGTCGATCCCGATGTAGACGTTGTAATGCAGCGGGATGAACGGTTCGCTCACGCGCATCGGGACGATCTTCCAGGCCGGCAGCGCGAGGGTCGCCGCCACGAGGAGCACGGAGGCGATCATCGTGCGACGGTATACGGATGACGAACGCACGAGGTCGGCGAACGACCCGGCGATGCGCGTGAGGAAGAGCCTGAGGCGAGGCATGCGGTTATCCGTCAATGGCGATCACCTCGCGCACCTCCGGGACGGCGTCCATGAGCGCGGCCTCCACCCCCATCTTGAGGGTGATGGCGGACATGGGGCAGCCCACGCATGCCCCCTGCAAACGCACCTTCACGATGCCCGTCGCGAGGTCGCAATCCACGAACGAAATGTCGCCCCCGTGCATGGCAAGGGAGGGACGGATGTCCGCGAGGACGGCTTCGACGCGTTCGCGCATAGGTGTTGAAAGCGTATCAAAATATCGTCGTCTTTGCGAGGAGGCACTGCTTTCAAGGCCGACGAAGCAACCTCCCGGGAGGTTGCTTCGTCGGCGGAGGCCTCCTCGCAAAGACAAAAGCGGGGGGACTCCCCGCCTTTTATATCACTTCGTTTCGGGCAACACGTGGCAGAACGTGCAGACCTTGAGCTTCCCGGTGAAGTTCGGCATCTGCTTCTTGGTGAACTTCACCTTGCCGGCGGCCTTTGCGTAGAGCGTGTCGTCGCCGCCCTTGGTGACGTTCTTCCCCGCGCGGATGGGGGTGCCGCGCTGGCGCACGAGGATCTGCCCCGCGCCGGCCTTCTCCCCGTCGCCGATCTTCACGCCAAGGCGCTGGCCATGGGAATCACGGCCAAGGGTGGTGGAACCGGCGGCTTTCTTATGGGCCATATCGGGGATGAGTCAAGTTGGCGGAAGTATAAGAAAAGACGGGGAAAGCGTCAAGCCCGCTTCACTTCGAAGACGAAACTCTTCAGATAGGCGGATTCCGGGAAATAGACGGACATCGGGTGGTCGGCGCTTTGGCGGACGGAGGCGAGGGTGTGCAGGTGCACGCCGGCTTGGACAGATGCGCGTCGGAGCGTGAACGCAAGGTCGGCTTCGGGGAAGAAGTGGGAGCAGCTGGACGTGACGAAGGTGCCGCCGTCCTTCACCAGCTTCATCGCGGCGCGATTGATGAAGTGATACGCCTTGGCTCCGGCTTCGACGTCCTTCTGCCCCTTGATGATGGCCGGCGGGTCGACGATGACCATGTCGTATTCGCCCTGGGCGCCCGCAAGCCATTGGAAGATGTCGGTCTGTTCGGTCGTGAAC
Organism: Patescibacteria group bacterium; assembly: GCA_004297215.1. Taxonomy (NCBI): domain Bacteria; species Patescibacteria group bacterium. The sequence goes on from SCUM01000001.1 coordinate 303,946, forward strand.
GTTTCGGGTCGTATGCCGTTGAGCTTCGCGTTCTGCGCGCACAGTTCGAGCGCGCGCGGCGACTCGTCCACGTTATGCACGCGCGCGGCTCCTCCGGCCATGGCGTAGACGCCGGTCGCCCCGGTGTAGGAGAAAAGGTTGAGCACCGACGCGCCCTTGGCGAAATGACGGACGCGCTCGCGCAGGTCCTTCTGGTCGCAGAAGAACCCGGTCTTCTGCCCGTCGATCGCGTCGGCCACGAACGTCAGGCCGTTCTCGGTGAACGGGACGGGGGCGGCGACCTTACCAACGCGCACGCCTGCGGAAAGCGCGAGCATCTCATCCTTTCGCCCGCTCATGTCGCTGCGCTCGACCACGTTCTCGACGCCGAGCGCCGAGACGATGGCCGCCACGATGTCCTCGCGTAGGCCGTCGAGCGCGGCGGTCGCGATCTGGAACACGGCCGTGTCGCCGTACCGGTCCACCACGAGGCCCGGCAGCCCGTCGGATTCGCCGAAGCAAACGCGGAATCCGGTCGTAGCCGTCCCGGGGCCATATCCCATCCGTACGCGACGTTCATGGGCTTTCCGCAGCCGCGTCTCGATGAACGCCCGGTCGATGGTCGCCTCGCCCGGCGCGAACACGCGCACGGCGATGGAGCCCTGGCGCGAGAACGAACCAGTGGCGATCACCTCGCCCTTCCGGTCGGCCACGTGCACGAACGCGCCGTGCGGCACCGACTCAAATGCCCCCTGCCCTGAGCCTGTCGAAGGGTCGAACGCGCCCGAAAACACCCAAGGGTGCCCGTAGGCGACCGATGCCTCCTTTCCTGCCTTGAGCTTGAGCGTGGGGTAAGACATATGCGTGTAGCGAAGGGATTACGAGAGGTAAGGGATGAGCGTAACAGAAAATGGGCTTCCGAACCAGGGGCACGGCACTCCTATGATTCATAGGTGATTCATGGGTTGACCGACGGCCTTTTCCGTCATATATATGCACGGGCACATTCACAATCGAACGAGGTTGGCATGCCTGAAAGGAAACGGCGACGGGATCGGATGCGGATCCCAAAAAAACACCTCCTACTCAAGGCGGAAGTGCGGGAGGACTATCACGGCTTTACCGAGTATGTCACGGCCATCCGCCCGTTCGTCCGCCGGCTCGCGGAACAAGAGCTCGAGGCGGCCATCGAACGTCATCGTCGCCAAGATCCGTCTGGCCGTCCCGCCATCGTGTACGACCAGCTCCCCCACGTGATCTGGGTGGCCATGCGCAGAAACGCGCATGAGATGCACCTGATCGATAAGATCCAAGAAGGGATCATCGGCGTCCTGACCGGACTCGAAGGCTATGATCCGGAGCAGCGGACGAGATTCGGAAACTTCATCCGTGTATGCATCCGGTATGCCATCGACCAGGCAGCCATCACGATGGACGAACGACGCCCGTATCGGATTCCTTACTCCGCATACAAGAAAATCTGGCCGGTGCGACGCGCGATCTACGCGCTGACCAAAGATGGAGGCTCCTACCCCACGAATGAGGAAATCTGGCTCTATCTGTCCAAGGACGAACAACAGCGCCCACACCAAAAAGGAGCCGGGGATCGGGAACTGACCCTGGCGGAGGTGACGCTCGCCCATCGGCTGATTTACGGGAAAAACATCAGCTGGCATGCGCCCGCCCTTCCTGTGGCAGGAAGCGGCACGACTATCGAGAACCTGATCCCTGCGGACGCAGACACGTCCAGGCTCGCCGAAAGCATGGATACGGCCGAAGAGTTGGCCGAATTCATGATAAGCGTACGCCAGGTGACGGCACGCATGCCGTGGAAACACCAAGGCGTTGCCAGGCTGCGGCTGGGCATCGAGACGCCCGAACCGCTGACGCTCGAGGAGATCGCCATGCGCTTCGGTGTCACGAAGCAGGCGAAAAGCCTCATCGTGAAAAACATCGACGGACGTCTCGCAGAACGCGGTTGGAGCCTCGACCTCCTCCGAGGACTGGTCGAACGGCTTGAGTCCATAAAAGAATGCCTGGAGGGATGCCCGATCGGCCTCCCGGATGCGATCGAGTTGTTTCCAGCGCCGCTTGAACGCCCGCTCCTCGATCATCCCATCGTCTCTGACGGCAAGCGGATCGCGGACATCCTTGCTGAACACGGACGGGAAGACGCACGAGGACTCCTCGTCCCCGCGGCCTTCCGCATCATTGCCGTCCGTTTGCGGCTAACGCCGACGGAAGCAAAGGCGGCAATCGCGTCGGCACAGACCGCGGGCATAGTGACGATCATGCCCGAGGGCGCGGTCCTTATGCCGAGCACAAAGAAACCCGTGCCGTTGCGGAGGGAATTGCGTCCCTTCGATGTGAAAGATTCCGTACGAGCCGATAGGCGCGGCTTGATTCAATGGGACGAGGCTACCTGGGGGACGATACGCGTGCTTGCGCAGCGGGCAGGAGTCTCTTATCACACGCTCAAGGCGCGGTTCGCCGACGCATTGAATATCAGACGGTTGGAAGCACGTGATGCTGGAGGCAAACCACAGACCTTCTTCAAGGAATCCGACGCCAAACGCCTCTTGCTGGAGCACTCGTCTCGCGGCTAAAGGAACGGATCCGACGATCGCGCACTAGCCCTCAAAAGGGCTAGTTTTTCTTTGCCGCGTCCACGAACGCCTGGAACAATGGGTGGGGCTTGAGCGGGGAGCTCTGGAACTCGGGGTGGAACTGGACGCCGACGAAAAACGGGTGGTCCTTGAGCTCGATGATTTCCACAAGGGCCCCGTCCGGGCTGGTGCCGGCCACCGTGAGCCCGCACGTGGCGAGCTTCTCGCGATACTCGTTGTTGAACTCGTAGCGGTGGCGGTGGCGTTCCGAGATCGTGTCCGTGCCGTACGCCGCGCGGCTCTTGGTGCCGGGCAGGAGCGCGCAGTCCCACGAGCCCAGGCGCATGGAGCCGCCGTACTCGCGCTTGAGCATCTTCTTGGCCTGGTCCGGCATCACGTGGATGACGGGCGATTTCGTGTCCGCGGCCACCTCGGTGGTGTGCGCGTCCGCGATTCCGCACACGTTGCGCGCGAACTCCACGGCGGCAAGCTGCATCCCGTAGCACAATCCGAGGTACGGCACCTTGTTTTCCCGGGCGAAGCGCACGGCCGCGATCATCCCTTCCACCCCGCGCGTGCCGAACCCGCCCGGCACCACGATGCCGTCGTAGCCCTTGAGCACCGCGTCGGCGCCCAGCTTCTCGATGTCCCCGGCGTCCACCCAGGTGAGGCGCGGCTGGCGGTGCGTGGCCCAGACCGCGTGCTTCACGGCCTCGATCACGGAAATGTACACGTCCGAAAGCACGAACCCGCCCGTGGCGAAATATTTCCCGACCATCGCGATATTCAGGGTTTCCGTGTCCGCGCCAATGCGGTCGTTCACCTCCTGCCAACGCGCGAGGTCGACCGGCTTGTCGGGCAATCCGAGCTGCCCGAGCACCAGGGAGCCGAACCGCTGGTCCTCCAGGATGAGCGGAATCTCGTAGATGCTGCCGACGTCCGGCGCGGCGATCACCCGCTCCTTGGGCACGTTGCAGAATAGGGCGATGCGCTCCTTGCGCTTGTCGTCCATCGGGAGGGTGGAGCGGCCCACCACGAACTCGGGCTGGATCCCCATCGCGTTCAGCATGCGCACGCTCTGCTGCACGGGCTTGGTCTTCATCTCGCCGAGGTTGCCCGGCACCGGCAGGTACGCCACGTGCACGTGGATCACGTCCTCTGGCCTGTGCATCTTCATGATGCGAGCGGCCTCGAAGAAGATCCCGTTCTGGTACTCGCCCACGGTCCCGCCCAGCTCGATCACGCACACGTCCGAGCCGTTCGCGCCCAGCTCGAACCGGCGGATGATCTCGTCGGTGACGTGCGGGATCGCCTCCACGTCCTCCCCTTCGTACTCGAACGCGCGCTCGCGGCGCAGCACTTCGGCGTATACCTGGCCGGTGGTGAGATAGTTCACGCGCTTGAGCGGCCGGCCCAGGAACCGCTCGTAGTTGCCCAGGTCCTGGTCGCACTCAAGCCCGTCAGAGGTGACGAACACCTCGCCGTGCTCGCTCGGGCGGATCGTCCCCGCGTCCTGGTTCAGGTACATGTCCACCTTCATGGCGGACACGCGGTAGCCGCGCGCCTCAAGGAGCGCCCCAAGGGAGGCGGTGGTGATCCCTTTTCCGAGCCCGGAAATCACCCCGCCTGATACGAATACGAATTTGGACATAAGAAAATGTAGGGTGAAGGATGTAGTATGAAGGATTTACCATCCTACATCCTACATTCTACATCCTACATACATTTACTTTTTCTCAACCGCCACCGACACTTCCGCCTCGAATCCGGCCGGGAGCGACACGGTCGCCCGCCCTTCGCCGACCTCTTTCATGGGCGCCATCCCGATCATGTCTTCTTCGACCTCGAACCCGGCCTTGCGCAGCGCCTTCGTGACCGTCTTCGCGGTGACGGCGGCGTAGAGCGTGCCGTCGTCGTTCGCCTTCTCCTTGAGGGTCACGAGGAACCCGTCCAGCTTCTGGGCGAGCTTCGCCGCCGCGGCCGTCCCTTTCTTCGCCGCCCGCGTCTTGGCCGCCTCCTGCTCCTTGAGCCGCCGCAAGGCGTCGGCCGTGGCCTGGATGGCGGCATTCTGCGGGAACAGGAAGTTCATGGCGTACCCGTCGGAAACCTCCGCCACCGCCCCGACCTTGCCAAGCGTCTTCACGTCCTTCAAGAGGATGACCTTCATACTGCGGGCGAGTATAACACGCGACGGGTTGGGGGATGCAAGCGGAGAAACCTTGAGGCGCCCGCGCCATATCTTGACATCGTACGAGCGGACACGTATCATCCCGGTTCATCGCTCCAGGAGGATCCGTGAAGCAGCCCGTCGCGTTCCATAAGAAAGCCATTTCCGCCGCCAAGACCACCGCCCAATTGACCCTCGTCGTGGGGGTCGCCGTCCCGGTCATCGCCGCGGCCGGCAGCCTCCTCGCCGCCGACCTTGCCTTCCACCACGCAAGCAAGGCGATCAAGCGCCGACTCGCGGAGCGCCACAACGCCAGGCTCGACCGCCGCAGCATCCGCGGCTGACCTTCCGCCGCAGCCCCATCAGGAACGAGCCCCTTCGGCGCGGATGCGCCAGGGCGACCCCGACGAACGGTCGGGGTCATTTTTTACTAAACCCAGCCAAATTATTGCAAACCATCCCTTGACAAAACCTCAAAAATATGGTATAAATATCCACGTGAAGTGATCGTTCCTTCCAAGCGGAGTTCGAAGACCGCTACAACCTTAAGGGGGAGAGTCTAAAGAATGCCCGTGGCTGTTGTTGTCGTGAGTCCCCCTCACACACGACGGCAGCCACGGGCCTTTTTCGTAAAAGGCTCTAACGCGAACCCGCCGACGTCGTCGGCGGTGAAAACAACGTCAGAAAAACAGGCCGGGTCCCTTGACCCGGCATTGAGGTGATTCTTGAAGAACCTGATCCTGATCGCGTCCATGCTTGCCTTCGCTGCCTGCGAGGGACGAACGATTGAGACCCCGGCGACGACCGTCAACGCCACCTGCCCGGCCCTGCCGGAGCAGAACGACGACGCGCTCCTCGCCTGTCTCGAGACCATTAGCGAGATGACGACCGCTGCGCAGGACGAGGAAAGCCTCGTCGCCTGCCTCGGGGACCTCGAGGCGGCGCTTGACCTCTGCGAAGAGGCTCCCGCGCCCGTCACGGTCGACGTGATCACGTGCCAGGCCAACAGCGCGGTCGTCGCGAGCGCAACCGATTGCCCTCGCGTCAACCTCGTCTGCGCGCCAGGCACCACGCCGTTTTCGAGTCCCGACACCGGCGAGTTCCGCTGCGATGAGCAGCATCTCACCATCGACATCGGGAACGGGACGCCGCAAGGCGACCTGGTGCTCCCTGGGACCGGCGTGGCCGACGTGGCGCACTTCCGCGTGACCAACCTCGGAACGGCGCCGGCTCCGCTCACGGGCGTCAAGCTCGAGAACGTAGCCCAGCAGCCGCTCGAGTCCGTCTACGTCGTCGACGTCATCCGTAACGGCGTCGGGACCTACGGGGTCTGCACCGGACGGATCGACCTGAATGACGGGAACGGCTGCCTGCGACCGCTCACCGCGGTGACGGTCGGCACCAATGAGTCGGTCGACGTGGTGGTGCGGGTGGAGACGCCTGCAGCCGGCACGTGGCCCAACAACGACCGGTACGTGCAGATGCGTCTCGTATCCGGCGAGCGTTCGGCCTACGGCAACTGGTTCCTGCTTGCAAACAGCAGGCTCACCGTGAGCAAGGCCAGCGGTTCCCCCTCGGGCGGCGCCGTTCCCGGGCTCATCGAAGTCGCGCAGATGAACTGGGCAGCGAACGCCCGCGGTGATATCTTCGGCCAACGCATGACGTTCGAGGTGGAAGCGACGGACAACGCCGGCAGCGGCTGGATCGACGGCCTGATGAACCCTGCCAAGTGGCAGGTGTTCGACCGCGACGACTCTTCGGAGATGCTCGATACAAACGCCGGCTGGTCCTTCCAGAGCACGGTCGACGGGCTGGTCATCGCGTCGCTGGACTTCTACCAGAACGGCTCATTGGTCGTCGAACAAGGCAATACGAGGATGTTCGTCGTAAAAACGGATACGACGGGCGCCGGCGCGAACGACACGTTCAGGCTGACGCTCGTGGACGTCCAGTGGACCGACGGACATGTTTGGTCCGACGGCTTCTACGTGAACAACCTGCCGGTCGAGTTCGGACGGATCGACTTCTGACAACCCTGCGTCCGGGGCGGTGGAATCGAGAGGGTCTCCTCTCTTCCCCGCCTCGGCGCGAACACGTTCTGAAGATTCTGCGATTGCGGTCATGCGACCTCAGCCGCGGACCTTTCAGGATAGATAACCAGTGCCGGACTTCGAGCCGGCCAGTATGGAGGACGCCATGACGTGGAAGAAGTTCGAAGGGAACGTGGTCGGGACCAGGGTCGAAGGCGATCCGTCGGTGCCGCCCACCAGGTGGTACAACCACCTGTGGCTGCTGATGTTCGGATGGAAGAAGGTCGCCGTGTTCATGGCGATGAACGCTTCCGCCCCCGCCCGCGTGGGCTTCCGTCCCTTCAGGGGCGACGCGATGCTCCGCGAGGAACCGCTCGATCGTGGGACCTTCCGGGTCCGGATCGGCCACGAGGCGTGCACCTTCTTCGTCGTCGGCGACGATGGCAAGGAGATCCCGCTGGAGCTCCTGAAGGTAACGACCCGGGACGATCCGGGCTACGACAAAGTCCCGCTCCTCTGAGGGGCGAGACGCTACGACGAGGGCGGAGGCAGGGTTCACTCCTTGCTTCCGCCTCTCCCCCAAGCGGATGAGCGCCACGCGCGTTCGTCCGCCTAGGCCGAGAAACAACCAGAATCCCCTCTGGCAATCCCGCCGGAGGTGACAATTGAACATAGGAGATACGAGTGAAGAACATCATCGCCCTGTTCGCGATCATCCTGGTCGGTTCGGCATGCGAAGGTCGCGTCGAAGTCGAGAAGATCGTTACGGAAGAGGTCGTCGTCTGGATCTGCACATGCAGCGACGGCACCGACACCGACTGCGATGCCCCGACCTGCGAAGGCGAGGTGATTCGCGAGACGGTCTGCGAAGCCGACGGTGAGTTGGTCGACGACCAGAGCGAGTGCCCGGAGCCACCGACTCTCGAGTGCGCGCAGGACTCCGATTGCGGAGGCGTCGGGACCGGATGCAGCGAAACCAACTTCGTGACCACGAACGCCTTGTGCACGGCAGAAGGATTCTGCGACCGGTTCGTGACCGACGTCGATCCCGAGAGCGAAGCCTGCGGGTTCGTCGGCGAAGGTGAAGGAGAGGGGGAAGGCGAAGGCGAAATGGTCGCGGCACCGATTCTGGTGAGTGATGACTGGTCGACAAGATCAGGAGACGACACTGCCCTATTCAGGTTTCGTCTGACACCGCCGTCAGACCATGCGATTAGCCTGTACCGAATCGCGTTCCGTATCGATAATCCGTTTCCAACGGAGACGTTCTGGAACGGGTGCGACCAACTCGCAAACCGATCCCGCTGGAGCACGCATATCGGGCCTGTCCCAGTGGATGGGACCGGTTGGGTAGTAGGCCAAGATCCCGTTGGGTACTGGGAGTTCTACTATTCGGGCGGCGGCGACCTTGGGATCTGCACGGGGAATGCGCCGCTCCGGTACGCCGTACTGACCCTTCCGCACGACTTCGGCATCCCTGGGCGCGACATCCCTCCTGGGATGGACTACGAGGAAACGGTCTACGTGGACCTGACGGGAATCGTCGGCGGCGAATGGGTTCAGTTGGGTCTCCCGTCCGACAGTGAGCTTGCTTCGCTTGGGATTGCCACCATCGAGTGGTATGACCGAGAGACGGGAGCGTTGCACCGATCTGACGAAGAGGCCGAGGGTCTTCCGCTCATCGGGACAGTCACGACCTTCTGACTCGCACGCGATCACGCCTACGACGCGCCCCATCCCACGGGGCGCGTTTTCTTTTTTTGCGGATGGCGTAAGATGGATGTGGATAAGCCGTAATCCCCCACGCTATGGCTACGCGCCGCAAGTAAGCGCTGGACGCCCTCGCTACGCCGAGGGCGTCTTTTTTTGGTATGATGGCGGCATGAAGCTGTGGAGGATCCGCAAGGAGGAACGTCGGCCGGCCCTGCGGCTGTGGGCCGGGTTGTTCTTGTCGGCCTGCGCCAACCTGCTCGCCTGGAGCGTGCTCACCGCGGTCTTCCTCAAGACCTACGGGATCGGCTCGTTTCCGCTCGTGTTCCTGTTGAGCTCGGCCGCGTCCATGGTCGGCTCCGCGCTCTACGCCCGGCTTGCCGCGCGCGCAAGCGCGGGAGCGTCGGCGCGGATCTTCTCGCTTGCCGCGGCCGTGCTGCTCGCGCTTGCGGCCGCGCGCGCGGGCGAAGGCGGCTTAGCGTTCTTCGCGCTCCTCTTGTTGGGCAACTCGGCGTTCGTGTCGTTCGTGGGGTCGCAGCTCATGGTGGTGGCCAACGACCGGTTCACCCCCTCCCAGGGCAAGCGCCTGTTCCCGCTCGTGAACACGGCGCACGTGGTGAGCGGGGTGACGGCCGGATTGTTCCTTGACCGGTTCGTCGGGACGCTTGGCATCGGCGGGATGCTCATGGCCGCCGCCGCGCTCGCGCTGCTCGCGCTCCCCTGCGCCGCGCGCACGCGCGCGGACAAGCGCGAGGCGTCGCAACAGGGAGAGGTCGGGCTTTTCGCATACGTGCGCGGCAACCGCTACGTGCTAGTGCTCGCCGGGATCGTGGCGATCTCCTGGGTACTCACCCGCGCGTTCGACGTGGCGTTCGCGAGCGTGGCCGATGCGCGCTTCCCCACGGCCGAGGCGTACGTGCGCTTCAGCGGCCTCTACCTGGTGGTGACGAGCCTCTCCGCGGTGCTGTTCGACGCCCTGCTGCTCAACCGTTTGCTCGAGCGCATCGGGCTCACCCGCGGGATGGCGTTCGTGAGCAACGCGGTCACCGCGGGCGTGGCAGCGATGCTGATCGTCCCGACCTTCTGGCCCGTGATCGCGGCCAACGCCGTGAGGAGCGTGCTCATCGACCTGCAGGCCACGTCAATGCAGGTGATGCAGGGGGTGCTTCCCTCCGCGAGGCGCGCCGGGGTGAACGCCTTCCTCGAAGGGTATCTTGCCACGGCCGCGGGGGCGCTGGGCGCGCTCGCCATGCTCGCCTTCGACGCCCTCGTGCCAAGCGCGTTCGCGCCGTCGGACTCGATGCGCATCCTCGCCGCGCTCATGCTCCTCCTGCTCGCCGTGCGCGCCTGGTTGAACGCCCGGCTGCGCGCGCGGTTCTTTGAGACGCTGCACGCGCAGGTGAGGCAGGGCGACGACGACGCCCGGCTGCGGGCGCTCGAGACCCTCGTCGAGCACAAGTTCTACCGCCAGGAAGGGATCGGACTGGTAATCGACGTGGCCAAGGACCCGCGCGCGAGCGTCGCGCTGAAAGAGACCGCGCTTTCGACCTTGGGCGCGGTCGCGGACCCATCGACCCTGCGCGTCCTCTACAACCTCCTCTCCGGCCGGGAGCGCGCGGTGCGCCTGGGAGCGGCCCGGGCGATCGCCGCGTTCCCCGCGATACGGGATTCCTTCTTCGACGACGCCTTCTCCCGCCACCACGCGGTAGAGAAGCTCCGCGCGCTGTTCGCAGGCGAGCCGGACCCGGAGGTGCGCGCCGTCGCGCTTGACGCGCTCGTAAAGCTCGAGGATCCCGACATCGTCCCCTTCCTCGCGAAGCTCCTGCGTGATGGCGATGCGCAGGCCAAGGCCGACTGCCTGTATTCCCTGCTGCGGTTCAACGACCCGGGCGTGATCGACGACGTGCGGCCGCTCTTGCGCGAGGGCGACCCGGCGCTGCGGGCGCTCGCCGTGCGCGTCATCTGGCCGTTTCCCTGGGAACGCAAGGCGCTCAAGGACGCGATCGCGGGCCTGTTCCCCGTCCTCAAGGAGGAAACGTTCCGACGGCTCCCGGCGGCGCGCAAGGAGGCGTTCCGCCTCGGGACGAAATTGGCGGGCGACATCCGGCTCCAGGCGGAAACGAAACGGCTTCGCGCCCTCCTTGGCTGGACCGACCGCGCCATCCGGCTTGAAGCCGCCCTTTCCCTCTCGAAACTCGGGGAAAAGGACGGTCCGGAGGCGGTCCGGACCCTCCTTTCCGACAAGAAACGTCCGGAGCTCGACCGCGTGGATCACTCGCTGAAATGGGGCCGATATGAACCGGATGTGCGGCTGCGCCTCGTAGATACCCTCGAAGAAATGGCGGAAACCCCTCGGAAGGGTTGACGCGGGCGAGATTTTCGGGTATGTTGGGTGGTCATAGTCCTTTTGACATTTTCATAGCGAATTTTGGCTTTTTCCTGGCCCCAACAACGAAGGAGCGCGCCATGACGCAGATGCACGAGAACAAGGACGCGTCCCAGGCGGACGCCCCTTCCGAGGCTACCGGTCAAAACGGGAACGACAGCCTTGATGAGGTGGACGTTGAGGAAGCCGAAGCCGGGACACCGGCACCGACAGGTACGCAAGCGCCGGCGGACGCGGAGACGCCGGAAGCGAAAACGGTCACAGCGTCCCCGGCATCGCCGGGGGAGGATGTGTTCATGAGCCAGGACGAGCAGAAGGCGCCGCAGACGCAGGCGTCAGACGGCAATACCCCGTCGGGCGGAACGTCCGCGCTGGCGGATCTTCCGCGCGGCCAATCGGGCGTATTCCCCGCCCCGAACTTTCCGTCGCCGAACTCGCAGGCACCGGTTGGCGGCGAGAGCGCGATGGTGAGGCCCGCCACAGGCGCGGACGCGAAATCTCCGCCGTCCAATCGTGATGCGATCATCGCCTTCGCGGACCATCTGGTAAGGGTCGGCATCGAAAAGACGGCGGGGGGGAATGTAACCACCTCGATCCAGTGCATCAAACTGATGCAACAGATCGAGGCGACCTACGCGGAGAAAAGGCGGCAACTGGCACAGGGGATTCTTCCGTCGATGAAGGCTGAGGCGGCAAAGCTCGCTCAAGAGATCGAACCAGAAAGGCGCGAACTCCTGCAGAGGAAAAAGGATCTCGACAAGCTCCAGGGGGAGTACGACGCGCTCAGTCAGCTCTGGGCGAGCAAGAGGAAAAAGCTCGAGGAGCTCGAGGGGACGGTCAGGAGTTTCACGCATATGGCGCGGCAGAACCCCCAGGCGCCGTCCCCCGCTCCGGCGACGGCGCAAAAGGCGCTTCCTCCGGCAGCGACCGCCGCGACGCCGGACCCCGACAAGCCCAACGGCTGATCGGCACGCCGCGCCGCGACCGACGAAAGACAGGCCCCCGACACGACATCGGGGGCTTTTTCATTCTCAACCCTCGTGGGACGCGTCGCGGATGGGCGCGTCGGAACGCCGGAGCAGCATCCCCCACCCGAAGAGCGTCACCACGGCCGCGGCAATGAGCGGGGCGCGCGGGTCGAACCCGCTCAACACGCCCGCCACGGCCGGGGGAAGCGCCATGGCGAGCGCCTGCACCGACTGGCTGATCCCCATGATCTCCCCTTGCGACCGTGCCCCGACGAGCGCGGAAACCATCGCGGTGAGATTGGGAACGATGAGCCCCTCCGATACGGAAATGACCGGCAAGATGAGGAACAGCCAACCGAACGTAGGCGGGATGATCAGGCCCGCGAGCGCCACGGCAAGCAGGGGGCTGCAGGCGCGCAGCACCGCGGACGGGCTCGCGCGCGCGGAGACGAGCCGGGCGAGCGCTCCTTGGGTGAAGGCGATCCACAGCCCGACGTAGGCGAACACCTGGCCGATCTGCAGCGGAGTCGCCTGGAACCGGTCGATGAGGAACACCTGGAAGAAATTCGTGAAGCAGGTGAACCCGAAGGTGAGCAGGAACACCACCACGAACATCGACCGCAGTGATGGCTGGGTAAACGCCTTTCGCACGTTGCGCACGCCCGTGAGGAGGCTCGCCGGGTTGTGCACGCGCTCGCGCAGCGTCTCTCGGAAAAACGCCAGCACGGCCATCAGGTTCACGAGGCCCAGGAGCCCGGCAAACCAGAACGGCGTGGCAATGGTAAACCAGGAAACGAGCGACGGATCCGCGAGCGAGCCGCCGAAAAACGGCCCGAGCACGAACCCGACGGCGAACGCCATCCCCACCAGGCCGAAGTTGTGCACCTTGGTGCGCGCGTCGCTCACGTCCGCAATCGCGGAGTACGCGATGGCGATGTTGCCGCCCGCGAGCCCGGCCACCACGCGGCTTACGGCCAGCAGCCAGAACTGCCCGCTCCCGACCCCGAAGGCGAACATCGCGTATCCCAACGTGTTCACGGCGATGGAAATGAGGAGCGGCCATTTTCGCCCGAACCGGTCGGACAGCGCCCCGAGGATGGGAGCCCCGAAGAACTGCGCGAGCGGATACAGCCCCATCACGACGCCCAAAAGCAGCGTGCGCGTGGCGTACGGCACCTCGGGGGAAAACAGCGGCGAGGCAGGGTCCACGAACAGCGGCCCGAGCACGGGAATGACGATGCCGAACCCGAGCATGTCGAGGAACACGGTAAGGACGACGGGGAACAGTGACGGATGCTTCATAGGCGTGTACGGTGAAGTATATCATTTCATGCCTATGAAACGACTCGCCGCCGCCGCCTTCGTCCTGTCCGCGTTCCTCCCCGCCCTGCCGGCCGCAGCCGGCGAGTGCTGGTCCGAGCCCTATCACGAGGCGTCCGGCTCGGCCACGATCCGCTCGGCCGTGTTCATGCACGACGGCCCATGCCAGGAAAACACCTCGGTGCTCGCCACGGCCCCCACGGGCGCCAGCGTGAACGTGCTCGCGGAGGACCACGAGTGGTACCTCATCCGGCTGGACAACGGGGCAACCGGCTGGGTGTGGCACACCTTCCTCAACCTCGGGGCGATTTCCCTGTCCGACTCCGACCGCGCCACCGTGGAATCCAAGTTCCCGCCCACCGGCGCCACCGTCTCGGCCCCCGCCCCAACCACCTCAACAACCTCAACCACCTCAACCACCTCGTCCTCCTCCCTGCTCTCCCGCGTCACCGGCCACATCCTCCTGCAGGTGGAACAGCACGGCGAGGCCTGGTACGTGGACCCGCTCACGAGCGCCCGCTACTACATGAAGGACGGCCCCACGGCATATGAGATGATGCGCACCTTCGGGCTGGGAGTCACCGAAGGCGACTACGCGAAGATCGCCACCGGAAATGCCGATCTCAAGTCGCGTCTCAAGGGACGCATCGTGCTGCGCGTGCAACTCCACGGCGAGGCGTATTACCTCCATCCCGATGGGTCGGTCTATTACCTGAAGGACGGCCCGGCCGCCTACGAGGTGATGCGCGCGCACTCGCTCGGGATCACCGACGCGGATCTCGCAAAGATCGCGTCGAAGACGCTCATCCTGAAACCCGTTTCCGCCTCAACCTCGACTTCAACCCCCTCAAGCTCCTCTAGCTCCTCAAGCTCCTTCTCCACGATCCGCATCTCCGACTCCCAGGAAGGGACGATCCCGTCGAACATCGACGTCATCGATCTCAACCGATACTGGATTTCGAAGATCAACGCGCTGCGCGCGGAACGCGGGTTGAGACAGCTCGCGCTCGACCAGCGGTTCGTGGACACCGCAAGCGAATGGGCCGGCTACATGGGCGTGAACGACGATCTCACGCACGAGCGCCCGGACGGCAAGACCATGCACCAGTGGATCGACGCCAAGGGCCTCGACTTCACGGAGCGTTATTCGCTCCCCGACGGGTGGACCAGCAACTACTTCACCGAGAACATCTCCTGGGATTTCACGGACGACTCGATGGACGGGGCGCGACAGGCGCTCGACAACACCCTCGCCTTCTATCTCGGAGAAGCGGCGAGCAACGGCCCGCACTACCGCACCGTCTACCACCCCGATTGGAACGCGGTGGGCGTCGGATTCCATTTCGCGCCCACGGACGACGGGTACAAGATGGTGATGGCGTTCCACTACGGGAGCCTGGAACGCTAGGCTTGACATGCGGCGGAAATCCGCCTACAGTGCGAGGCCCTTGTCGATCGTGACAGGGGCGAACGCCAGGACAAGAGACAGGAGCACCAAGTGAACAGTACGATCCTCGGCTTCCAGGACCAGCGCAGGACGCGATACCGTTGTACGGACCAACCGCCGCCTGACTTGAAACAGGTGTGCAAGGCGATCGCCAAGGCCGTGCGCCCCAAGCGGGGCGAACTCCTCTCGATTTCCAAGAGCGAGATCAAGAGCCGGGCGAAAAGCGCCTCGGGGACGTACGACGAACCCGGACCGCAGGACGACCTGTTCCGATTCCTCGACAACAACCACGTGATCGTCGAGGCGAACGGGAGCAGGACGGAGTTCTACTACGACGCCGACCAGGCGGAAGCCGTCCTGCGATGCTGCCGGGACGGCCGCCTGCCCCCGACTCCCGCCGGCACCGTCGAGGAACGCATCGCGCTCTTGCGCGAGCGGGCCATGGACCGGCACGCGAACGCCGATGACTCATGCGAGTCTTCCGCGCTCGAGCCCGAGTACGCCCAGCCTTCCGTGCCGCTCCCCGCGGCGCCCGCGCCCCCTCCCGCCCCGCGCGAGGTGACGGCCGCCCTCTTCACCGACGCGCAGCTGGACGCCATGGACCCCGAGACGCTCGTGCGCGCGCTCACCGACGTCGACCGGGCCATGAAGCCGCTCCAAACGCTGTCCGCCGCGATCAAGGCGCGCATCGACGCCGCGCGCCGCGCCTTCGAGGACGAGGCCCGCCGCGAGGAGGCGCAGGCGAAGGCCAAGGAGGAAGAAGCCGCCCTGCACGCCCGCAAGGCCGCGGCCGCGCGGGAGTGGCTCAAGAAGCACTTGGGATGAACGCACACGAGGAGGATCACAACGTGCCAGACAACCTGATAAGCCCGTCGAACATCGTGGAGCACATCGAGGCGCACGCCAACGGACAGTCCGATTCCTGCGAAGGCGCCCCGGTGCCGGAACGCCGGAAATACGAATTCGAGGTGTTCCCTCCCAGGGACATGATGGAGATGCCCGAGGAGGAGTTCGCCGCCTACTTCGTGCGCATGGCGTCCATGGCGGAGATCATCGACGAGATCATCGTCTCGGGCAAAGTGCTGCGCACCAGCCGCCAAAACGAGCTGCAGCGCAAGATTGCGGAAGCCGAGGAGAAGACGATGAAGGACGCGGAAGAGGCCGAACGCCTGCAGAAGGAGTTCCAGGCAAAGCGCGAGGCCGCCACCCTCAACGCCAAGGGCGTCGAGGCCTTGCGAGAGAAGCTCGCGAAGCTCAACGGCTGAAGGCGGAACGCCAAACGGACGTCCACGCCACGCCCCGGTCCTCGGGGCGTTTTCTTTTTCCACAGCCCGACAACCTTGACGCTTCGCGCTCGCGCAGGCATACTTGCGGCTCCCTGCTCTTTTCGGAGGAAACCATGACACGGAAAACGGACCGCTTCTCCTTGTACCTGGCGCTGTTCGCTACAGACGGCATCGCCACGGGGCTCGCCCTCTCCTATTTGCCCGCGGGCGCGGCGCTCACGCTCGCGATCTTCGCGGTCCAGGTCGTTCTGCTCGTTCTGCTCGTGCGTGACGTGAAGCAGTCCGACCCCGGAACCTATCCGTCCATGGTCCGGGTCGCGATCGCGGAGGAACCCGAGCGTACGGATCCGGGCATCCAGGCCCCGGTTTCCGATCTCCCGACCGACCCGGATGCCATGCCGGTGCCGACCCGGGAGCCGGCCGGTCCGGAGCGCGTCGATGCGCTTACCGCCTTCCTGATGGCGATGGACAAGCCCAAGCCGTCGGCGGAGGAGCTCGACGCCTTCCCGCTCGACCGCGAGTTCCCGACCGATCGGAACGCCCTCAACGCCTGACCGCGACGGACCTCGTCACGGCCCTCACCAAAGCCTGACGCTCGCGTCAGGCTTTTTTCTGACAAAAAAACAGGTGCCTAGGCGGCACCTGTGAGATCCTTTCGCATGCGTTCCCATTCCTCGTCGAGCCAGGCCCTGGCCTGTGCTTCGGCGACCGGCTCGTGGACCCGGACCGTCACCGTGACCGTGCGGCCAAACAGCGATGCTCCGTCGAGCATGGTGCGCCCCCCTTCCGGCGGCCGGTCCCAGGCGAACGTGACGGACACGACCGGACAGTGCGGCATGTTGCGCACGGCGGCCATGAACCCGCCGGCCTTGGGCGGGAGCACCTGCCCAAGCGGCGCGCGCGTCCCTTCCGGGAACAGGGCGAAGGACGCCCCTTCGCCCGCGGCCGCGGCCGCGGCGGCTTCCACGGCGCGGATGTCGCTCGCATGCCCGCCGCGTCGCACCCAGGCAAAGCCCGACGCGCGGAACATCGGTCCCCAGCCCCAGGCGCGCTTCATCGCATCCTTCGCGATCCAACGCACGTTGTCGATCCCGAGGCGCTCGAGCAGCCCCGGGAGCACGAGCGGCTCGATGAGAGAGTGCTGGTGGTTGGAAACCACGATGCACGGCCCGGAGCGCAACGGGACGACCTGCGCGGCGGTCGGGAACCGGTAGGTGACCTTGAGACGCATGAAGGAACGCAAGACGAGCATGAGCGCGGAACCCCAGAGGGACCGCCAGCGCGACAGGCGCAGGCGCAGGGCCGGACCCGGACGTTCGTCGAAGAGGATGAACGACCCATGGGCCACGCTTGCGGCCCACACGAGCGTGCCGACGCACAGGCAAACGAAGAACAGGGCGCGGATCCGCATGGGATCTCCTTCCTGCCGTGAGGCATCGGCACGGTAGCACCGACGGTTGACAAAATCAACGGATTCCCGTATCTTACCGGCAACGTTACCCGTCTTAAGGCGGGAAGGACTCGACCCTCGGAGTGCGGAAAGCGCGACTCGATGGATGCCGAGTCGCGTTTATCTTTTTTTTGAGGACTATGTCCCCTTCTTCTTCCGTTGCCCCGTCGAACTTCGACGGCCTGGGCATCAGCCCCAAGATCCTCGAGGCGCTCGACCGGCTCAAGATCACCTCCCCCACCCCCATCCAGAAACAGGCCATCCCCGTGGCCATGGACGGCAAGGACGTGGTGGGCATCGCCCAGACCGGCACGGGCAAGACCTTCGCCTTCGGCATCCCGATGCTGCAGATCCTCTCCCGCACCAAGGGCCAGGGGCTGGTGCTGCTCCCCACGCGCGAACTCGCGCTGCAGGTGGAGGAAAGCATCATGAGGCTCGCCGGCCGCTTCGGGCTTCGCACCGCCGTGCTCATCGGCGGCGCTTCCATGCACCGCCAGAAGGAGATGCTGCGCAAGGTCCCGCACATCATCGTCGCCACCCCGGGACGTCTCATCGACCACCTCGAGCAGCGCACCCTGAAGCTCGACCGCGTGAACGTGCTGGTGCTTGACGAGGCCGACCGCATGCTCGACATGGGGTTCGCGCCGCAGATCAACAAGATCCTCCGCCAGGTGCCCAAGGACCGCCAGACCATGCTGTTCTCCGCCACCATGCCCTCCGCGATCGCGAAGATCGCCGCCGAATACATGAAGCTGCCCGTGCGCGTGGAAGTGGCCCCGCAGGGGACCGCGGCCGAGCGCGTGGTGCAGGAGCTGTTCGTCGTTCGTAAGGAAGACAAGCCGCGCCTCTTGGAGCACCTGTTGCGCGAAGTGCGCGGGTCCGTGCTCGTGTTCACGCGCACCAAGTTCGGCGCCAAGAAGCTCACGCGCATCCTCGTGCGCGCCGGCCACGCCGCCGCCGAGATCCACTCCGACCGCTCGCTCGCCCAGCGCCGCGGCGCGCTCGAAGGGTTCAAGAGCGGCAAGCACCGCGTGCTCGTGGCAACCGACATCGCCGCGCGCGGCATCGACGTCACCGGCATCGAGCTCGTGGTGAACTTCGACCTGCCCGACCAGGCCGAGGACTACGTGCACCGCATCGGCCGCACCGGCCGCGCGGGCCACTCCGGCCGCGCCATCTCCTTCGCCATGCCCGACCAAGGGAGCGACGTGCGACAGATCGAAAAGCTCGTGCGCGTGCACCTGCCGGTCACGCCGACCCCGGGCGAATTGCCCGCGGTGGTGGTTAGCCCGGAGAACCGCAGCGATCACCGCGAAGAGGCGGGACGTCGCGGATATGGCGGCGGACGCGGCGGCTACGGTGGCGGCCGTTCCCACGGAGGCCGTCCGCAGCACGGCGGATCGCGCGGCAGCGGCCGCAGCGCCGACCAGGGCCGGGCATTCGGCGGCGGTCAGCGTCGCGAAGGCGGCGGATCGCCCGACGGACGTCGCGGCGGCACGCAGGCCGGCGTGCGCGGCAAGCACGAGCGCGCCCGCAAGCCCACCGACCCGGTGGAGAACCACCCCGACCGCTGGCAGCCGCCGGCGTCGTACAAGAGGTTTGGGAAGAAACGACCGGCGTAGTGGGGAAAACTTGAAGAACCAAAACTTGAAGGACCAGAGGAGACGTGAAAGGTTGAAGAACGAAAGGACGAAGTTCAAACTTCGTCCTTTCTTCTTTCTTCCTTTCGGGCGACCTTTGGTCCTTCAAGTTTTGGTTCTTCAAGTTTTTTCGCTTCATGGTTGCCGCTTGCGTCGGACCGGACCCTTCGCGGTCGGGAGCTCGAACCAGAACAGGCTGCCCTTCCCCTCCGTCGACAAGAACCCGATGCTCCCCCCGTGCTGCTCCACGAAATACTTGGCGATGGAAAGCCCGAGCCCCGAGGCGTTTGGCAGCATGGAGGAGGCGTTGCTCGCGCGGTAGAACCGGGTGAAGATGCGCGACTGTTCCGCCTCCGGGATGCCGATGCCCTCGTCCTCGACTTCGAACCGGACGCGGTTCCCGACCGCGGAAAGGCGCACGGCGACGCGTCCGCCTTTCTTGGAGTACGCGATCGCGTTCTCCATGAGCTTCCCCGCGGCCTCCCGGATCTTCTCCGGATCCGCCTCCACGGCCTCGGCGGCCTCCTTGGCGGCCTCGTACGAGCAATCGATGCCCTTCGCCCGGCAGCGCGGCTTCCATTCGGTAAGCACGCTGGACACGACGCTCGTGAGCGACAGGCGCTCGCGCGCGAAGGTCACGCGCCCCTCCTCGATGTCGGTGGCCACGAGCAGGTCGCCGATGCGGCGGATCACCTCGACCTCCGCGCCGTGCGTGATCTCCAGGAGCTGCCGCTGCCGCGCATGCAGCTTCCCCGCGCGTCCCTCCATGAGCGCCTCGAGGTTCCATCGCACCGCGTTGAGCGGCGTGCGCAGCTGGTGGGCGACGATGCGGATGAAGCTGTTCTTGAGCTCGTTCAACTCGCGGAGCTTCTCCTCGGAACGGAACCGCTCCGTGACGTCGCGGAAGATCCCCAGGTTGCGGTTGCCGCCCAGGTTGATGATGCGCACGTCGGCGATCAGCTCGGTGCCGTCCTTGCGCATGACCGAGGCGTCCATGCCGTTGCGCCCCTCGCGGATGAGGGTGAGCAGGAAGGCGAGCTTCTCCTCCTCGGTAAGCCGGTGGTCCATGAGGTCGCGCAGCGACATCCCGCGCAATTCCTCCTCGTCGTAGCCGAGCATCGAGCGGGCGGCGGGGTTGGCGTCCACGATGCGCCCGTTGTCCGCCATCACGAACACCCCGTCGATGGACTGCTCGATGTAGGAGCGGTACCGCTTCTCGCTCTCCGTGAGCCGTTCCTGCGTCTGCCGCTCTTCCGTGACATCGAACGCCATGCCCCCCACAAGCCGCACGCCCGCGTCGTTTATGATGGGGAACTTCATCACCTGGAAGGTACGGGGCTTGCCGGCGATCGTCACCTGCTCGACCGCGTTGAACGGCGCTCCGCTCTCCAGCACCTTCCGGTCGCCTTGCAGCGATGTCTCCGCGACCTTCTTCCCCAGGAGCTTCGCGACCGTGCGTCCCTGGATTTCCTTCCATGGGCGTCCAAGCGTGCGCCGCAGCGCGGCGTTGCCGTACACGTAGCGCCCGGCGGCGTCCGTCATCCATGCGGGGGACGGGTGCATGTCCATGAACAGCTGGAACCGTTGCCGCGCGCGGTCGAGCGCGGTCTCGGCGTGCGCGCGCGCCGCCTTGTTGAGGGAGAAGGCGTACCCGACCGCGATGTCGTCGGCAAGCTCCTCGAACAGCTTCAGGTCCTCCGCGTGGAACGCGGCGGCGGCCTCCGAGGCGAGGATGAACGCCCCGAACGGCTTGCCGTCCATCTTGAGCGGGAAGGCGGCGAGCGACGCGGCTCCGGCGAGGACGAGCTCCGGCGGGAATCCGGAGGCCCGGCCTCCCTCATGCGCGAGCACGCTTACGCCCTCGCGAAGCGCGCGCGCGACCGGATGCGCCGCGGCGGCCTTCCCCGGCGGGAGCAAGACGGAAGAAGCGACGTCGATGCCGGCGGCGGCGGCCACGCGCGGCGCGCGGCGCGGCGGCGCGACCACGATCCACGCGCCCAGGAACCCGGCGACGTCCACGCCCACGCGGCACGCCTCCTCGAAGAGGTCCTGCACGTCCTGCATGCGGAACAGCGCGCGGTTCACGCGCGCCGCCATCTCGCGCCGGCGCGCGAGCTGTTGGATGAGCCGGTCGCGCTCCGTCAGCCCGTTGACATGGCCTTCCATCGCCTTGGCGGTCGCGTTGAACGCCTCGGCGAGCGCGCGCATCTCGTTGTGCGCCTTCGGCACGTCCAGGCGCGCGCGATACTCCCCGCCTCGCAGGCGGGAAAACCCGTCCGCGAGGGCGCGGATGGGGTCGATGAGCAGGCGGCGGAACGCGTAGAGGGAGAGCGCGAGCGCGGCGAGGCCGAGCGCGGCGAGCAAGAGGAACGCGAAGGAGAACCTCCGATCGATGTCCGCGAGCACCCTCTCTTCGTCTATGCCGACCGAGGCGTACAGCCGCGCGTCGTGGGTCTCGCCGACCGGGGCGAACTGGAACGTCCTGCGCTTCCCGTCGAGTCCGGTCGCGCGCACCGACCCCCGCTCCCCGCCCAGCATGGCCTGCGCGAGCGCCGTCGCGGACGCGTCCATGCCCATGTAGCGCTCCGGCTCCGGGTACCGCGTCACGACCGTGCCGCCGCGGTCCACCTCGAGGAACGCCATCCCGTCGGGCAGCCCGATGTCGGCGGCCAGCTCGTTGAGCCAATCGAGGTCGAGCGCGATGAACACGACCTGCCGCACGTCCCCCGACGCGTCAAGCACCGGGTAGGCGGCGTTCAGGGCCCGGCGTCCCGTGATGCGACCGACTTGATAGGAGCCGACGGCGAACCGCTTCGTGGCCACGGCCTGCTTGAACCAATCCCGGTCCGCGGAACTCGTTTTCTCGACAAGCGGGAGCGCGCTGCAGGTGATGATGCCGTCCGCGCCGACCACCCCGATGTTGGCGAAATTCGGGGTCTCGGTCCTGATACGGGCCAACGCCAGGCCGCAGGCGGCCGGGTCGTCGCCTGTGACCGTGGAATCCTGGGCGAGCGTGAACAGGTTCTGCCGCGTGGAATCCAACAGGGCGTCCTGCTGCGCGACGAACGCCGTCAACAGCCGGCGGGACTGCCCGTGCACGGCCTCGATGCGGTGGGAGCGCTCCGATAACCCGATGCCGACCATGATGGCCGCGGCCGGGAGGAATACGATAAGCAGCGCCAACACCGCCCGGGCGCGCAGGGATGCGAATCGCAAAAAACGCGAATGGCGGTGCTCCTCCTTTGGCATGGCTTCAAGTATACCGCATCCCGCGTCCGGGTTCATATCGCGGTGCACACCGCCCGTCGGAAGGAGCGGGCCTACTGCAACCTCCTCCCCTCGGGTATACTTGTGGATAACCGACCTGCCTAAGCAGGTCGTCCCAAGGCCGAAGGCCGAAGGATCCTAACCATCGCTTCGTATGTGCGGAGGCTCGTGCGCGTGCGCCCATCACAAGGTGGGCCCCTTGCTCATCGCCCTGATCGGGCTCCTGTTCCTGCTCAAGACGCTGGGCGTCGTGGGCGCGGCCACCGTGGACCTGGCCTGGCCGGTGGCGCTCATCGTGATCGGGCTCATGAAGAGCGGGATGTGCAAGTGCTGTAAATGATTTCGGCCCTAGGCCGAAATCATCCTGAAGCCCATCAGGGCTGAAGGATCCCGTGAATCGTTTGAATCGAAAGACCGGCCACGCGGCCGGTCTTCGTTTTCTCGCCGTAAATTCACGCCTTGATCCGAAACCACTCCGAAACGGTCTTGGGCCAGCCGTATGCCTGCAACAGCGCGAGCGGGGCTCCCCAGTTGGCAAAACGCTCGACGAAGTCCCACACGGGCTCGCCCACGAGCGGGCGCACGAGCGCGGTCCAGAACCCCCAGATCGCCGCCCACAGGAGCACCGCGCGCGGGACGCCCCGCCACAAAAGCACGGCGGCGGCGACCGCGATGTCCGACCATCCGACGAGGGTGAGCAGCGTCGTCGCCGTCGGGGCATTGACCGAAAGGATCTCCTGGATCCAGCCGATCCACTGCGCCTTCCCCTGGACAGCGAAGACGCCGTGTCCAAGGAATTCGCCGGCGACGGCGATGCGCAGCACCCACTCGAATGTCTTGTTGTTCATACCTTCGTATTGATGATGAGTGAAGTCAGGACGGCGTGATTTCATCCGTCGGGCGGCTTTGACGGGTTTTCCGGCTCGGCGCGGTCAGGAAACGACGGATCTCCGGGAATCATGAGCGAGAGGCAGGCGGCGTATCCCTTGTCCATCACGAGGATGTGGGTGGAAAGCCACGACCCTGCGTACTCCGCGATTTCCCTGGCGAACCGGCGGCGGTCATGGACCGTCCCGCGGATCTGCGCGATGCGGCGCATCACCTCCTCGCGGAACGAGTTGTGGACGGCCACATGCTTCGCGCCATTCCCGCATTCGGGCAGGAGCAGGTGACGCTCCTCGGTGGCCAGGTGGAAGTAGGCGTAGTTGGCGAGCGCCATCACGTGCTCCTCCAGGATCTCCGGCGTGGCGTCATCCAGGCCGGCCGTGTCGATGAGCCGGTTGGCGAGGTCGAAGAACCGCCGATGCTGGCCGTCGATCAGGTCGTTTCCCAGAGCGTACTCGTCCTTCCAGGCGAAATGCTGTCCCATACCGCGTGCTTAGGCCGTCGTAACCGGCAGCTCGATCCAAAACGTGCTTCCCTTCCCCTCCTCGCTTTCGAATCCGATCCTGCCCCCGTGTTGTTCCACGAAATACTTGGAGATGTACAGCCCGAGGCCCGAGGAATCGGGTTTCATGGTGGAGGCGTTCGATGCGCGGAATAAGCGGTTGAACACGCGCGGCTGCTCCACCGCCGGGATCCCGATGCCGGTGTCCTTCATGCTGAAGCGGATCGCGCCGTCGCGGTACTCGAGATTCGCGTCCACGCGGCCTTTTTCGGGAGTGTAGGTGACCGCGTTGTCCATGATCTTGGCGAAGACGTCGCGCAGCTTCTCGCCGTCGCCCTGGAGCGCGGGGAGCGGCGCGCTCGGCGGCGCGTACTCGCAGACGAGGTCCTTGAGCGTGCAGCGTTTCTTCCACTCGGCCAGCACCCCGTTCCAGATGGTTTCCACGGACACGGTCTCCTTGGAAACGAGGGCGCGCCCCTCCTCGATGTCCATGGCCGTGAGCAGGTCGCGGATGCGGGAAATCACGTCGGTGTTGGCGTCGTAGGTGACGCGCAAGAACTCCTTCTGCTCGGCCTTGAGCGGCCCGAGCTGCTCGTTGAGCAGCGCCTCGATGTTCCAGCGGATGGCGTTGAGCGGGGTGCGGAACTGGTGCGTGACGATGCGGATGAACTTGTCCTTGAGCTGGTCGAGCTCCCTGATCCTCATCTGGGCCTTCTTCTCCTCGGTGACGTCCTGCACGGTGCCGTCCATTTCCAACGGCGTGCCGTCCTTCCCGTACGACACCTCGGCGCGCTCGTGCACGACGACGACGCTCCCGTCCGGGCGTACGACGCGATGCTCGATGTCGTACGGCGCATGCCCGCGGATCGACGCGTCGACGGCGCGCTTCACGAGATCGCGATCCTCGGGATGCACGCGCGCGAGGAACGCGTCGTAGGTGGGCTTGAACTCGCCCGGAGATGTTCCGAACATGCGATAGATCTCATCGGTCCACGCGAGCGTCCCCGTAGGCACGTCCCATCGCCACGCCCCGATGTGCGCGAGGCGCTCGGCGTTTTGTAGCATCAGGTTGGTAGTCGTCGAATCCTTCTGGGACGCGAGCGCGTCGTCGAGCGCGTTGAGCATCGCAGTCCGCGCGTCCTGGAGTTCCTTCGTCTTGAGACGGAGCTTTTCGGCCTCCTCGGAAAGCCGTTTTTCGCGCTCGCGCCCTTCACGCGAGGAAATCTCGAGCGAACGATCCATGAGCGCGCGGTCCTCGTCAGCGCCCTCGTACGAACGGCTGACGGCCTCAAGCAACGGCCGGCATTCTTCCGGCACGGTCTCCAAGGTCCCGAAGGCCTTGCGCAGCTGTCGCTCGAGCAGCGGATGCATACGGCCTTCAGGCCTCGCGCAGCGTGGTGACGGTCATGGTCTGATTGTGCAGCCGGCACTGCTTCTCGGTCGCCGCCGAGGGCGAAATCTCGCCGTAAGAGTAGAACCCGCAGCTGGCGGCCTGCTCCCCGACCGCCGCGCGCACGGCCTCTATCTCCTCCTCCACGCGCTCCTTGAGCACGAGCTTGCGGCCCACGCAGCTCACGAGCACCGCAAGCTCGGCCTGCCCGTTGTCCAATCCTTCGATCCCCATCTTTCCCGCTCCGGATGCGCCGTCCACCAACCGGTCGAAATTCGCCTTCATGAGCCGCGCCAGCGCCCCTTGTGGCATGTCCCCGGCAAAGGTAAGGCTCTGCGCCTTCTCGTCGACGGCCAACAGCGTGCGCGTCACTTCTTCTTCTTCTTCTTCTTCTTTGAGCCGCACCTGCAGCGGGAAGAGCAATCCGCTCCCGGGCAGGTCCTTGGCCTTGTCCCCGAGATATTCCTTGTACAAGGCGAGCGCGGGCTTGCCGTCGATCTCGTAGAGCACGTTCCCTTCCGAACGCGTGATCACGCGCTCGGGCCCGAACGGGTCCCAGCCGCCCAGCGACCCGTGGCCCACGCGCAGCTGCGCGCCGTACAACCCCACGAGCACGATCTGTCCCTCCGTTGCCGGGGCATCGAGCCCCACCAGCGTCTTCTTGAAATCCGCCCCGTCGCCCGAAAGCCCGCCTGTGACGGCCACGCCCTTGGGAAGCGCGCCGGCGAGCCCGCGCACGAGCCGCGTGCCGTTCACGCGCAATCCGTCGGAAAACACCATGGCGTGGACCAACCCCTCGTGCGGGAGGCACTGGCCGAGCTTGCGCCCCACTTCCTCGCTTTGCGCCGCATCCGAGATGGATTCCGCGCACGCGCGCACGGAGGAAGAGCGGAACCGCACGGCCGTGACCGAGAGCGACCCGTCGAGCACCTGCGCGCCGTGGATCTCCCCGGCCGTGGAGCAGCTCACGACATGCGCGTCCGGGTACATCGCCTTGAGTTCGGGATAGGTCGCGCTGTCCTCGAGCTTGGCGCGCGCGCCGAAGGCGAGCACGAGGTGCGCGCTTCCGGAAAGCTTCCCGGTGGCCGGTTTCCATCCGGTTTCCGCGGTCCACTGTTTCTGTTCTATCTCCATACGTCCCGTGGGAATCAGGCGCCGGGCTTATCGCCGGTCGTCGCGTGTGGCGTCGCCGTGCCTGGCGAGGCATCCGCGCCCTCGGCCTGCGCCAGCCGCTTCTTGAGCTCGGCCATGCGCAGCTCGCGGCCCACCAAGTGCGCGTTCACGCGCTCGAGCTCGCGTTTTTCCGCTTCCAGCTCGCGGACGCGGTCGGCGACTTCCTTTTCCAGGCGTTGTGCGTACGAGCGCTGTTCCTCGGCGAGCCGCTTTTGCTGCGTCACGTCCTCGAGGATGAGCAGCGCCTCAAGCGCCTTGCGCCCGGCAAGCGGCGTGCCCGTGAGACGGAACGCCCGCCCGTCCGCTCCGGGAATCTCCCGCTCGAAGGGCGCTCCGGCGAGCGCGCCGCGCAGCTCCCCTTCGAGCGCGCGTTCCCGGCACCAGGCCGAGGCAAGCAGGCCGTCGCCTTCCATGACCCCGGTCCATTCCTTCGCGCGGGCGTTCGCGGACGCGACCGTCCCGTCGGCGGCGACCGTGATGATCCCCACCGGCGCCTGGGTGAACACGGCCTCGTAGAGCTGGTTGAGGCTGCCGAAATACTCGTCCAGGCGCTCGGCCATGGCGTTGACCCCCTGCGCGGCCTGGCCGATCTCGTCACGCTTGATGTCGGCGGCCGGCACGCGCGCGCCGAACTTCCCTTGCGCGAGCTCCTTGATGACCGCCGTGCACGCGCCCACGCGCCGGCCCATCACCACGCTCAACCCCACGCCCAACGAGGCCGAGAACGCCAAGGTGACGAACAGCACGAGCGCGTTCTGCGCGCGCGCCGCGCGCGCGGCCGCGTCCACTTCGGTCGTGTCGATTTCCGAGACGAGCGTCCACCATCTGCCCGCCTGGCAGCGCGAGGCGCCGATCACGGGCACACCGCGGTAGTCGATCCACTCTCCGGACGCGGATTCGCCGGCCTCGCGACATCGTCGCACCGGCTCGGTGTCGACCTTGACCTTGAGCACCACATCCGGGACGAAACGCGACGGAGTGACGAAATGGCCGTCCGCGTTCACCAGATAGGTCTCGAAGGTCGACTCGGGACGATCGGAAAGGATCTCTCCCAACAGCGCGGTGAGGTCGCGCGCCGAGACATGCAGCACGAGCACGCCGCCCGGCGTGCCTGCCTCCTTGGCGAGCGGGGCGGAAAAATGCAGGGTCGGCTCGGAGGGGTGTCCTTGCTCGTCACCCTCGAGGACGACGAAGCCGTTTGTCACGGTCTCCACGAACGAGGCGGCCATGGCCCGGCGCCAGGCGTATTCGTATTCCAATTCCTCGGCGCTCTCGCTGTGTCCCACCCGCAGCGGCTCGGACGAGGCCACCACGCGCCCGTCGGCGTCGAACACTTCGGCAATCAGGATGGAACGATCGAGCGGCATCTTGAAGTCGCGCAAATACGCGCCGAGCTCGCGCGAGGCCTCCTGCGCCTCCGGGCTCTCCCTCGGCAGCGCGGCGATACGCGCGATCAGGGCGTTGATATGCCCGTCCGACGACCAATCGGACGCGCGCTTGGCGAGCCCGTCGAGGTACAGCGTGACGGAACGCTCGGCAAGCTCCGCCGTGACGGCCACGTGCTCCGCGAACTTGTCCTCCACGCCCTGCCGGATGGTCCCCAGGCTCACGCCGAACACCACGAGGAGCGGGACGACCCCCGAAAGCACGAAGGCGAGGACGAGCTTGGAGCGGATGCGCATGGGACGCAATCACGGCGCTAATCGCGCCCATCATAGCACGTTTCGCGCGCCGTCAAGAAACGTACACCCTCCGCGACGGCGGGATCGAGGCAATCGCCCGCTCGATGAGCGGCGCGACGGAAACTTGGGAAACCCACGCGGCGGGCGGACGCGTCGCGACCGTGTCCGTCACGATGATCTCGCGCACGCCCAGGCCGTGCAGCCTCTTCCAGGCCTCTCCGGCGAACAGCCCGTGCGTGACGCAAATCAGGAGTTCCTTGGCGCCGGCGCGGCGCAGGCGTTCGCAGGCCGCGACCAGCGTGGAGCCCGTGTCGAGCTGGTCGTCCACGAGCACGCACCGGTTCCCCACCGCGCCGACGGGCGCGCCGACCCGGACGCCGCGCGCGGTCCGCGCCTTCTCGAACCGCGTGACGGGACGCTTGTCCTTGAGCGCCCTGGCAACCGCCTCGCACCGCGCGACGGCGCCGTTGTCCGGAGCGACCAGCGTGGCGTCCTCCCATCCTCGGTCCAGGATCTCCTTCGCGAAAACCGGCGCGGGCGAGAGGGAAACGATCGGCACGGGGACCAGTTCCCTGTCCCGCAGGCTGTGCAGGTCCACGGTCACGATCCGACCGATGCCGGAGGCGCGGATGAGCTCCCCCAGCCAGGCGGTCGTGAGGCCAAGCCCCGGCTTCGCCTTGTCCTGGCGCATGTATGCCATGAACGGGATGACGGCCACCACCCGACCAGCCCCTTCCTTCTTGAGCGTATGCGCGGCAAGGAGCGTCTTAAGCAGGTTCTCGTCCGGAGGAGAAAAAGATCCGAACAGGGCGACCGTTCCGGAGAGCGTCGGGCATCCGGGAAGGTACAGCTCCCCGTTCTCATAGCGGCGGAAGGCAAGCGTCGTCATACTTGTTTCATCATGGCGACCACCTCTTCGTCGCTCACCTGGTCGAACGCCTCGTAATAATTGCCGATGGACCCGAGGAACATCGCCGGCTCGTGCAAGACGACGACCTCGTCAACCTCCTTCCCAAGCTCGCGCAGCGTATCGCGCGCCGCCACCGGGACCGCGATCACGACGGAAGACGGTTCGCGCGTCCGAAGCTCCGACAACGCCGCCTTCATGGTGAGCCCGGTCGCGATCCCGTCGTCGACCACGATGGCGGCCTTGCCCTTCACGGGGACGGCCGGTCTCCCGGAGAGGTATCGCTCGCGCCGTCGGCGGGCTTCCTCGCGTTGCCGTCGGACTTCCTCGTCGAACCATTTCGGATCCGCGGACCGGACTTCGTCCTCCTGACGCACGACGGCGCCCGTTTCCGTCACGGAGGCGATGGCGTATTCGGGGTTGTCCGGATGGCCGATCTTGCGTGGGATGAGCAGGTCGAGCGGGGCCTTGAGGGCCTTTGCGACCGCGACGCCCAGCACCACGCCCCCGCGCGGCAGGGCGTACACGACGACGGGCTTGCCGGCATAGGGCCGGAGCGCGTCGACGAGCTGCCGTGCCGCGTCCGCGCGATCCTTGAATCGGGGCATAGGTCGATACCCTATTGGCCCGAAGCGGCAGGGGCAGATCGGACGAACGCGTTCAGGGCCGCCCTCGTAAGCGGTCCGACCAGGCCGATGGGCGGGATGTTCTTCAATGCCTGAAACGCGGCGACGGCGCGCTGGGTGATCGGTCCATAGGTGCCGGAGGCGGACACGTCTTCTGGGAAATGCTTGAGGCACCGAAGGATCTCCTGCAGTCGTACGACCGCGTCACCGACGTTCCCAGGGCCGAGGTTCGAGGTGAACGGCGAGGACAGGACGCAGGCGGAGGCCACCGGCTCGGGGGCCCTAGCCTCGACGCACATGGCCGGATCGTCCTTCGCGTTGATCGTGCGGATGCTCCCCGCGGCCTCGTGGGTGTCGTTCCAGACCACCCGATCGAGCTTCGGCTCCCCGCGCAAGGACACCTGGAGCGCCAGGCGGTGGTGCCAGGCGGCGTCCAGTTCGAGCAGTTCGAACGTGACGGCGGAACAGTCGCGTGTATCGACTAGGACGCGGACGTCGTTGTAGTCGAAATCCCGTCCGGAATCCTCGAACCCGACGATGGTCCTGCCGTCGGCGGCGGGCGTCACGCGGACGTACGGCGTCCCCATATGCCGTTCGGTCCCGTCCGGGTTCACGATGTACAGGTCGTACCCGACCTCGTCGCACGCGACCTCGCACGGCGCTGGCAGAGCGTCCGCAGCGGGGACGGACGGAGGAGGCTCGACGTCGGTCGTGGGCGGAAGCGGCGGGAGGACGCCGGCAGGATCGACGTAGGGTTCTTCCACGTCCTCGACGATCGGAAGGATCGCCCCGACGACGTACGCGCCGTCCTCGTTGGCGTCGATGAGCGCGTACTGGCCGATGCCAAGATGCGAATCCGGCCAGATGAGCAGGTCACTCACGAGCGCTCCCGCGTTGGACAAGGCGATGCGCACGTTGTGGAGCCACCCGGCGTCCACCGCGAGCACGGTCACCACGATCCTGGTCCAGTCCGAGTAGTCCACCCGGATCACGACGTCGTCGAAGTCGAAGTCCGATCCCTTGTCCTCGAACCGGATGATGTCCACGGTGTCGCTCACGCGCTCGACGCGCGCGTACCGCGGGTCGGTCATGTGGCGCTCGGTCCCGTCGGGATTCACGATGTAGATGTCGTAGGACGCGGCGGAGAAGTCGACGTCCGGCGGGGCGGGTTGCGACGGCACGGGTTCGGTCACGGGGCTCGGCGGCGGAAGTTCGCTCGTCGTCTCCGGCGCGGACGGTTCCGGGGAGGTCGTCGTCCCGGTGTCGGATCCGGGATTGCTCGGAGGGTTCACGACGATGCTCCCTCCCCCGCTGCGCCGGGTGATTGAGAAGGAGATGTCCGTGGCGTCCGCAGCGGCATACGTCCCGTCGGCGTCGATGTCCGCATCGATGGTGCAGGTGCCAGCCGCGACGAACGTGACGATGCCGGTGGTCGAGCCGATGGTGCACACTCCGGTCGTGGTGCTCGTGTACGTCTTGGTACCGGCTCCAGCGGAAGCGGTGGACGTGATGGTCGGCTCCGCTTCGGTGATCAGGTAACTCGACTCGTACGAGCCCGCGTCGATGGTGAGCGTGCGGGCGGCGAGGGTCACGCTGAAGGAGATGTCCGTGGCGTCGGCCGTGTCATAGGTGCCGTCGGCGTCGATGTCCGCATCGATGGTGCAGGTGCCGGCGGACACGAACGTGACGATCCCCGTGGTGGAACCGATGGTGCACACGCCGGTCGTGGTGCTCGTGTACGTCTTGGTACCGGCTCCAGCGGAAGCGGTGGACGTGATGGTCGGAGGCGTGTCCGTGAGCTCGTAGCTGGCGACGTACGAGCCCGCGTCGATGGTGAGCGTGCGGGCGGCGAGGGTCACGCTGAAGGAGATGTCCGTGGCGTCGGCCGCGTCGTAGGTGCCGTCGGCGTCGATGTCGGCGTCGATGGTGCAGGTGCCGGCCGCGACGAAGGTGACGATACCTGTGGTGGAACCGATGGTGCAGACGCCGGTCGTGGTGCTCGTGTAGCTCTTCGTCCCCGTTCCGGCGGAGGCGGTCGACGTGATGGTGGGCGGGGTGTCCGTGAGCGAATAGCTGGAGACGTACGAGCCTGCGTCGATCGTGAGCGTGCGGGCGGCCAAGGTGACCGAGAACGAAATGTCCGTCGCGTCGGCCGTGTCATAGGTGCCGTCGGCGTCGATGTCGGCGTCGATGGTGCAGGTGCCGGCCGCGACGAAGGTGACGATGCCGGTCGTTGATCCGATTGTACAGACGCCTGTGGTCGTGCTCGTGTACGTCTTCGTTCCCGTCCCGGCGGAGGCGGTCGACGTGATGGTCGGGGGCGTGTCCGTCATGGAGTAACTGGCCACGTACGAGCCCGCGTCGATGGTGAGAGTGCGGGCGGCCAGCGTCACCGAGAACGAGATGTCCGTCGCGTCGGCCGTGTCATAGGTGCCGTCGCTCGCGATGTCGGCATCGATCGTGCAGGTGCCGGCCGCGACGAAGGTGACGATGCCGGTGGTCGAGCCGATGGTGCACACGCCAGTCGTGGTACTCGTGTACGTCTTGGTGCCGGCTCCAGCGGAAGCGGTGGACGTAATCGTCGGCGGCGTGTCCGTGAGCGTGTAGCTCGCGACGTACGAGCCGGCGTCGATGGTGAGGGTACGGGACGCCAGGCTCGTGGTGAAGTTCAGGATGGATCCTTCGAACGCGGTCGTGCAAGAGACGTTCGGATACGTGCCGGTGAGCGCGCTCGTGCACGCGCGGATCTTGAAATAATAGGTGATCCCGGAGGTGAGGCCGGTCACGGCATAGCTGAACGGCTGGGTGGACGACCCGCCGGCCGTGAGCGCGGCCGTGCCGGTGCCGTCGTCGACGGTGACGGTCGTCGTCCCGGAAGAAAGATCCGAGACGGTGCCGTACACGAACTGGATGCCGGTGATCGGGGTCAGGTTCGGGTTGATAGTGCCGTTCACCGTCGCCGTAGTCGCGGCCACGCTCGTCGCGGCGGTCGTGGTGGGGGTCGGGTCCGCGAGCACCGCAAGCGTGGTGAACGACAGGATGGTCCCCTGGGCCGATCCCGCCTTCACGCGATAATAGTAGGTCGTGCCGGACGAGAGGCCAGTGAGGCCGAGGCTGACCGCCGTCGGGTCCGTGAGCCCGTCGAGCGTGCCGGAGGCCGGCGTGGTCGCGGTCGTGGTCGTCGCCCCGACCAAGGTCGGGCTGGTGCCATACTCGAACTGGCCGGTGAGCACCGCCGTGCCGTTGGGGTCCACCGTGCCGTTGAGCGTCGCGGCGGAGGCGGTGATACTCGTGGCCGGATCCGTGACTGCCGAGATGCTGAAATCCGCCGTATCGGCGACGACCCCGACCGTGCTGGTGCCTGTGGAGGTGACCGTAATCCTCGACATCGCTGACGCCGTCGCTCCCACGAGGAAATCGCCGATCTTGGCGTATGCGGTGTTCGCGAAGCTGCCCACCGGCACCCACATCTCGTAGTCGATGCTCGCGGTCGTGCCGGAATTGAGCGTGAACGGGCCGGTGAAATGCAGCGGCTTGGGGGCCGCGTCCGCGGTGACGGTCACAGGGTCGCCGATCGCGACCCCGGTGCGGCCGATGTCGGTGACGGTCGCGCTTCCCGGAATGAAGATGGGGCCGGTTGGCGCTTGGTCCACGAACTCGTCCACCGTGAGCGTGGTGGCCGTCGTCGAAGAGGCGGTGAGGCGGTACGGGACCTCCACGTACGTCTCGCCGCTGCCGCTTTCCCCGGGAACCGCGCACGCGCCCGTGCAGTCCACGACCGTGAGCCCGGTGGTGGTCGTGACGCTCTTGGTAAGCGCCGCGTTGATGGTGAGCGAGGCGAACGAGATGTCGAGGGTGCCGCCCGCGGCGCCGGTGTCGGAGTGCTTCACCTGGGTGCCGCTCGCGATCTGGGCGATCGGCACGGCCGTGACCGTGCTCGTTGGGCGCCCCACCACGCGGAAGCCGTAGGAGATGCGGTATTCGGAGTTGTCGACGTTGGTGAGGCCGTTCGCCCCCGTGATGAGCAGCTGGTTCGCGTAGGTCACCTGGTCGGCGGTGTTGGCCCAGTTGGCGTTGCCGTCGAAGGTGATGGACACGCTTTCAAGGCGCAGCGCCCGCGTGGGCCAGGTGGACACGGCCGCGGGCGCGAGCCAGATGATGTCGAAATCCGGGGTGGAACCCGCGCCGATCTGCCCGGTCTGGCCCTCGACCGTGATCGTGACCAGCTGCCCGAGCTCCGGCGAGGTGTCCGAGACCTCGATCGCCGCGGCGCTCGTGAGCCCGTTGTCCGCGAGCTTGTTGGAGGCCGCCTTGATGGTCTCCTGCACCTTGGAGAACGAGAAGTCGCATTCGTACAGCACCGTGGCGCCCGCAAGGTCGGGGCGGTCGTCGTACACCTTGAGCGTGTGCCCCTGCGCCGACATGGTGGCGCCGGTCGCCTTCAGCATGAAGTAGGAGGTGCCGGTCGAGCCATCGGCGAGCGTCGGGAGTTGCATGGCGCTGTCCAGCGCGTTCGCGAGCGACACGTTGGACCCCGTGAAGGAACTCACCTGCGCCCACAGGCTCGATTGCGAGGATCCCGTCCCGTTGGTCACCCGGTAACCGATGTAGCCCGCGTCGAGCACCGGCGTGACGCCCGTGTCGATGTAAAACACGTTCCCATGGCTCGGGACCACCGTGATGCCGTTTTGCGCCGCCGCGCCCGAGGAGCAGGTGACGGCGGAGACGTCGTGGACGTTCGCGAACAGGGACGCGAACGCGGCAAAGACGATGATGCCGCACATCCCGATCGCCTTGCCCGCCGAAAACGAGCCGATTTGACATCGCATATATTGACCCTATCCTACCATGTTCCAATGGAACAGGAGGCGTCCCGTCTCGCCTATGCCTCCTCCTGCGGGATTTCGACCGTCACCCACCAGTCGTCGTTTTCGCAGCGGTAAAAGACCCTGTCGTACTTTTTTCGGCGGTCGCCGTAGCTCACGTCCTGCCGGAGCTGGCGCATGTTCCGATTGCAGTTCGGGCATTTCATACGTGAAAATCGTATCACGGCGCGGCGGGAAGCGAAAAATCCCGCTTGAACGAGCGGGATTTTGGCAGGGACGGTGGGAATCGAACCCACGTCAGAGGTTTTGGAGACCTCCGTCCTACCATTGAACGACGTCCCTACGCCGCGGCAGTATGTCAAAAACCCGCCCTCTTGTGAAGGGCGGGGTCTTGATGCTTACTTGGTCTCCTTGTGCGGCTGGTGGGCGCGGCAGCCTTTGCAGAACTTCGAAAGCTCCAGGCGCTCCTTGAGCGTCTTCTTGTTCTTGTGGCTCTGGTAATTGACCGTCTTGCACTGCGTGCACTCCAGCTTGATGAGGAAATCTTGGGACATAATTGGCAATCTGATTGGTCGGAACCTTACGGAAAAACGCGATTCGTGTCAAGGGAGTGGAGCCGTTGACCGGGATTGAACCGGTGACCTCATCCTTACCATGGATGTGCTCTACCAACTGAGCTACAACGGCATATTTCTTCTACCAAGTCCGACGCCCTGATGGGGTCGGACCCCCGACCTGCGCCGCAGCGCAGCGTCGGGGCTGAGCTACAACGGCGTGTTTTTATCGCGATGGCCCCGCCAGCCGAAGCCCCTCAAGGGCGAAGGCTGGAGCCGCCTGTCGGATTTGAACCGACGACCTGCTGTTTACAAAACAGCTGCTCTACCCCTGAGCTAAGGCGGCGTTATTCAAGCTTCCAAGTCCCATCCATAAGCTTTTCCTTCTTTATCCTCGACCAGCCCTTAATCTGACGTTCTCTTCTTCTTGCACACAGGAGGATCTTGTGGATCTCGTAGTATACGAGACGGACGGGAAGCCGTTTTGCCGTCCATAAAGCGGCCCTGCCCGCACGATGATCTTCCATCCTTCGCAGAAGATTTTCAGAACAACCTACATAATAACTGCCATCGCCACATTCCAACATGTACACGACGACGCGCCCTTCGACAAGCTCAAGGCATTCGACTCCTTTCCTGTTCCCTACGGAAGCGTTTTGCGTCGTATGGTCGCAGACCATGAGCGATCGTCTACCACGGACTCACTGCCCTTCGACAAGCTCAGGGCATTCGACTACCACATAAACGGCACGAAGGTAGTCGAATGGTGGGTGGAGAAGGGTTCGAACCTTCGAAGGCGTGAGCCAGGAGATTTACAGTCTCCCCCGTTTGACCACTTCGGTATCCACCCGTTGGTTGGAAAGGTGCCGAAAGGATAGCAAAACCTATCCTTCTTGTGAAGGCTCGGCCTCTGGCAGCGCTGACAGGCTTTCCTCGAAGACGGGGATCTTCTGGTTGTCAGGATTGCTCGCCTTGAGGCTCGCAATCCCCTTCTCGGCGTCCTTGCGTTCCTTGGCGAGGAGCGCGGTCTCGATGTAGCGGTCGAGGTACTTGGGATTGTGGGGCCGCTTCTCCACGGACTCGCGCAGGTGCGCGAGCGCGGCCTGCGTCTTCCCTTCGGCCAGGTCAAGGTCCGCGAGGCTCATGTGAACCGAAGCGTCCCCCGGAGAAAGGCGCAGCGCGAACGCGAGCGCCTCGCGCGCCTGGTCGTACTGCTTCACCTCGAAATACAGGTTCCCGAGCCCCTCGTACGCCTCGGCGCACTTCGGGGAATGGCTGATCGCCTCGATGTACTTCTTCTCGGCCTGGATGGGCTCGCCCTCGCGCGCGAACGCTTCCGCGGCCTCGAGCATCCCGCGGACGGCCTCGGGACCGACCGCCGCGCCGGCGTGCGATGGCGCGCGCTTGAGCTTCTGGTAGTACTGCTCCATCCTGTACAGCC
Source organism: Patescibacteria group bacterium (assembly GCA_004297215.1). Lineage (NCBI taxonomy): Bacteria > Patescibacteria group bacterium. Next base: position 340,188 of record SCUM01000001.1, read on the forward strand.
GCTGCACGGCGAGGCGTCCGAGGCGCATGGCCCCCTTCCCCCCGGCGATGACGGCGCGACCGAGGCGCCCGAGCTTCTCGCTTTGCAGCCGCGCCACGCGATCGAGGATGATCGCCTCCTTCACGCGCCTGGTCCGCTCATCCGAGTCCGTGGACGTCTCCATCACCCGCAACTGCGGGATCTTGCGGACCACGATCACGCCAAGCACCGCGACGGAGGCGAGGAGCAGGAGGAGGGGGATGAGCCAGAGCACCATATCCCGTACTACAACAAGGACGTTCTCGTCAGGCAAGCGTCCTGAACGACCGTCTGGGAACAACCGGACTCTCGACCTGGATGGAATACCTCGAAGGGAGCCGACAAAAATGTCCTTGTTGTAGTACGGGGCATACGGTCAGCCTTGGGCTTCGATCACGTCGCAGGCGGCAGAGAGGATCTCGGCGAACTCGGTATGCTTCACGGAGGCGCCGCCCACGAGCACGCCGTCGACCTCCTTCTCGCGCAGGAAGGAATGGGCGTTCTTCCCGTCCACGGATCCGCCGTACAGCACGCTCAAACGGGATGAGAGGGCTGGAGCGAGCTTCGCCACGAGGCTGCGGACATGCGCGTGCATCGCCGCGGCATCGGCCGGGGAAGCGGAACGGCCGGTGCCGATCGCCCACACGGGCTCGTAGGCGACGAGCAGGCGCGCCTGGCCTTTCGGCCGCGCGCCCGTGAGTGCCGCGCGCAGCTGGCGCTCGACGACCGCCTCCTGCGCGCCGGCGTCGCGCTCGGCCGCGGTCTCGCCCACGCATAAGATCGCGTTCAATCCGGCCTCAAGCGCGGCGCGCGTCTTTTTCCCCACCATCTCGTCGGTCTCGCCCAGGTGCTGCCGGCGCTCGGAGTGACCGATGATCGCATGCGTGACCCCGTGCTCGAGCAGCATCCGCGGCGACACCTCGCCCGTGAACGCGCCAGCATCCTCCCAGAACAGGTCTTGCGCGCCGAGCGAGGCATGGCTTCGCGCGAGCACCTTGCGCACTTCGGAGAGCGCCGGGAACGGCGGGCACAGCACCGTCTCCGGGAAACAGCTGCGGCCGCGCAGCGCCAAAAGCACCCCGCGCGCGAGCGCCACGCTCTCGCGGGTGCCGACGTTCATCTTCCAGTTGGCGATGACGGTTTTCATAGAGTCGTAGGCGTTGAAGGCCTTAGGCGTGAAGGCATAAGGGATTTTCCTGAGGCCTTATCCGCCTGAGGCCTTCACGCCTATATTTTCAATCCTGCTTTGGCAGCGAATTCCTTTTCCCTCTTGAACGGGCCGATGGCTGCCACGGTGAGACGGGACAGGTCGAGCAGCTCCTTGGCCGCGGCTTTCACTTGGGCCGGCGTCACCTTGTCGAGAAGCGCCAGGTATTCGTCGGGGGACTTCACCTTCGGATGGAACAGTTCCTGCGTGGCATACCAGTCCGCGCGGTCGGAGGAATCCTCGAGCGCGAGGCGCAGGCGGCCGCGGACGTTCTCCTTGGCCTCCTTCAGCTCACGTGAGGTGACACCGATCGTACGCGCCTTCTTGAGTTCCGAAAGGATGGTGGCGACGGCGACCTTGAGCCGCGCGGCCTCGAGCCCGGAATGCACCTGGAACACCCCGGTATCCTCCATGGGCTGGTGGCTGGCGCGGATGAAATAGCACAATCCCTTGCGCTCACGCACCGAAATGAACAGCCTCGAACTCATGGTGCCCCCAAGGATGACGGCAAGCAAGTGCGCGGCCGGGACCCGCTTGTCGCCGATCGGGTAACCTGGAAAGCCGAACGCTACCTGGATCTGTTTCGTATCCTTGTTTTCCACGATGAGGCGCGGAGCCTTGCCTGGGGCCGGGATGGCCGCCGGGAGGAACGGCGCCGGTCCTTCCTTGGCGCGCCGCGACGTGCCGAACGTCTTTTTGAGCAGCGGGAGCGCCTTCTTGTCCACCTTGCCGGCGATCACCACCACGGCGCGCTCGCTCGTGTAATACGCGTCGCGAAACGCCAGCACCGCCTCGCGCGTCATGCTTCGTACGGTCCGCTCGCTGCCGCCGATGTCCCATCCGAGAGGGCTCCCGTCGAACATCTTCCCCTCAAGCAGCTCCTCCACGCGCATCATCGGGTTGTCGCGGTACATGTTGATCTCCTCCACGATCACGCCGCGCTCGCGGTCCATTTCCGCCTTGTCGAACTTCGAGTGGAACAGCATGTCGTTCAGCAGGTCGACGGCGAGGTCGAGGTGCGCGGCATCCACCTTGATGTGATAGCCGGTCCAGCTCTTGGAGGTGAACGCGTTGTAATCGGCGCCCACCGCGTCGAGCGCGCGGGAGATGTCGATCGTCTTCGGCCGGCGCTTGGTCCCCTTGAACATCAGGTGCTCGATGTAGTGCGCCGCGCCGTTGATGCTTCGCGCCTCATAGCGGCTCCCCACCTTGAACAGCACGAACACGGTGGCCGCATCGGTCCCTTCGAACGGGACCAGGTGCACGCGCATGCCGTTTGAGAGGACGTGACGGGAAGATTTCATAGGATGGAAGGCCTTAGGCGGACAAGGCTTCAGCGCTAAGGCCTTAACGCCTGCGGCCTTTACGCCTTCAACTGATTATTCAAATACCCTTCCAACTCCTCGAGCTTCACCCGTTCCTGCTTCATGCTGTCGCGGTCGCGCACGGTCACGGCCTGGTCGGAGAGCGTGTCGAAGTCGTAGGTGATGCAGTACGGGGTGCCGATCTCGTCCGCTCGGCGGTAGCGCTTGCCGATGGACTGCGTCTCGTCGTATTCCGTGCGCCAGCTCTTCGCGAGGCGAAGCGCCAGCTCGCGCGCCGGCGCGGTGAGCTCTTCCTTCTTGGACAGCGGGAGTACGGCAACCTTGATGGGCGCGAGCGCCTTCGGGAATCGTAAGACGACCCGCTTGTCCGTTTCCCCTTCTCCGGTCGGCGCTTCTTCCTCGTGATAGGCCGAAAGCATCACGGCAAGCACCGTGCGATCGAGGCCGAACGAAGGCTCGATCACGTGCGGGACGTATTTCTCGTTCGTGACCGGGTCGGTGTAGGTGATGTCCTTCCCGGACGCCTTCGCGTGGTTCGTGAGGTCGAAGTCCGTGCGGTACGCGAGGCCGTACAGCTCTTCCTGCCCGAACGGGTAGTCGAACTCGATGTCCACGGTGCGCTTCGAATAATGGGCCAGGTCCGCGGCCGCGATCTCGTGGTCGTGCACCTTCCCCGCGGGGATGCCGCAGGCGGCGATGAAGGCGTGCATCTGAAGGAGCCACGCCTCGAAATGCTGTTCCCATTCGCTGGGATGCACGAAATACTCGATCTCCATCTGGTCGAACTCCCGCGTGCGGAAGATGAAGTTCCCGGGCGTGATCTCGTTTCGGAACGCCCGGCCGATCTGCGCGATGCCGAACGGGACGCGCTTGCGGCTCGTCATGAGCACCTGCGGGAAGTCGGCGAAGATCGCTTGCGCCGTCTCGGGCCGGAAATACGCGACGTTCGCCGCGTCTTCCTTGGGACCGATCCAGGTCTTCATCATCAGGTTGAACGACGCCGGCTCGGTGAACGTCCCCTTGTTGCCGCATTTCGCGCACGCCTTCGAGAGGTCGATCTTATCGGCGCGATAGCGTTCGTGGCACTGCTTGCACTCGACCAGCGGGTCGGTGAACGTCGCGAGATGCCCGGACGCCTCCCACACCTTGGGGTTCATGATGAGGGCGGCGTCGATGCCGACCATGTCGAGGCGCTGTTGGACGAACGTCTTCCACCAGAGCGCTTTCACGTTGTTCTTGAGCTCGACCCCGAGCGGTCCGTAGTCCCAGGAGTTGGCCATGCCGCCGTAGATCTCGGAACCGGGAAAGATGAAGCCGCGGCTCTTGCACAGCGCGGTGAGGGTGTCCATGGTGACGTCAGGCATATGGGTTTATCTAGGCTGTTGGAGGCTTCGCCGTTGGTACTTCGTGTTGGTGTCGCTTCGCTCCGTTGGGATCTAACCGCATCAGCGACCAACGCCGCAGGCTCGAACGGCCCGCAGGCCACCAACGTCACACCGTCATGATTTCCTCTTCCTTCTTCGCGCCGATCGCATCGGCCTCGGCCACGAAATCCTTGGTGGCCTTGTCGAGCTCGTCGAGGATCTTGAACTTCTCGTCTTCCGACACGCTCTCCTCCTTGCTGCTCTTCATCACCTCCTCGCGCGCGGCCTCGCGCACCTGGCGCAGCGACACGCGGGCGTTCTCGAGGCGCTCCTTCATGTTCTTCACGAGGCTCCGGCGGTTTTCCTCGGTCATGGGCGGAAGGTTCAGTCGCACGCGCTGCCCGTCCACGGCCGGATTGACCCCGATGTCGGCGTCACGGACCCCCTTCTCGATCGCCATGAGCAATGACTTGTCCCACGGCTCGATGAGGAGCGTCTTGGCGTCGGACACGGTGATGGAGGCGACGCTCTTCAAATCCATCGCGCTGTCGTACGCCATCACCACCACGTTCTCCACCATGGCCGGGTTGGCCCGTCCGGTGCGAAGCGAAGACAGCTCCTTTTGGAGGTGCTCGATGACCGCCCGGAAGGCGGCGTTCTTTTGGCCTACGAATGGATGCATAGGGAACGAAAACTTGAAAACTTGAAATCTTGAAGGTCCAAGGGGGGTGTCCTTATTTTTTCACTTCGGCGGCGCCGGCGAGATAGAGGACCGAGGCGTTTTTCGGGTCGAGCGTGAGGAGCTGCGGGATGCGGGCGGTGGGAAGCGGGTCGGTGGCCCAGGTCACCCCGTCGTCGGTGCTCGCATAGAAGGTGCCGGCGGCCGCATACCAGAGGCGGGACGAGGCCGCGGGATCCATGGCAAGCGCCCTGATGCTCGTCTGGCCCGGAGAGGTGAGGAGCTTGATCCCCTCCCAGGTGGCGCCGAAATCGCGCGATCGGATGAGGCCGTAGCCCGTGGCGGCCACCACCGTGCCGGAATCCTTGTCCTGCACGAGAGCGGCAACCTTAGTCGCATTCCGGAAATCCTTCAACTCCTTGGTGACCTGGGTCCAGGCCTTGCCGGCGTCGAGCGTGCGGAAGAATCCGGCCCCGTCGGTCCCGATGAGCATCTGGCGGCTGTCGGCGCGGCTGAGCATGATCTGCGTGACGGCGGACTTCGTGGAAACCGACGTGCGCCAGCTCTTCCCCTTGTCCGTGCTCTGCAGCACGTCGCCGTTGCTCAGCCCGATCCACACCACGTTCGGGTTATACCAATCGACGACCAAGGCGGTCACCGACACCTTGGCGCGCGGTTCCACGTACGCCTGGTCATCTACGCTCCGCAGGCAGTCCACGGACTTGAGCACGCGGTTCCCGCGCGCCACGTACACCGTGCACGCGTCCTTGGGATCCACGGCCACGTCCACGATCGCGCCGGCGCGCAGGCTTTCGGCATGCGCCTGGCGCCATGAAGCCGTGCCGTCCTCGCTCAAGAACAGCCCGTTCTCGCGGGTTCCCGCATACGCGACGGACGGGTCCTGCGGGTCGAAGGTGAGAACGGTGACGTTCGTGCCGGCCATGGTGCCGACCCCTTTGGGACCCGGGACGGCCACGGCCTGGGCCCAGGTCTTTCCCGTATTCTCGGAACGCCACAGGCCGCCGTCCGGACCTTTGGCCGGGGTTTTGGGGCCGCCAAGGCCCGGGATGCTGCAGCCGGCGCCTATGAGCGCAAGGGAGACGAGCGGGAGAAGCAGGCGCGTACGCATACTGGGCATATTCAGGTTTGTCAGGTTTTTTCAGGTTGGTCAGTTGGTGAGGATCTCCTTACCGACCTTACAGACCTCACAGACTTATCAAGAGATGTTCGAGGGCGAGTTGGGGACTGGCGTTATGCAGGATCCCGCTGCGCGCCTCAGCGAGCCGCCGGAGGGAGCGCGTAAGGCGCAAGGCGGCGGGCGCGTCGCGCACGCTTCCGAGCATGCGCTCGCGCAACGCGCGTTCCCACGCGTCGAGCGTGCAGAGCGCGACGAGCGCCTTGTTGGCTTCGTCCTTTGGCATGAGCTCCGCGGCCGCTCGCAGGCGCCGGGCGATCGGAGCAGCCATGAGGTCGCGCACGGCGGCGCTCGCGACGTCTTCCTGCGCGCGATATTCGCCGTCGGTGAGCAGGCGGATCGCGACGCCCGGCGCGCCATGCGAACGGGCGGCGAGATGCGCCGCTTCCTCATGATCGAGCCCGCGACGGACGAGCGCCTCGGCGATCGCGGGTTCGGGGACGGCATGGAACCGGACGACCTGGCAACGCGACGCGATCGTCGCCGGCACGTCGTCCGCGCTCGGGGCGCGCAGCATGATGAGCGCGTTCCCTTTCGGTTCCTCAAGCGTCTTCAGGAGCGCGTTCGCGGCCGCGGCGTTCATCCGGTCGGCCTCCTCGATGAACATCGCCTTGCGCCCGGAAAGGCTCGTGAGGGAAAACCGCTCGCACGCTTCGCGCACCTGTTCCACGGAGATAGCCGATTTCTCCTTGCCCGTCTTCTCATCCGTTTCCCGTCGGACGAAGACGGCGTCCGGATGCGTCTCCACGGATCCTTCGCCCATGACCGCATTCAGAAGGGTGAGCGCGACGGTCGTCTTCCCCACGCGTGCCGGACCGACGAACAGGAAGGCGTGTGCCATCCGACCGCTGCCATGCATGCGGAAAAGCGCCTCACAGACGAGCGTATGGCCGATAATTCGGGAAAACGGCAAAGCCATAATGGCGCAAGTATATCATAGGCAAGGTTCCTTGACTCGGTTTCTTTAAACGCAGCTTAGATTAGCCAATATTTTGACGTTTCCCCTTGACAAAACCCCTAAAATATGATATAAATCTTCTCGTACTCTGATCCTTGGATAACTGGCGGAAACGCCATTGGGGAGTTCGAAGGCCCTAAATATCCATGAATTCAGAGGAGTGAGTATCTCAATGACAGGCGAACAGCCGGTTGTTGGCGTACTTCACGTACTCCCGCAACCGGTTGTTTGTTTTCTTGCCCACCGAAGCTCATCAGAGCGAAGGAGGGTTGTACCCGGAAATCTGGAGGAGAGAGTCCCCCGCCGAAGCCCGCAAGGGCGACAGTGGGTCGGATGCCTAATGCCATGACTCGGTCTTGTACTGACTCATGTCATACCCCTGGCATCCATGGGCCACACCAGTCGCAAGGCAGGTCACTGGCCCCCGACCCTCCAGATTCCCGGGTGCAACTTCAACCAGCACCCGTAGGAGGCAGCATGACGCGAATCAATTATGGAGACGACGACGTCCGGATCTTCGTCGACAGCGCGGAGGGCAACGCCGTCCTCATCGACCTGACCCCGCAGGAGAGGGAGGACGCGATCAGGTTCAACAACCTCCCGCCCGACCTCACCGACGTGGACCTGTCCGCGTTCGTGGACGAGCTGTTCGACGGCGTCGGCAGCACGAAGTAGGCAACGCCCTACAAACGCTCGCCTCTGTCGTGAGACAGGGGCCCAGCAAGGAACCGATGAGACGGATCTCGTCGTTTGCTTGGTGAATAAGCGACGGAAGTCGCTAAAAGCCATAGCGGGAATGAACCCCCGCACCCAACAACGAGAATCACGTGAACGCACCTCTCCCGAATCAGTCCCTCCACAACCTCGACGCCGCGATCGACGCCATCCCCGACACCGACAAGAAGGTGCGCCGCATCAACATCGACCAGCATGGCGTCCAACCGCTCGAGGTCGTCGCGCTGCTGAAGCGCCTCGTGGCGATCTCGGAGCACATGACGCCCGAGCACGACGCGGAGTTCCGCGCGCTCATGGCGCCGATGGTGATGGCGAAGTACGCGCGCTTCAACGAGGCGATCCGCGACATCGGCTACGTCGCCACGTGCACGCTCAAACAGCCGGCCATCGGCATCAACGAGGACTACAGCCTCGAGGACGGCCGGACCGTGGCGCTGCGCCTGCTCGTCGCGGCGCAGTCCAAGGGCGACGTGAAGATCCTCGACGAGGTCTTCAAGACCCTGCTGAAGCACGACCTCGTCAGCGTGAGCGACCTCAAGAAGAAGCGCTAGTCACGACGACACGGTGGGTCCCCCGCATGCATCCGATACGACATCGGAATCGCGTGCGGGGACCCACGACAGAAACGAGATGATGACCCGGCCTTCGCCCGATGCTTCGGCGGACAGGCCCCCGGTTCGTCAGCTGGTTCCTGGAGGATCCCGAACCTTTCATGCGGACCAGGACGCAGGAGAACACATGACGAACGTTGCCGTGCAGACCGTTTCCTCGAACTCCGTTTCGGCTCGGGCGAAGAGCTTGGCGCTGAAGGAGGTGTTCCGGTACGAGGGCCGCCTCAAGCGCGCCCGCAAGGTGAAGCCCGCCGTCATCGACCCCGTCGTGACGGCGGCCAAGGAGGAGGTGGAGCGGCTCGAAGAGGAGCTCCGTACCACCTCGAGCGCGGCGGCGTGCTACCAGGTCGAGCTCGAGCTCGACCGCGCCCGCCGGGCGCTGCACGTGGCGCACCTGCCGCCGCTGCCGCCCAAGCCGGTGAAGCGGCCCGTCGTCGCCCTGCCGGCCCCCAAGGCCGTCGAGACGCCGAAGCCGCCGGTGGTCGTCGTGCCCGAGCCCAAGCTCGAGCCGAAGCCGCCGGTGATCGACGCCACGGAGATCGAGCGGCGGGCCGAGCAGGCGGCGCAGAAGCCGGCGGAGGCCAAGCCGAAGCCCGAGCTCAAGCTCGTGCCCAGGCCGAAGACGGTCGAGCCGTCGATCCAGGAGATCGACGAGCAGATCGCCGCCATCGAGGCCCGCATGGCCGGTCCCAAGCCGACCGTCCACAAGCGCAGCCACGAGGGTCAGCGCCTGCGCGCGCAGCTCATCCAGCTGCGTCAGCAGAAGAAGGCCATGGCGCCAGCGCCGGCCAAGGTGCTGGGCACCATCAAGGTCGAGCCCCGCGGCCCGACCAAGCACAAGCCCATGGTCGCCACGAAGGCCGACAAGGTCATCGTGAACGACCCGCCGAAGAAGCAGAAGGGCGGCCGGCGCAACAACGCCTAGCCGCCAAAGACACGCATCGTGGCCCCTGCACCCTTCCGACGCCTGTCGGATCGGTGCGGGGCCACGAAAGAAAACTCCGCCATTCATCCTTGCCTTGGTACGCGCCTTCTGGCACGGACTAAGGTGAGGACGACGGGCGGAGTTTTCGTTTGTCCGACCGTTGACAGACGGCGGATTTTTTGATACGCTCGGCACCACTCTTTCACAACTGAAACGAGGAGAAAGATGAGCAAAAGCATCCTGTTCCTATTCGCGTTCCTGACACTCACCGGCTGCGACGGAAGGACGGTGGTCGAGAATACTCAGAAGGTCCGCGAGTGCTACTGCGGCGAGAACGAGATCGTGTGCGACGTCGACCCATGTGACCGAGAGATCGTCGAGGTCATCCGCACCGCCTGCCTTGATGGCAGCGTCGTCGACGACCCGCGCGATTGTCCTGCGGCCGGTGAAGGCGAAGGAGAGGGAGAAGGCGACACTGGACTTTTCGTCACGCTCTCAAGTTCGACGCCCGCAAGTCAGACGGTCCCGCCCGGCGCCGCCTCGGTGGAGTTCATCAAGGTGCGGCTCGCGGAAACGGATGCGCTGCTCCCCATCAACGATCTCACCTTCCGCGTCGGCGGCGTGGGTGCCGTCTCCAATATCGATTCGGCCACCTTGTACTTGGCAGATTCCTTCGATGATCCGGTTATCGACTTGCGCGTCTCCGATCCGCAGCCGATCGATCCGGTGACGCGCGAGGTGTCGTTTCGAGGAGGTTTCGGTCTCGATCCCGGCGAGACACGGACGTATGCCGTGCGCTTGGATATCGCCGCCGCCGTGAACAGCGGAGACACGGCGCGACTTGAGCTGGTGTCCATCGCATCCGACGGCCAGGACGTGTTTGGCGCGTTCCCGATCAGCGGGAACGCGATGACATTCACGGACCATCCGGTCGGGACGGTCCGGTTCGGACGATTCCCGTCCTTCAGCCCGGTCGTGGGCGAAACGGACGCCGTCGTGGCGCAATTCACCATCCAGGCCATGTCGGAGGGCGCGAACTTGAAAGCGCTGACGCTCAACTGGCCACAAGCGCTCGACAACGGTAACAGTTCGATTTGGAACGATGACGTGAGATTGGGTGATTGCTTCGCCTTCTCCAGGTCGCTGGTCTTTTGCGACCTGGATGACCAGCTCCACCTCGATCAGGATGAGATGCGGAGCTTCCAGCTCCGAACCGATCTGTTCGTCGAGGCCGGAGAGGTGATGCAGGTTGCCGTCGAAGACCCGACGGACGTGTTCGCCTTCGGAGACGAATTCGGCTTCCAGATGGCCGTGGACATCTCGGGATACGACGACGCGGATTCGGCGTGCACGGGACCGGGCCGAGACTGTTCCTATTCGGTCGTGAGTCCCGGATGCGCATTCCAAGTCCATGACGAGGGAGGGACGTTGTTCCAGACGCAGGCCCTGCCCTCCTTCTTTCCGACCTCCGGCGGCGAGGCGACCCGTGAGGTCGTCCCTGGACCGAACTCCGCGCTGACGTTTGAGGCATTTGCCCAGAACGCGTGCGATGGAAACGTGACCCTGTTCTGGATCAGCGATTTCTCCATCCGGGCTACGGATGAGGACGGAACCGGCTGGGTGGAGGATCTGCACGATAACGCGCCTGACATGATCCGGCTCGTAAACCTGACAACCGGCACGCAGACGCCAGGCACCACAGTGACATTCGGCCCGACGGTACATCAAGGAACGACGACGCAGTTCGGCTTCGGCTTCGAGTTCGATCCGGCGGAGTTCATCGAGAGCGGTGTGTTCTATGCGTATGAGCTCATCGTCGACACGACGGGAGCCTCGGTTGGTTCCAACGACAGCATTGAGGTGTCGACCATGTTCCTGGCGTATTGGAGCGACGGCAACGTGTCGCTTATGACCTCGAACCTTGGGCCGCAAATCGGGACCGTCCTGATTCACTGAACGGACCTCCGCGGCAAAAGACGCACCTAGCCCTGCGGAAACGTGGGGCTTTTTCTATTCCAAATTTCAAAAGGCCCAGGCAGCGATGCCATGGGCCCTTTCTTCATCAGGCTACAGCCTGATGGACTCTCTCCTCTTCCTCCAAACCCGCCATTGCCCTTCGAGAGCGCCGGTGGGTCTTTTTACTCTCTCCCCTTCGTTTCGGGGATATGCCCCTAACGGTTCCCTGGAGTTCCAGAGGAACCCAGAAGGCTATCCCTTTCTCCCAAATCTGTCAATCCCTCCATCCCCTTCGGCCCCTTCTCCCCCTTAAATCCCTTATAACCCTTCCGTTTCCCTGTCATTCCCCCTTGACACCCCTTAGGAAACCTGATAGCTTGGTCGGTCGTCGAAGCAGGCGTGCAGGCGACCGCCAACCTGTCGAAAGATGGCGTCTACGCAGGACAAAAAGATGGATCGAGTCAAATCGCAACGGGCGCAAAGCGCGCACAGGCCTGTCCCGTACCCACGGGAACCCCCATTGCCGACGGGCCGCAGGTGCCCCACGCCCATCTCCTGTCCGGGAGAAGGCGGCTGCTGAAGACTCCGTTCATCGACGACGACTGCGACGACGCACGACACGCCCTCCACAGCTCATCAGAGCGACGGAGGGTCTTTTATTTACACCTTCAGGACGGGGTATTCCGATGCCCCGGCCCAGGCCAGGTCGAACATGATGCGGATGGCGTCGGCGATCTCCTTGCTCACGATGACGATGGAAAGCGGCGCGGACTTGAAATTCACCAGGAACACGTGGCTGCCGCGTACGGTGATCTCGGCGTGAAGCGGGAATTTCTCCGGCGGGAGGTAGCGCACTTCCCCGTTCTTCACGCGCGGCAGGCGTTCCGCCGCGCCGGGAGACGTCACCAGCAGGGCGCGATGGAACGCTCCCTGGGCCTCCACTTCCGCGACATGTTCCGGTCGCGTCTTCATGATCGTCGGGTTGGCTTCCACGTCGTCGAGCGGGACGATCTGCACGTACTCGCCCTTGAGCGACAGGAACACCTCGCGCATGGTCGCCTTCCCTTCCACTCCTTCGAGATAGCGGATCTGCGGCTTGGCCCCCTCCACGTTGAACAGGCCGAGCAGCGTAGGCAGCACCTTCTCGAACTCGAGCTCCTTCTCCTCGATCTCCCGGCGCTCCATGCGCAGGATGCTGCGCAGGCGATCCGGCGATTCGGGGACGAAAAAGCGCTTCTTGCCGCGCACGAAGGTGCTCATGAGGCCTCGCCCCGCGAGCGATTCGATCATCACGTACGTGGTGGCGCGGTTCACCTTGGACTTGTGCGCGATGTCCTGCACCGGCGCGGGCCCGAGCTCGAGGGACGCGGCATAGACCGCGGCCTCCTTCTCCGACAGGCCAAGGTGCATCAGTTCGCGGAGGACTTCGTCCATATGTCAGACTAGTATAACACGCGCCGGAGCGACTCCCAGGTGAGCCGTGCGGTCTCGTCCCAGGAAAAGGCCGCCGCGCGGACGGGACCTGTGGCGGCCAGGCGTTCCCGCAGGGAGGCGTCCTCTGCGACGCGACGCATGGCGGCTGCCGCCGCTTGCGCGTCACCGACCGGAACGAAAAGCGGGGCGTCTCCCCCGACCTCACGGAAGGGCGGGATGTCGGAGGCGATCACCGGCGTGCCGGCGCGCATGGCTTCGAGCGGCGCGATGCCGAACCCTTCGGCACGGCTCAAGGCAAGGAGCGCCGTGGCGCTCGCGAGCGCGGAAGCGGCGACCGCTTCAGAGGCGTAACCTTCGAAACGGATCTTCTCGGCATACGGGCTCCTCGCCGCAAGCGTGCGCGCATCGGATGCCTGGTACCCGTCGCCGCCGAGGAAGCGCAGCTCGAACGGGTCGTCCGCGGGACGGGTCCGCTTGAACGCCTCGAAGGCGCGGACGGCCACGTCCGCGCCCTTCTTTTTCTCGACGCGACCCAGGACCAGGAAGAACGGGGCTGGCCTCGCGACCTCACCCATGCCCTCTCCTTCTAAAGGAGAGGGGTGGCTCGGCAGCGCGGGGGCGAGCGGGGTCACGTCGACCCGGTCGTGGGGGATGCTATACGCCTCGCAAGCGGTGCGTTTCGCGTAGGCGCTCACGGCGAGCAGGCGGACGGCGCGATGGACGACGGAATAGGTCTTGAACTCCAACGACATGCGCTGTCGTTCCTCATAGAGCTCGGGATGCAGGCGGAACTCCACGTCGTGCACGACGCCTGCGAGCTTCGTCTTCCCCGAAAACGCCGGGAAGCCTTGGGCCGGGACGAACAGCACGTCCACAGACCCCCTATCGTCCCCCTTCCCAAGGGGGACACGCGACCGCATCAGTTCCCAACCCACGCGCAGCGGCATCCATCCCCTCCCCGGCAGCCACGACAGCACCTTTGACGACCAGCCGGCGGGAAGGTCGGCAAGCGCCCCTTCGAGCGGCGCGGGTGAAAACAAAACCACGCGCTCGTCGCCGCGCAGCGCGTGGTTCTTCATGGCTTCGATCAGGCGGAAGGCATACCACTCGACACCCGTCTTTGTGGGTTTGGCGGCAGAGGAAGCGTCGATGGCGATGAGGGGCATAGCGATGAAAACTTGAAATCTTGAAAACTTGAAGGACCAAAGGGGGACGGAAAGGTTGAAGGACGAAGGTTAAAATTTCATTCTTTCTCCATTCGACCTTTCCACGGACCTTTGGTCCTTCAAGATTTGGTTCTTCAAGTTTTCAACTCGTAAAGATGCTTCTCTTGTACGCCTCCAGATTCTCCAATGCCACCCCAGTCCCCTTAACGACACACTGCTGCGGATCCTCGGCGACGAAGGTGGGGACGCCGGTCGCCTCGGCAAGCAGCGTGTCGAGGTTGCGAAGCTGGCTCGATCCCCCGGAGAGCACGATCCCCTTGTCCATCACGTCGGCGGACAATTCCGGCGGCGTCTTGTGGAGCACCTCCTTCACGGTGGCGATGATCCCCTCGAGCTCGTTCTGGATGGCGGCCGTGACGTCGTCGCTTGAGATCTGCACGATCTTGGGCAGGCCCGACATCATGTCGCGGCCCTTCACGTCCATGGTGAGGCGCTCGGGCATGTACATGGCCGAGCCGATGTTGATCTTGATGTCCTCGGCCGTGCGCTCCCCCACCGCCAGGCCGTACTTGCGGCGGACGTATTCCATGATGGCGGCGTCGAACTTCACCCCGCCGATGCGCACCGATTCGGACGCCACGATGCCGCCGAGCGAGATGACGGCCATTTCCGACGTGCCTCCGCCGATGTCGATGATCATGTGGCCGCTCGGGCTCCCGATCGGGATGTTGGCGCCGATCGCGGCCACGATGGGCTCCTTGATGACGTACGCGGCCTTGGCGCCCGCCGCGATCGCGGCGTCGATCACCGCGCGCCGCTCAGTGCTCGTGATGCCGCCCGGCACCGCCACCATCACCTCGGGACGGAACAATCGCATGCCGCCCAGCGCCTTGTTGATGAAATAGCGCAGCATCGCCTCGGTAGTGCGGTAGTCGGCGATGACGCCGTCCTTGAGCGGACGGCGCGCGACGATGGTGTCCGGGGTGCGTCCGAGCATGTCCTTCGCCTCCTTTCCCACCGCGAGCACCTTGTTGTCGATCGAGGACACCGCGACGACCGAAGGCTCGTGGATGATGATGCCGCGCTTGGGCACGTACACCAGTACCGTGGTGGTGCCAAGGTCGATCCCGATCTTTTTTGCGAACATAGATAAAGGCGTGAAGGCCTCAGGCGTTGAAGGCCTCAAGGCCTTGTCCGCCTGCGGGCCTACAAAGCCACTTCAAACACCCGGTCCTTATCCAAAACGGTCTCCAGCTCGTATACGTCATTTCCCCACTTGTCGCGGCCCTCCGGGACCGACGCGCTCGTGACGTTCTTATCAAAATCAAGGCGCAACGTCAAACCTCCCTCCTGCGCTCCGGCCTGCTTGAAGACCTTCAGGCGATAGGAGCCTGAGGCGATGGATTCGACCACCGACGGCGCGAGGAGATACTCGAAGACGAGGTCGCGCGAAGTCCCCGGTTCGATCGACGTGAACGCGCCGAACACCGTGAAGCCGAGCTCTTGCCCGACGTCGGCCCCTCCCGCGGCGCCGGAGGGCTCATGCAGGCGGTCGTCCTTGAGCGCGCCGGTGACGCGGATGAACTCGCTCCCCGCCGGCACGTACACGCGGGCGTAGGTGCGGTAGCGCGTGGTCTTCCAATCGAAGCGTCCCTCGTGGTCGTAATGGATGGTGACGCGACCCACGTATTGTCCGGAAGAATTCTTGAACGTCTCGTATCGGAGCGTGCGCTTGACGGCCGGGTCGGTCTTGAGGCTCGCGAGGTTCGCGTCCACCGCCATGAGCGCGTCGCCCCAGGCCGGAGACGCGACGCGCCCGCCCCAACCCACGGCGTCGATCACCCGCTGCGACGACGGATCCTCGCTGTAGAGGAGGAGGGATTTCGCGACGAGCGCGCGCTCGGCCGCCTGCGCGATCTCGCCCCAACGCGACACGGGCATCGCCTCGAGCCGCGCCTTCATCCGTTCCACGAGCTCGGCGACGATCTCCTTGCGCTGGGCGAGCGGGATGCCCTGCCCCGCGTAGCCGACCTCCACCTGGTACTCCAGCTTGTCGTAGACGTTCTCCGAGGAGAAGGTCTGCCCGCCCGCCTCGATGGGGCCGGTAAGCCGCAACAGGTCGGCGGCGAACGCGGGGGTGAAGCCGATCACGCCGTCAAACGCCGTCGGGGTGCCGCCACCAAGCTCCTGTTCGGATCGGAACAGGCGCAACGCGTCGCGCGAGGACGCGGCGAAGTCCGGCGACCAGTTAGCGTCGCGGAAGAACCATTTCTGCGCGCCCAGCCAGCGGCGCAGCGGTTCGGGCGGCACCTGCGTGACCCGCGCCTCGGCCGGGCCGTCGAGCGCGTACGCGTCGTGGGTGTAGAGCGCCGCGATGTCGGCATCCTTCACCGTCAGCGCGCCGTAGGTCCCGATGAACCCGCCGCCCGGACGCAGCTCCGCGTCGTTCAAGAACAGGAGCAGCGACGTCTTTGACCCGTCGATGCCGGCGAACGCCGGGAGGACGCGCGCGGCACGTGAGAGCAGGCGCAGCGTTTCCTCCGCCTGCGCCAGCTTCCCTGCAAGCGGTACCAGCGCGGCGAACGTGCCGGAGGCGACTCCCTCGCGGTCGGCTTGCGCGAGCTCGGCGCGCGCGATCGCGATGCGCTCCGCGGTCTCATCGAGCTCGTCCGCGGACGCGACGAGTCGGCGCAGGAGCAGGCGCTTGGTGGCCGACGGCAGGTCTCCCAGGCTCGTGCCCGGCGAAGCGCCTTCCGAAAGGGCCTGGAGGTCGGCGGCGGAAAGCCCCGAGAGGCGCGCGAGGTCGGCGCCGAGGGTGGCCGCGATCTTGAGCGCCTCCACGGCGGAGCGGCCCGCGGCGGCGAGCGCGGAGGCCGCCCGAGCCTGCGGAGCGACCCACGGCAGGAACTCGAGCGGCAGGAGGGCGGCGGCGTTGCGGTCGGCGCGGGCGAACCGCTCGTCGGCGCGCTCGAGCTCGAAGAGCGCCGTGTCGAAATCCAGCGATTCCGCCGCGTCACGGGCGGCCTCGAGCGCGGCGCGGCCGTCGGAGGCGGCGGCGTACAGGGCGCCGAGCGCGACCGCGAGCCAGATGGCGTACCCGACGAGGACGGTCGCGACGAGCGTCGCGGCGATCACAAGGCCCCGCTTGATGCCGTGACGGCGATGAACGGGAGCGGGTTCCGCGCGATGGAGGAAATTAGCGCTGTGGGACATGAGAGAAAGGCGTTAAGGCCTCAGGCGGACAAGGCCCACAGGACCTTTCACGCCTGCGGGCCTGAGGGCCTTAAGGATTTTCCTTTCCATTTCTTATAATAGTATAGCGCACTTCGGAGCTGGATCCTCGTGAGCGGGTTCATGAGCTGGCGCCAGAGGCTGCCCTCGGCCGTCTCGCGGCGATGATAATGGACGAGTTTCGCCCCTGGATGATAGGTGACCTTCCATCCGGCTTCCCAGAACCGACGGCACCAGTCCTGATCCTCGAAATACACGAAGAAGCCCGGGTCGAACCCGCCCACCTGCTCGTACGCCGTTCGCCGCACGCACAGGGCGGCCCCGAGCATGTAGTCCACGTCGCGGCTCTCCGTATGGTCCCACTCGGCCATGACATAGGCGTCGAGCGCCCGCCGCGCGCGCGGAAACAGCGGCGCGAGCCACGGCAGGCGCCGCCAGGCGATCACCTCCGGCGCCATGAAGCGGAAGCAGCTGTGCTGGACGGCGCCGTCCGGACGCAACAGCTGCGGCCCGCACATCCCCACCTCCGGGGAGGCGTCCATGAACCGCACGAGCTCCTCGAGCGCGCCTGAGAACACCGCGATGTCCGGATTGAACACCAACAAGTACCGCCCCGTGGCCTCCCCCATGGCGCGGTTCATCCCGCCGCCGAACCCGAGATGCCGGTCCGGGACGATCAGCCTGACCTCGGGAAATTCCCGGCGAACGGCCTCCGCCACGCGCATGGAAGGGTTGTTGTCCACCACGATCACCTCGTACGAGAGCTTGGGCGCCACGAGACGGATCCCCTTGAGCGTCTGCCGAAGCAGCCCGGGCGTGTTGTAATGGACGATGAGAATTGATAAATCCATACGAGGGGCAGATGGCAGTTGGCAGATGGTAGTCGGGGTCTTATGGCCCCCTAACTGCTAACTGCCCACTGCCAACTGCATTACTACACGAACCACTTCCTCATCTCCTTCGCGCTTGCCTTGCGAGAGCGCATGATCTCGCGGCGCTTGCGCAGCATGCGCGGGAGCCGCGCGAGCGCTTGGACGAACGCGCCGAGGTTGCGCGTCTCGAACACGGCGACGTACGCCAGCTGCAGCGCCTCCCGGCACAGGATCCACGGCGAGGCGAGCAGGCCGTTCACGAACAGCTCGTCCTTCATGAGCATGTTCCAATGGTTGCGGGCGGAATAGCCGGAACGCGCCTGGGAACGCCCGAACCGTTCGCGCAGGCGCTTGAACGCTCCGGCCGACTCGCTCCCGCCCATGGCGCGATGGTGGTGCGCGCGCGCCTCCGGCACGAACAGGGCGGAGAACCCGGCGAGGCGCAGCCGCCAGGCAAGGTCGACGTCTTCCTTATACGCGAAGAAGTCCGCGTCGAAATATTCTTCGTCGACCTTCACGTCCTCGAGCGCGGAGGCGCGATAGAGCGCGAGCGCGCCGGAAATCCCGAACACGTCGGTCAGGGCGTCGTACTGTCCGCGATCGAGCTCGCCCGCCCCGCGATCGGCCACCGTGCGAGCGCGCGTGCCCCGCAGCCCCGTGGAATCGATGACGTCGCTCTTCACCGTCTCGCGCAGGTCCTCGTCTTCCAGGCGCTCACGCGAGGCGCGCAACAGCTTCCCTCCGAGGCTCCCGGCCTCGGGGTGCGCATCGGCGGCCGCGACGATCTTCTCCAGGAAGTCCGGCGCGAGGATGACGTCCGGGTTCACCACGAGCGCGTAACGGCGCGCGAGGTCGTCGGAGGGCCAATGCGAGAGGGCGTAGCGGATCCCCTGGTTGTGCGCGGCCGCGAACCCGAGGTTGCGCGCGTTGCGCAGGTACGCCACGCGAGGATGATGCGCGCGCACGTACGCCTCGCTCCCGTCCACGCTGCCGTTGTCGATGATGAACGCTTGGAAATCCCGGAACGTCTGCGCTTCCACGGACGCAAGAAGCTCCGGCAGGTACCGGAGGCTGTTCCAAGCGACGATGGTGAGATGGACGCGGGGAGTCATGGCGGTAGGATGAAGGATGTAGACTGTAGGATGAAGGATGAAAAATATCCTACATCCTACATTCTTCATCCTACATATTTATCTAAGCTTCTTCGTGACGTTGAACCCGAGATAGGAGCCCAGCAGGAACCGCGTCTGCGCGTCGATCGCCGGCAGGGCGCCGAACAGGATGAAGGTGACGGGGAGCAGCAGCCACTGCGCCACCATGAGCAGCCACGCCCATCCCTTCACCGATGCCGGGCGCGGCGGGAGCAGCGTGAGCGACAGGATCCCGGACACGAACACGCCGGCCATGGCGAGCTGCATGATGTGCTGGAGCGTGAACGGGGCGGCCTGGATGAGCGCGTCCGGGTCGCGCACGAGCGCGAGCGGGAGCTGGCCGAACAGGAAGATGAGCAACGGCGCCGTGGCCCAGGTGTACATCCCTTCCAGGTGGTTGAACAGGTACCGCGCCTTCTTCATGAGCGGGATCCCTGGCGCGGCGCCAAACGCCGCGACCATCGCGGGAAGATGCTCCACCCCCCATGCCCAACGCCGCTGCTGCTTGTAGAGCGCCTTGAGCGCAGCCACGTACGTCTCCCCGGAAACGGCGTCCATGGACACGGGGAGGTACAGGGGCGTGACGCGATAGTCGCCGCGGTAATGCACGAACGCCTGCAGGAAGATGCGGCTGTCCTCCGAGACGATGTCCTTCTGCCAGAACCGGACGTCCTTGAGCATCTTCCACGGCATGGAGTGGCTGGAGAAGGTCCACAGCCGCTCGGGGCGCGCGAGCTCGCCCATGAGCCAGAAGGTGGTGCCGAACGCGGCGATGCGCACCGGCGCCGGCGCGGTCCAGATGGTGTTGGAAAACAGCACTACCGGCTGGTAGCTGCAGCGCAGGGGGTCCTCGACGGTGAGATACGTGCGCGCGAGGTACGAGAAGTACTGCGGATGCACCACCGTGTCCACGTCGAACGCCGAAACGATCAGGTCCTCGTCCTTCAGGGTCGGGAACTCGGCGGTGAGGACCTCATCCGCGCGGTGTCCGGCCCAGTTGAGGTTGGATCCCTTCCCCGGGATCTCGTCCGGCAGCCCGGCGGGATGTTCCGTGACGATCAGCTTCTTGAAGCGGTGACCGAACTCGCGCTCGATCGCGGCGGCGTTCTTGCGGAACCGATGCGCGTCGCGCTCTTCGCCGGCAAGCACCACGATCATGCGCTCGTGCGGCACGTGGGCGGACAGGAGCGATCGCAGCGTGGCGCGGATGACCGACAGTTCTTCCTTGTACGTGGGGAGGAACACCAGGTGGTGGATGCGTTCATGCCCCGGGATCTCCCGCACCCGCGCGGCCCAGTCCACCTTCGAGGCGCGGCGCACTTCCACCCAGGCGATCACCAGGAAGATGATGAAATACGCCACGCGGAAGAACCAGTACAGGTCGAACACGATGATGAACACCACCACGTACACCGGGGCGAAGAACGACAAGGCGAGTCCAAGGATGAGCGTCCCCCACACGAGCGCCCCCGGAAGCATCTCCCAAAAGCGCATGCGGCCGTACTTATAGCCGTAAAAGCCGTCCATAATCGAAAGAATCCTAACAAAAAACCGCCCTTGAGTCTAGGGCGGTCTTCGCCATATCCTACTCTATTTCCTTCCATTCCTTCTCACGCTCCTTCATGCTTTTTTCCAACTTCTTACGGACATCCTGAATCGTCATCGGCGTATGCGCCTGCTTCCCCCGATAATCGACCCAGAGTTCCCCATTGCCGACATCGAGGTGCGAGCTTTCGACAAAATCCCTATACGTTCCACCAAGCTCATTGATGCTCTCGACGTTTATAGACTTACCCATTGCCATAAGCGTCAGCCAGTCACTGAAATAATTGTGACTCACGGAAACTAGGTGGGTAGGTCTGTCCGGAAAGTGTTTTTTTGAAAGCTGATCCATGCGTTCAACATAATCCACAGCTAGGAAAGCGTATTCTTCCGGCGTTTGGATGAATTCGGCTGGATTAATCGTCGAAGGATCTATGTCTGGATGTGTACGTCTAAGTTCCTCCTTGAGCGCGGGGATTTCTTCCTTCCTTGCGGTCCAAATCTTTCCTACGATGGACTCATCTTTGTAGAGGCTGCGCCATTTTTGAAAAGCTGAGTCAGCCAGATCCTCCTTCCTGAGACTGTATCCGAGCATGGTTTGCGGAGCCGTCTCCGTGATGAGAAGTTTCTTGTCAGTTCTGGTTTTAGCTTCATCAATTTTCTCAGCATCCTTCACGGATACAGCTTCGAAGTCGCCATCTTGTGAAACCAGGTCGAGTAAACTTGATTCCAAGGTCCGCTTTGTATCAATTGCACGGCCGATGTTTGAAGAAAAAAGCACAATGACAGCAGGAGCAGGAATCTCCTTTAGACGTTCGTAAAGCTCATGCGCCTTTTTCTTGGCCTGTTCAATCCCCTGTTCGGATAATCCTTCCCCCTTCTTGTGTCCGTGACGCATGATCTCGAACTGTGTGCCCGACCGTCGTTCCGTCATAGATGAGAGGTATATTTGGCAGCCCGTTTTAAGACCGTAATCTTGCCGTTGGTGGCATCGAGCTCGATCAGGTCCCCATCGCGGATGATATCCGTCGCGTGATGGGTGGCTACGAGACACGGTACGCCAAGTTCACGAGACATGATGGCGGCATGCGAATTCAATCCGCCCTGGTTCGCGATGATTCCACCGGCCTTTTTCATGAGCGGAACGAACTCGGGCGAAGTCGTCTCCGTGACCAGGATGGTTCCCTGCGGCATTTCCATCAGGTGTACGCTCTTTACGAAATCCTCATAACTCTTCCCGTATTCCGGCAAGATGACACGGGCGCGCGCTGTCACTTTTCCACGGTTCGCGATCGTCCCGCCGCATTCCGTCATGTTCGAATAATCAGGTTCTGCGAAACGCCCGAGAACTAATTTCTTGTCGATACCATCCAATTCGTACCCGCGTCCGTTCTCGGAATAAATCAGGTACGAATGCTGACGTGCCCTGATGATGGTATCAGGCGCCAGAGTACCTTGTTCTAACAGGCGAATGAGCTGCTTAATGCTGTAAAATTTCACGTCTTCCACGTTCGTCCCATGTTGTGCGGCGGCCAAATCCGCATAATGGTAGAGGCAGGTGGTGAGCAATTCGACAAGTAAAGGGCGGCTCTTCATCTTGAGGTCGTCACCCAAGACCAACATGTTTTTCTCCAACAAGGCGTCGGTATTTTCGAAACAGCCATCTGTGAAGAAAAATTCGGTCTTTTCAAAGTAGTAATACAGCTTCTGGACAATCGCCTTGAGGTCGCAGACGTCATTGATGGTAACGACGGTCTTTTGACGGGACGTCTTGAGATAGGATTCGCTTTCAGCGATGACTTCTCGGAATCCTTTCTCAAAACGAACAAAATTTTCCTCTTGTGAAAAGATAGCCCGGCCGATCTTCATGGTCTCCGCCGCGATGGAACGTGGGATGTACGAGCGCAACAGGTCATTTTCATACATCCACAAGAAGCCCCGGTCGAAGTAATGCTGCGCGGAAAAATCTATAAGAAGATAACCCAACCCCTTGAAGTTAAAGGCACGGATATAGTCTTTCGGCGTAATTTTCTCCAATTGATACATAGGCATGATCATTAGCATGTAGCCTATCAAAAACATCGACACGAGGCTAGATTTTCCCTGAAAAATTAAGATGGGTTCTGTAACTACTGCAAAAACCATTTTTTCAAGGGTTTTCGGTTGACAAGGGCGTTAATTTCTGCTATCTTTCAACGTTGTTCGTTCCATCCAATCTACTGTTGAAAGCGGTATTTTGCAGCCGAAGTTCGGCGTCAAATAGCCGTTTTCAACAAAAGGAAAATCGTGGATCAATGGTTTGTTCCAAGATGTACCTACGGCATACGTGAAAGGCAGGGTAGTTAAGTGACCGACACGTCAAAACTCGAGACCAGCAAGCCGGCCTCTGACCTCATCCATGGCCTCTTCACCCCTCTCGCGCGCAAGCTCGAGATGGTGAGGAACTATCCCGGGGTGACCCAGGAGATGATCGCGGAGGCGCTCGATGAGGCGAATGTCTCTGGACTCCTCGGCCGCTACGAAGCCGAGAGCCCAGAATATCCGCGGCTCGACGTGGTCGTTACGGTGTACAGGGAGAGCGTCCTGGCAACGTTCCTGTACGCGCGCGATCGGATGCGCGAAGCCTTCGGTGAAGGATTCTCCCAGTGGGAACATGCCTATGGAGAGGGTGTGGATGAAAACCGCATCCGACTCCTCGAAGGCGTCCCAGATCATCGCAACTGTGTTCGTATCGAGGTGCTAGACCTCCGCGATTGTTGTGAACCCCAAAAGCGCACTCTGCCCGAAAGAGATGGGTATATGCCTAGCGCGTTCCGTGTGCCGAGATCGGCCACCTTCGCACCCATCTACGCCGGGGCTCAAAGCCCGAGGTGGGTACGTCAGATGAGCACCGCCGACGACGACGTTCCTTGGGTTATTTGTGGTGGAATTGAGCTCAATGATCCTTGCCTCGATAAACTGTGGGGAGCCTTGCCGGGTGTCAGGCTCTTTGAGGGGAAAGCTGAACTCTTCGCCATGAAGTGTGACTGCTGGGTCTATCCCAACTGTGCCATGCCTTCCCTCTGGACACGAGAAACCGTGGGGACCCATCACAGGTATCAGTTTATCTATGGGAAAGGTTGATCTCTTCACCTACGAATGTGACCGCTGTCTCTATGACGGCCACGCTTTGCCTCCCCTCCGGGAGTGAGCGTTGGCACAGGGATGCTCGGAACTCGAAATCCTCGGTCTTCGGACCTTAGATCTCAGTTCCGGGCTTTTTTACATACTCAAAGATATATTTCGCGCCGATGTCCGATCTTTACGATCTCGATGCGTTTCGCTGATGCGTTCACGATGCCGATGAGACGGTAATCCCCGACCCGGAACCTGACGTCACCCGCGGCCGGCTCGCGCAGGCGCTTCGCGAACGCGGACGGATTCGACTGTTTCCCGAGCCAGACGAGCTTGTGCACGATGCGGCGCGCGACGGCGTGGTCGAGACTCCGCAGGTCCTTCTCGGCCTGCGTGGTCAGGACCAGCTTAAATGCCATAGGCCTTGGCAAGATCGGCGATGGAAACGATCTCTCCCTTCTTCAATCCTTGTCGCGCCTTCTTCACGCGTGCTCGCAACGTGCGGCTCGACGCGGCTTCCAGGTCTTCGAGCAGCTCGTCCATCTCCGCACTGGAGAAGAAGAATCCGAGCGTGGTGCTCCCGCGCATCACGCGCGTGACGTCCCGAAGGGTCTTGGAAGGATTCTTCTGGACATCGCGGATCGAGGCGACGTGTTCCTTTGCCAACAGCTGGTAGACCTTTGCCATATCGTATGTAGATTATTACATACTTTATATCGCGGCGCAGAACCGTCCGTCAAGCCCGTTTCAAGATCCTCACGACCCCCTTCTCCGCGTCCACTTCCACCTCATCGCCATCTTTCAGAACTTTCGTCGCGACCTTGGTGCCGATGATGCACGGCTTCTTGAGTTCACGCGATACGATGGCGGCGTGGCAGGTGATGCCGCCCTCATCGGTGACGAACGCGGCGGCACGGCGCATCGCTGGAAGGAAATCCGGGGTGGTCATCGTGGAAACGAGGATTTCCCCTTCTTGGACGGATGCTACTTGCTCACGCTTCTTCAAGACACGGACCCTGCCGCTCACCTTCCCTTTCTGCGCGATCTGCCCTTTGAGCTCCCCGGCCATTTGCGCTTCCTTCGCAGGGTCGACCAAGACGATATCCGTATGATCCTGCACGTACTCATGGAGGGAAATGGCCCCTTGCGGAATACCGTCGACGAACAGGTACTTCTCGCGCCGAGCGCGAAGGGTCGCCGGGTCGATACCAGCTGCAAGGTCTGCCATGGTGACGTACCAGGTGAGATCCTCGTTCCCCGGCAGCAAGGCCGCCAGCGTCTTTTGGATATAAATTTCAGCGTCCACGAAAAACGTGTCGCGGGCGCGCAACTCCAACGCCAGGTCACGAGCGGATTGGAGCGAATCCTCGCTGGTAATCACGTAAAACAGCGCGAGCCAATTTGCGAGAGCGACGCGCGTCTTTTGCAGCGTACCCTTGAATCCCGCGACGGTCGTCTCGGGTATTGCCCAAATCGACATCAGTTCGGACAATTGCCCTTGATACTCGGCGACCTTCGAGCGCACGAGTTCCAGGTCTTGTCCGTACGCGCGCCCCGCATTCGCGACGATCCAGGTATTCGCCTCCTTGCGTACCCAGATTTCAATGATGCCATCCGCGCAATCGATGAGCAGCGCCGGGCGCGGAACGGCCGTGTCCCCGAACTTCTCCGGGACATCCACCAAGAAAGTCTGCATCCAGACTTCCTGCACGATTAAGGTTGATTGACGGCTATACAGCTTCTCGAAGGTCATAATTCTACGTCCCTTCAGGCACGCTTCAATCCTCACGACCCGCTTAGCGTCGTGATCGGCCGGCTTTGGACGATGTAAAACGTCCCGCCCTCCATGGCCCATTCGATGTCGCACGGGAAACCGTAATGTGCCTCGATGCGCTGGCAGATTCCGCCGATGTCGCGGATCTGATCGGGAGAGATCTTTTGCGCGTTTTTCTTTTCCGCTGGCACGGGGATCTTCTCATTCCCGCCGGTCGAGCGCACCATCATGAGTTCCTGCTCGGACACGTTCACGTCGATGAGCGACTTGTCGGTCTTGTCGACGACGTACGAATCCGGCGTCACCTGCCCGCCCACGATCATCTCCCCCAGGCCCCAAGCCGCCTCGATGATCATCTGGTTGCGGTCCTCCGTCACGGGGTGGACCGTGAAGGTGATGCCGGACACCTCGGACTGCACCATCTTCTGCACCACGACGGCCACCGACACGTGCGTGTCCACCATCCCCTTTTCGTTGCGGTACACGATGGCGCGTGGGGTGAACAATGATGCCCAGCAGCGCTTCACGTTCACGAGCAGCGTCTCGTGCGTCGTGTTGAGGTAGCTCTCCAGCTCCCCGGCCCAGCTGGCGACGGAAGAGTCTTCGGCTGTGGCGGACGAACGGACCGCGACGAACTCGGCACCGAGCGCGGCGAACGACGCCTCGATTTCTTTCCCGAGGTCCTCGGGAAACTTCGCGTCATGAATGAGGTCATGCAGCACGCGCGACGCACGGTCTACGGAAGCCACGTCCTCGTAGTTCACCTTGGCGAGCTGCGCCTTCACTTCCTGGGTCAGGTCCGTCTCCTCAAGAAACCGATCGAACGATTCCGCGACGACGACAAATCCCGGCGGCACCGGGATGCCGGCTTTCGTCATCTCCCCAAGCGACGCCCCCTTGCCTCCCGCTTCGCCGACATTTTCCTTTCCGAGCTGTTCGAACGGTTTCACGAAAGGCATATGATCAGGCTCGTTTCAAGATTGTCACGATTCCCTTCTCCGCGTCCACCTCTACCTCATCGCCGTCCTTGAGCACCTTGGTCGCGATCTTCGTGCCGATGATGCAGGGTATTTTCAACTCCCGCGATAAGATTGCCGCATGGCAGGTGATGCCGCCTTCGTTGGTGACGATAGCGACGCACTTACGGAGAAACTGCATGAAATCCGGCGAGGTCATGGAGATTGCCAGGACGAACGGCTCATCGGGTACTGCCTCCTTCGGATGCGCAACGACCCGCACGATTCCCCTTGCCTTCCCCCTGAACGCGACCTGTCCACGCACTTGATCATGTTTTCCCTCATCGGTTCTAACAGCATCGAAAATTTTTTTTGCGTTTTCACCGACCACGTAACTGCCCTTTTTCCCGTTTTCCCAATACACGAGCAAGCCACCGTCTCGCCTTGCACCAAGCAGGTCCTTGTACGTCTTGTCCTGCAGTTTCGCCAGCGTCAGTTCGCCAGCATACGAATATTTCAACGCGTCGTGGCTGACATCAAATTTTTCCGCCAACCCGCCTAGCGCCCAGTCGATTAACGCGAACAGCCGCTGTTCGTAAGCCATGCGCTCGTCGCGGTTGTACTGACAATACCCAAAGAGCGAGAAAATGTTCCGTTCCTGCGTGTTTGCGCCGAGCTTTTTCAAGATGGCCTGTTTGGCCTTCGCCAATACCTTCTGTTCCTTCGGGTTGAATTTCTGTGCAGCTTCGGCATCCCTCAGCACGTCCTCAGCCGAGTACTCGACGTACCCGTTGAAATTCGACTTGGCATACGCGAACGCGCGTGCCAACCGCTCGGCGGCCTTCCTTTTGTTGACGGCCCGGCGTATTTTTTTCGAAATAACGATTTGCCGTTTTACCGTTTCGGAAATTTCCGAACTATGGAAAAGGGTTGAAAAATGTGCCTGCCGTTGATCCAGCGGGACACGCTTCTGCTCCAACCACCAGTTCGTCCAGTCGGTCGCCATGTCCCCGATCATGGCTGCCAATGGCGAAACCGCCCAAATGTCTTCCAACACCCGCTGGCACTCGTGAACCAATTCGACCAATTGCTCTCCAGACAGCATGGAGAAGGCTTTGCCGCCGTATCGATGCCACAAGCGATCGGATTGCGCTTTGACCTTGTCCCAACGCCGAAGATACATTCTGAAGTTTTTTCCCGACAAGAAATAATCCAGTACGGAATATCCGAACATGCGGACGTTCAGTTTGATGAAGGATGTCTCTCCCTGGTATAGCCAATATCCATCCGCGAACAGGAGGGAAAAGCGGTAGTAACGCTCGATGTGCTGATCGGCCCATACCTTCATGTAAGGATCCAGAAACGCTGGCGTCCCCGGCCTCTGAGCGACGAGCCATGTCTTGGATTCGGGCAAAGGCGGATGCGGATAGGAAAATCGTACGGGATTCATACACGCATATTCGCCTCTACGAGAGAGAGCGGGGCCGGTATTTCGTCCTCTCTGTCGTAATGCGTGCGGCCATTGAGCGCCACATCAAGCGCAACTAAGCTCGACATGTGGCCTACGCCGTAAAAGAAGATGGGGAGTCCCTCATTCGCGTGCACGACCTCTTTTAATTTCAGCACCTCCTCACGCAACTGCGCTGCCCTCTTCTTCAAGATTGAGTCCTCACGAGCAAGATCCTGATTGACCGCAGTAAAAAATAATTCCATCTCCCGTGCATGGCCTTTTCCTCCTCCCGCACTCGAGATATATTGGCTCAACTCCTTATCGTCTTCCTGGTCTTGCTGCGCGATCCGCTGCATGAGTTGCAACATGCCTGGAGCTTCTTTGGGCATGTCGGACGTTCCCGTCGTCCGGATTCCCATATCCGTCGTCGACTCCCCTATCGTGTCCGTATAAATCTGCTTGGTCCCGCTTTCACGGATATGGTCTTCCAATGATTCTAGGATATATTCCGCTGTGAAACGCGTACGCGGATAGTTCGTGGTCGAAAAAATCACGAGCGCGCGTTCGGGAAGCGATGAAAAAATATCTTGTGCAAGTGTTTCCATCTTCTCGAGACTGCGATAGGTAACCTCTGGATCAGAAATGTGCAGACGCTCGCAGATTTCCTTCCATCTCGCCTGCTGTTTGCCTGTTAAGCCGGACGCCTCAACGGTTGACCGTTCCTCCCCGGCTTTCATCTTTTCCCCGTGCCTGATAAGTGAGAATCTTTCCATATAATCAAGGATGTTATCGAAAAACCGCCCTATTTACAAGGGCGGTTTGGCCGTTGCGAGTATCTTACTTCTCGCTCGTGAGGTCCTTGCGGAGCTGCTCGAGCACGCGGTGCGCATGCTCCTTGCCGCCCAGGCCGAACGCGAGGCCGCCGGCGAGCGCGAGCATGGCCACCAGGCCCGTGAACAGCGTGTTGATGATGGCCGTCGCGATCTGCAGCTGCACCAGGGCGGCCATGAAGCTGAACACCACGATCGCCCACTTGGCGAGGCCGGCGAGGAAATCCGCCGAGGCGAGCTGGGCCGCTTCCACGGCGCTTTTCACCACCGAGCGGACGAAGTTGCCGAGCAGGATTCCGGCCAAGAGGATGACCACGGCGATGATGACGTTCGGGATGTAGATCACCACCTGCTTCAAGTAATCCGTGATCTGCTCCCAGCCGAGGATGTCGGTGGCCGCGATGAGGGACACGATGATGAAGAACCAGCGCACGATCCAGGCGAGCAGGCGGCCCACGTGCAGGCGCAGCCCGACGCGTTCGAGCGCGGCCTTGAGCTCAAGCTTGGACACGAGTTCGTCGAGCCGCAGCAGCTCCACCGCCTTAAGCACCACATGGCTTAGGATGGCGGCCACCACGAGGCCGGCCACGAACACGACCGCGGCCGCCAGGACGTTTGGCAACGCCAGGGTGATGTTCGTCCACACGCTTAGGAGGGTTTCTTGGAACACGTTGACCGTCGGGTTCATACGTTGGGCTTAGGGATTAGGAGTTTGATATATAGGGTATAACGTTTGAGGATTTGGGCAAGGTGATGTTGGGGGGTCGGTCATACACAGGGCTTACGAATCCAACACCCGGTGTTGGACGGTTGAACGCCCCTGAACCCATCAATTGTTCAAGGCTCTTTTTTTCCTCATTCGCGATGCCGAACACGGGAATGTTCCGCGCAAACGCGATCGCGTTCGCGATCGTCACGGACATGCGGCTTGCCGTGAAGGCCCCCGGACCCGTCACGACGCACACGCGGCCCGCATCCGCGAGATCGCACCCCCAGGAGGCCAGCGTCTCGTCGATGGCCGCGAGATACCGCTCCGGTTCGGCTTCCACTTCGGTCGTCCGTGCGAGCTTCCCGTCCTCCATCCATCCGATCGAAATGCGACGGATATCCTGAGCAGAAATCACCAAAGACGTCATACGCCGAGCGTATTCACCATCACGATTTTCTCCCCGCCCAAGATGGACATGAGGAACCGGTCGGCGATCTGCCGGCGGTACAGGAACTCTTCCTTCGGGAGCAGCGTATAGTTCACTTCGTGGCCCAAATCCGCCTCGAACTGGCCGACGACGCGCTGGAGCTCGGAGGGATCGATGCCGCCGACGATGACGATGTCCGTGGGGACGTCGCTGCGGTCCACGAACCGCCCGGTGAGCGCGAAATACTCGATGCTCCCCTTCTTCTCCAACTCCTTCACGAGGATCTTCTTCAGGAGCACCTGCATCTTCTTGAACATCCCCCGCAGGTCCTCGAACAGGAGGAAGTCGGCGTTCACGATGTAGTACTTCTTCTTCTCGGCGAGCGAGGCTCCCGGCTTGGGGATGGCGCCGACCTTCTCGACCACCAGGCCGAGCTCCACGAGGTTCTTGAGCTCCCGGCGCACGGAATTGAGCTGGGCGTCGATCTTCCTGGTAAGCTCGCGGACGAAATAAGAGGTTTCCGGATTCATCAAGAACAGCCCGAGCAGGCGGGCGCGGGTCTTTGAGCCAAACAGCTGTTCAAGCTTGAACTCGTGCGAAGGCACAGGGAGGACGTTCGTTGCATTGCGACAAGCTCCTTCTCGGGTATAATCCTTGCACACCGCCTTGAATCGGGCAACCCATGGCTCCCAAGGAATCTTACCTGAAAGCCGGCACGTACGCGGATCCGAGCCCGAGCCCGTCCGCCCCGCGCCTCACCCTTACCCCGCTGCACGGACGAGACGGGTTCGCTTTCGCGTTGTGCGTGACCGCGACCAAGCGGCCGTCTCCGGACGCCAACCTCGCGTGCCGCCTGGTGGAGGAGCATCTGGACCGCCTGGCCGCCTCCTTCGGCATGGGCGACCACCCCCAGCACAGCTTCGAGGCGTTCCTTGGCGCGATGAACGCCGCCATTTCCGAGCTGGTGCGCACCACCGAGTGGACCCTTCCCATCCGCGACTTCCGGGCGCTCGTGGGGATCGCCTGCGGGTCGGAGATGTACCTCTCCGGCACCGGCGACCTCACGGCGATGTTCCTGCACCGCACGCAGGACAACCGTTACCAGGCGTTCAACCTCACCCGCAGCATCCAGACGGAGCAGGCGCTCCCCACCTGGGAAAAGCCGTTCGCCGTGGTGCTTGACGGGGAGCTGCGCCCCGGCGACGTATTCTGCCTGTCGAGCAAGGAGCTCGCTCCCGCCATCGGCAACGACGAGCTGTGCGGGGTGCTCTCCTCGCTCCCGCCCATCGGGGCAGCCGCGAGGATCCGCCAGTATTTTGCCTTCAACGACGTGCTTTCCATCCTGGTGCTGCGCGCGCAGGCCGAAGAGGCGGCGCCGGCCGTGGAGCAGGCCAAGCCCCGCTCCGAGGTGTCGCTCGACCGGCTGGTGGAATCGCGCGAGCGGACCGACCGCCTCATCGAGGACCAGGCGCCGCGCGGAAGCGCGCTGTTCGCCCTGGCCCGCCGTCTCCTGCGCCCCCGCGCCCCGGAAGAGCCCGGCATGCCGCGCCCGGCGGGATGGCTGCGACGCGCCGCGCGCTCCGCCTCCCGCGCCGCCCTCTCCCTCGTCGGACACACGGCCGCAAACGCGCCGCGCGGGGACGCCCGGGCGCGCATCGTGCGCGAGCCTAAGGAGCGGATGGGCGAACGGGTGAGCGGACTCGTCCTGCGCCTGCGAGACCTGCCCAGGACGAGCCGGAGGCTCGCGATCGCGGCCTTCTGCGTGCTCGCGGCGCTTAGCATCAGCCTCGCGGCGCTGTCGCGAACGCAGGCGAGACGCGAGGTCCAGGAGGCGTTTAACGAGCGTATGCGCGCCGTGGAAGAGCTGCGCGACCAGGCGGCAGCCGCGGCGATCTATCGCGACGAGGACCGCGCCCGGCTCCTCTACGGCGAGGCGCTTGCGGACCTTCGCGAACTCGCGCTCGACACGCCGGAGCGGCGGGAGGCCGGACGGCGCATCGAGCAGGACGTGACGGCGGCGCTCGACCGGCTGCGCCGCGTGGTGCGCCTGCCGGATCCTCCCCGGATCGCTTCGGCCCTGGACGCCCGGGCGGTCGTCGGCGACGGGACGCATCTCTACCTGTTTGGCGCCGACAAGGGCATCCTGCGGGTGAATCCATCCTCCGGCGCCGCGGAACCCCTGCCCGTTCCCGCCTCGGCCGTGGGCGTCGCCTTGAAGGCGTCCGTCGAGGACGCAACCGTGGCGTTCCTCGACGACCGTCCGGGCGTGTCAGAGCTCGTCCTGTCCGACGCCCAGATGAAGGTCACCTCCCTTGCCCCGGCCGCGGACGCCGCCTGGAAGGACCTCACGGCATACGGCGGACGCCTCTACGTCCTTTCCGTGTCGCTCGGCGACGCGCAGGTGCTGAAGTTCCCGAGCACCACGTCGGGATTCGGGCAGCCGAGCGGATGGATCCGCTCCAAGACCTCTTCGCTCGCCGACGCGCGCGGCCTTGCCGTGGACGGATACGTGTACGTGCTCACGGGGAGCGACCTCCTGCGCTTCGTGAACGGAGGGGAATCCGGCTGGGACCTGCGGGGGGCGGAGCCCGCCATGGCCGACGCGCAGGACGTCTGGACCTCGTTCGAAAGCGAGCGGCTGTACGTGCTCGAGCCTTCGCAGCGCCGCGTCCTCGTGTTCGCCAAGGAAGACGGGACGCTCCTCGCCCAATACGTCGCTGACGCGTTCGCGCAATCACGCGACCTGTTCGTGGACGAGAAGGAAGGCACCATCTATGTGCTCACGGGCGATGCGCTCTACGGCTTCCGCCCCACGGCGCAGCCATAAGCAAAACCGACCCGCGGGGGGCGGCGTTGCGCAACGGACATCATGTAAAAAAGATCCCGCTTCTTGGTCGAGGCGGGGTCGCGTCAATCGAAGACGAGCGCGGCGCGTTGCACGCACACGTCGAGGGATCCGAAGTGCACGTGCTGACAGAGGAACGCGACGGCGGCATCCACCTGTTCATTCGTGGATTTCTTCGCCTCCATCGCCTCCTTC
The DNA here is from genome assembly GCA_004297215.1 of Patescibacteria group bacterium. Classification (NCBI taxonomy): domain Bacteria; species Patescibacteria group bacterium. Next base: position 372,857 of record SCUM01000001.1, read on the forward strand.
AGCGGCCCTTTCGCGTGGTAGGAGGTGAAGAGGATCCACTGCTCGATGTACCGCCCGCTCCCCTCCTCGCGCTGCGACCTCATGCACTCGAACCCGTAGGATCGGAGCTTCGAGGCGTTGCGCTCGTAGCTTTTCGGCTCCCGATCGCCCGCGCCGACGTACTCGACGGTGATTTTCGGGAGGCAGCTGGCCTTCATCCTCTGCTCATCGAACATCTCGATCTGAATCGAGCCTTTGCCCGAAATGAACGGCTGCCAGAACGGACGCATCCGCTCGTCCTCGATCGGGTCCGGGGCCGGGAGGTGCGCTTCGGAGAACTGCAGTTGGCCGTCCTCCCCTTTTCGGACCCAGCAGGTGCCGACGGTCATGGCGGCATCCAGCTTCGCGATCTCCTCCGGCGTCAGGCCGGCGACCGTGACGGACTCGTGCCCGCGCGACTGGACGTACGCCCGTGCCTTCTCCTTCTCTGATGAACCGAACATGTGTCCTCCTCGTTCAAGTGCCCACGTTCAATACGCCCAACCGCAATCCATGTCAAACGAAAAACCGCCCTGCAGGGGGCGGTTCTCGAGATCCTTCGGCCTCGAGGTGGCCTCAGGATGACTTTGAAGTAACAGGATTGTTACTTCAAAGTCACCTGCGCGCCGGCTTCCTCGAGCTTCTTCTTCATTTCCTCGGCCTCGGCCTTCGCGACGCCGGCCTTCACCACTTTGGGGGCGGCATCCACGATCCCCTTGGCCTCGGCAAGGCCCAGGCCCGTGATTTCGCGCACGGCCTTGATGACGGCGATCTTGCTGGCACCGGCGCCGGTGAGCTCCACGTCGAAGGAGGACTTCTCTTCCGCGGCGGCAGCGCCGGCGCCGGCGGCGGCCATCACCATGGCCGGGGCGGCGGACACGCCGAACTTCGCTTCCAGGCACTTCACGAGCTCGGCGAGGTCGAGCACGGAGAGCTTCTCGATCTCGCTCACGAGGGAGGCGAACTTCGCCGGGACCTCGACTTTCACTTCGTCTGACATAACGATAGGGGGTAGGTAGTAGGGGGTAGGGGGTAGTATGGAGGATTTTTGTCCTACCACCTACCAACTACCACCTACGCACTTTAGTTAAGCCGCCTGCTTCACACGGATCGCTTCCAGCACGCGGACGAAGGCGGACACGGGAGCGAACATGGTGCCCACGACGCGGCCGCGCTGCGCCTGCTTGCTCTCGAGCTTCGCGAGCGCCTTCATGGCGTCCGCGCCGACGAACTTCCCTTCCAGGATGCCGCCGACGATTTGGATCCCTTCCTTATCCTTGCCTTTCGCGAGGTCCGCGACGAGCTTGGCCGGAGCCACTTCGTCCTCCATGCCGAAGGTGGCGAGGATGGAACCGGAGAGCGCCCCCTTTTCGACCTTGAGGCCCGACTGTTCGAGCGCCTTCTGAAGAAGCGTCTTCTTCGCCACGGTGAGCTCGACGCCGGTCTCGCGCCCCTTTGCGCGCAGCGCGTCGGCGTCGCCCATGGTGTACCCCGCGATCGAGGTGAACACCGCCGCCTTCATGCGGCCGAGCTTGTCGACGAGCCCGGAAAGGGCCTCTTCCTTTTGAGCCCTGGTTTTGGCCATAGGTATCGACCTTTAGGTGTATTAAAGAAAATTCTGCGAACGAATCGCAGAAGACACGCGCCAAACGGCGGGGAGGCTGGCCTCGACGGGACTTATCTCGGATCCTTCGCTTTCGCTCAGGACCTTCGGCCCGTTGTCTTTGGCGATCCAATTGCCCCGGCACTATACCCAAGGGCCGGGAGGGCGTCAACCCCCGACCATGGTCCCCGTGAACCGATGCCCGGAGAGGAGCGCGTCGAGATTCTTGAGGTCCGTGCCGTTCACGATGGCCACTTTCATCCTGGACGCGGAGGCGAGCTTCGCGGCCACCGGGTCGAACGGGACGTTCATGCCCGGGTCCCACTCCTCTCCCACCATCTTGCGGAACTCCTTCCAGCCGATCCGCATGACGGGCTCGGCATCCTTGTGCTTGCCCGGATCCTTGTCGTACAAGTAGTCGATGTTGGACAGGTTCACGATGAAATCCGTGCCTAGGCGCTTGGCAAGGCGCACGGCCACGTAGTCGGTGCTCCACCCAGGCTTCCATCCGGCGCCGATCATGACCGGCTTCGCCCAGCGCGTGGGCGCGCGCGTGGGATCCTTGATGACGGCCGGGTGCGCCACGTCGCGGAAGAGGGTGCGCAGCAGGTGGCCGTTCATGCGCGTGGCGTGGATGCCCAGCCAGTCGAGGTCATCGCGGGTGAGGTTGCCCATCTTGCGCGCCGCGTCCTGGTACGCGCGCGCCGTCGCCCCTCCGCCGACGACGATGAGGAACCGCCATCCCCGCGAGACGTGGCGCAGGATGAGCTCGCGGAACCCCTTGAGGAACTCGGTGTCCATGCCGCCCTTGGGCGCCACGATGGATCCGCCGAGGGACAGGACGAAGGTGGGCTTACCGGTCATGTTTCTTTTGCGTGCTTGATAAGCCAGTTGGTGCCCATGCTCACGACCCAGAGCAGGAACGCGGCCATGAACGCGGGAAGGAACCCGGAAACGTGGAACCCTTTCACGATGGTGCTCGTGAGCCAAATCATGAGCGCGTTGATCACGAACGCGAACGCTCCGAGCGTGAGGACGGTCACCGGCAACGTGAGGATGAACAGGAGGGGCCGGATGAGCGCGTTCACGAGGCCGAGCACGAGCGCCGCGACGAGCGCCGCATAGAACCCGTCCACGCCGAATCCTGGGACGACGTTTGCGATGACGATGAGCGCGAGCGCATTGAGGATCCAGCGGAGAATGAGGGACATAGGGTCAGACGGATTCGTATTTGGCCTTGATCTCGCGCACCTTGTTCTCCACCTCTGAAAGCTTTTCCTTGCAGGCGGCGGCGAGCTCGAGCCCGCGCTCGAACTTCTTGAGCCCCTCGTCGAGGTCGGCTTCGTCGCGCTCGAACCACTCGGTAATGGCTTCCAGCTCCTGGAAGGCTTTGGCGAAATTGACGGCTTTCTTTGCCATAGTTTGTTGGTACTGCGTGTTGGTGCGCTGCGGCGCGTTTGGGCCTGATGGCGTCGGCGACGAACGCAGCCGCAGGCTGCACCGACGACCCGTCAGGGCCACTCACGCCGAAGGCGCTGACATCATATCAACCTCTGCTTCCCCTTCCCGTTAATCCGCGTCACGTCGGCGTCAAAGCGCCCGCGCGCCAATCGTACCTCGACTTCGGCTCCCACCTCAAGGGCGGACGCGTCGCGGGCCACGTGGCCGCCCACGCTCACGATCCCGTACCCGCGCGCGAGCACGCGCGTGGGGTCGACGTTCTTCAGCAGCCGTTCGCCCCCGAACACGCGCTCGCGCAAGCGCGGGATCCAACGTCCGGCCGCGCCGTCGAAGGCGGAGACGGTCGCGTAGAGCCGCTCGCGCTCCCGAGACACGAACGCTCCGGCGGCTGATGCCACGTGGCCGACCGTCCGTCGATGCGCGTCGAGCTTCTCGCGCAGGCGCGTCTCGACGTGGCGCGCCATACTTTCGACCTCATAGCGCACCTCCTCGCGGCTCGGACAGACGCGCTCGGCCGCGTTGCTCGGCGTGGACGCCCGGACGTCCGCCACGTAGTCGCACAGCGACTCGTCGCGCTCATGGCCGATCCCGACGACGACGGGAATCCGACACGAGAACACGGCGCGGGCCACGGACTCGTCGTTGAACGCGTGCAGGTCCTCCAGCCCGCCGCCGCCGCGCGTGAGCACGAGCACGTCGGGACGCTCCGCCTCGGGGAGCGCGTTGAAATGGGCGAACGCGGCAAGGATCTCGGGCACGGCGCTTGCGCCCTGCACGTGCACGCTCGAAAACAGCACATCCACCCCGCCCCAGCGGTTGCCGAGCACGCGCAGGAAATCGCCGTACGCCGCGGCCTCGCGCGAGGTGATGAGCCCGACGCGCTCGGGAAACCGCGGGAGCGGCCGCTTGCGCGCGCCGTCGAACAGCCCTTCTTCCTGGAGTTTCGCCTTGAGCGCGAGGTACGCCCGCTTGAGCGCCCCTTCGCCGACGAGCTCGACCGCCCGCACGTCCATCTGGAACTTGCCGAACTTGGGGCTCACCTTGGCTCCCCCGGTCACGCGCACGCGCATCCCGTCCTCAAGCGGCACGGACAGCTGCCACACGGTCATGAAGCACTTGAGCACCGCTCCGGCTTCGGCGTCCTTCAGGTCGAAGCTCACCCACTTGCCGTGGCTTACGCGCAAATCCGACACCTCCCCTTCCACGCCCACGTCCGAAGGCACCTCGCGCAGCCGGTCGTTCACCAGGTCGAGGTATTGGGCGACGGAGATGGCGGCGGGGACGGACATGTCAGGAATTCGGCTCGATCACCAGCACGCGCTTCGCTCCCGAAAGGCCGCCCTCTTCCGCGTCCCAGTCGTCCATGGCATCCATGATCGTCTCGAACGGATACACGTATCCCTCCCCGCGTCGCGTCCCTGGATCGTTCGTGATGAACCCCTCCTCCGTCCAGCCGCGGATCACGATCATGTGGTAGAGAGGGCCCGGCTGCTTGAAGTACGGATTATGCAATTCCCTGCCCGCGGCCGGCATGATGACCGGGTGCCCGGCGCGCACTTCGCGCTTGATGTCCTCGACCGTCGGCGCCTTGACGACCTCGGCCGTCTCGTACCCGAAGAATTTCCTGGCGATGACCCCCGTCTCCGCCGCGGTCGTGTCCTCGAAGTACCCGAACTGCTTGTTCTCGAAATCGACGATGGCAAGGAGCTCCTTGTCCGCCCCGTCGGGGTCGAAAGAGGTCCGGCCGTCGTAGAACGCGTCCACCATGAGCAGGCTCGCCTCCTCGCAGGTTTCCTCATGCACCTCGTCCCAGATCGCGAGCGGCGCCTGGGAGGTGAACGGGACGGCGAGGTTGAAGGAGGTTGGGAGAGGCGTTAAGGCCTCAGGCATTGAAGGCTTCAGGGGAGATTTCGCCGGTTTGACTTCCGATGCCGGCACGGCTGCTGGGGCCTTGTCTGCCTGAGGCCTTACCGCCTCTTGAACGGTCACATCCTCGAAGCTCACCGCAGGCGGAAGCTCCGGTTGCATGGCCGAACGGAAATAGTCCGCGATGACCACGCGGTTCACGACGGCCGCCGCGAGGGCGGCGACGGAGAGCGGGACGATGATGAGCATCGGTCGTAAACGCATATCAACGGTACATCGGGACGGCCTTGATCGGCTTGCCGGGACTCGTCTGGAGGCAGCGCTTCTCCCCCTTGGACGGCCCTTCGCACTCGTAGCCGGACGGACATTGGTCGTCCGTGGCGCACACGCAATACGACGCACGCGCTTCGCGGCAGGTGGCGCCGCTCCCGTCGGTAAAGCAGATCACGCCGGGAAACGAACAGGCGTCGTGCACGTCGGGCGTATCGAAGCACTCGCTCACGCGCTCGTACCTCACCGTGCCTCCCGCCGCCTCGCACGCCTCGGTCGCCGGGCGGTTGAACGGTTCTTGCGTGGCGAGCGGCAGCTCCATGAGCGCCACGGTTTCGGGCGCCTTGGCCGTGCGGATCGCGAAGGTCGCCGCGGCGGCGATGACCGCGAGCGCCGCGACGAACAGGAGGAGCAGCCGGCGTTCGGAAATCTCGGCCATAGGCTATTCCTTCGGGACAGGTCGCGCGAACTCCGGAGCGGGCATGGGCTTGTACGGGTCGATGCCCGTCTGGGAACGGACATCCGGGGCGCGGCGCGAAGCCATCACTCCGATAACCGAGATGACGAGCAGCACGGCTCCGACCGTGAACGCGATGGCGAGTTCGTGTTTGATCACCTGTTTCATATTATCGGCAGTTTTCTTGTAACCATTCCTTCAGCTTCCACGTCGCGCGTACGTCATCCTCGTTGTAGTCCAGGATCTTCTGCTTGAGCGCGTCGTCCTTGGTGCCCAGCCATTTCTCGAACCAGATCACGGAGTTGGCTCCCGAGGCGTCTTCCGCGCGCCAGGTGAAGCCGAGATAACTCGCGATGTCCTTCAGGCTGTAGAAGGTGAGCGGGAAGATCACCGCGGGGCGCAGCGCCATGTTGACGTCGATGAGGTTGCGTTCCATGGCCTCGCGCGCGATGGCGCTCGTGCCGTAGCGCGCCGCGAACCGGCGGAGCACGTCGGCCTCGAACGTGCCGTAATGGTACACCGGCGTGTCGAACTCGCTCTCGAGGAACCCGGTGAAGTCGCGCCACATGCGCTCCTGGTCCTCCGGGCTCGACGCGAAGAAGGACCGGTATTCGCTCTGGTTCCCATCGACGACGAGGACGCCGAACAGGTAGTCGAGGTCGCGCAGCGGGTCGCTCTCGATATCGAAGTACACGGCGCGCTTCCCGACCGGGAAATCCACCATGCCCGTGATGAGATGCGTCCCCTTCTTGAGCGCCACGGCCTGGTCGCGCATGCGCTCGATGCGCTCGTGCCGCACGCCAGGCGCGCGATGCGACAAGGTCTCGACGGACGAGGCGGCCAGCTCGTCGATCGTCTTCACGCCGGCCGCGGAAAGCGCCGCCACCTCTTCCCGCCACACGCGATTCAAGAGCGACAGGTCGTTGCAAGATTCCGAGATCCCCTTGCACTTCGGAAACCACGGCGACTGCTTGCACCCGCTCGTCACGAAGTGCGCCGGCTTCTCCCCGGAGACGATGCGCTCGATCTCGTCGAGGGTCAGCGCGTACTCGCCCTCGAACGCGCCGATGTCGTATGGCAGCACCGTCTTGTCGGGCGTGATGACGTACCCGCGCTGCGGCTTCACCCCTTGGACGCGTTCGAGCAGCTCCGCGTAGAAGCAGCCCTGGAACGCGAAATCGTCGCGCATCTCCCGCGCGCCCTTGAAATCCGCCGCCACGTAATACCAGTCGCCCAGGCGCGAACGCCCTTCCACTTTTTCGAGCACGTCGGGGGTGCCGATCCAATGCTTATCGATGAGCACGGCGCGATAGATGGTGGCTCTTCCCTCCTTCATGAACGCCAGGGTCTGCATGAATCCGTCCTCGGGATCCTCGTACATGACCTCGGCCACGTCCGGACGGCCCTCAAGCAGTTCACGCTGCTTCTCATGGATGAGCCCCTGGGTGGTGAGCAGTTCGAGGAGCGGCTCATGCGGCGCCAGCTCGTCCGCATGCGCGTTGAAATACACCCAATTGGGGCATTTGAGGTACTGGTAGAACGACTTCTCCGTGATGAGGCGGGGCATGGACGGATTATATCATTCCTCGAGGTAATCGGCGGGTTCATACACGTTCCGCGCGTTCCAGATCATCCAACCAGACGCGCCGGCGTCGCGGGCGGCCTTGATCTGCGCTTCGATGCGCGCCGCGGTGTAGGTGGCGCCGATGTCGAAGTCCTGGATCCATGGACGCAACTTTCGCGCATACGCCTCGGGCGGGATGCCGAGCGCTTCGAGCATCGCCTTGCCAGAGTCGAACGAATGCTTGGGAACCTCGTACGGGTAGAGCGCCGGATTCTTGTATCCCTGGAATCCGACGGCGTAGTGCGACGGGTAGGTCATGGGCGAGACGAAATCGACGTACGGGAACGCGTCCACCAGCCGCTGGCCGATGTTGAAATCGTCGACGCTCTCGAAGGTCATCCCGAACAGGTCGAACGACACGGGAATTCCATCGGTTTTCAATCCTTCCCCGAGCGTCTTGAAGAATCCCTGCATCACCTCCACCTTGGTCTGTTTCCCGTCGTACACCGGATAACGGATGGCCGAGAGCGCGCCGTCGGAGGCGAAGCGCACGTAGTCGTACTGGATCTCGTCGAACCCGCGCGCGTACGCCTCGCGAGCGAGCGCGAGCGCATACGTCGCGACGCCCGGATCGGCCGGGTCCACCCAGGCCGCGCCGGTGTTGTCGCGCCAGAGGGAGCCGCGCGGATAGCGGAACGCGACCTCGGGATGAGCCGCGGCATACGCGCTATCGCGCATCACGGCCACGCGCGCGATGCGGTAGATGCCGGCGTCTTTCAGCCGACCGAGAAGCGCCTCAAGGTCGGGGATGGCCGGCTCTTCCTGCGCGTACGGCGCAAGCGACAGGTCAAGCGGCGCGAAGGCGAGCTCCCCGTCGTCCATCTTGAGGTCGATGACCACGGCGTTGATCCCGCTTCCCTTCATGTATCCGAGCAGCTCGTCGGCGCGCTTCGTGCCCGCGGTCTGGGCGGTCCAATACAACCCGCGCACTTCATCGGGAATCGGGACGTGGATGGAAGGCGGCGCCGCGTCGGCCACGGTGGGCGGGGGCTCCGGGACGCGGATGCATCCGGCGCCGGCAAGCGCCAGGGCGGCGGAAAGCAAAAGGAGGCGTTTCATGTGTCTGCAGCATAGCGGGAAAGGACCAAGGCCGGAAGAACCAAGGACCAAAGGAAACGAAAAAGGACGAAAAAAAGAAAGATGAAGGTTTAAGCCTTCATCTTTCAGCCTTGAGTCCTTTCACGTGTCCTTTGGTCCTTTAAAAACCTTGATTCCTTGGTCCTTACTTCTTGTCTTCCACCGTTACCTTCACCATCTTGTCGCCCACCTTGATCTTGTCCACCACGTCCATGCCGGAAAGGACCTTGCCGAAGATGGTGTAGTTCTTGGGGAGCGGGTAATCCGCGAGCATGATGAAGAATTGGGAGCCGTTGGTATTCGTGCCGGAGTTGGCCATGGCCACGATCCCGCGATCGTACCGGAAGTCGTCCTTGAGCTCATCCGCGAACCGGTAGCCGGGGCCGCCCGTGCCGATGCGCGGGTCGCCCGGCGGAAGCGTGCGCGAGTACGGGTCGCCGCCTTGGATTACGAACCCTTCCACGCGGCGGTGGAACGTGACCCCGTCGTAAAAGCCGAGGCCGGCGAGATACGCCATGTTTGAGACGGCGAGCGGCGCGGACTTGGGGTACAGCTCGAACGTGATGTCGCCCTTTTCCGTGTGGATGCGGACGACCTTTCCGGTGATCTCGGCGTCCGGCAGCACGCCGGGAGCCGTAAGGGTGGCTGGTTGTTCGGTCACAACGGGGGTTGGTTCGGGTTGGGTCGGGACGGAGGCCGGAGGGAGGGTGATCTCGACGGCATCGCTCCCGGAGAGCCCGGCGGGCGATCCCACTGGCGCACATCCTGCCCCGAGGAGCAGCAATCCGGCAAGGCCAAGGGAGAGACGACGGGACGACGTCATACTAGCGGGCCGAAACGGCCTGACCGTTGAAGGCGTTCACCTGGCTCGAGAGCGACGCGATGTCCATGCTCGAGACCAACACGGCTCCCGAGAGCACGAGCATGACCGCGGCCATGGCAAGGAACAGGCGGTTGGGGCCCAGCGGGAGATGGTGGCAGTCGCTGCAACCATAGGCTAGCTGCGGACCCGGCGGCGGTTCGATCGTAGGTTCGTCGGGGCCCTGCAGGAGCGACATGGGCCCGCCTTCGTCAAGGCTGCGGCGGGCATGCGTGCGGCGGCGCGCGCTGGTCGTGCTGATTCTTCGGGTGGCCATAGGGATGTGGTGGGGTGATGTGATTGTGGAAAAGTATAGCACATCCGCCTGACGCGATGCTACGGCGAAGGCGCGAGCGGGGCGTCGGGAGGACATCCGGTCCCTCCCTGGAACCGCACCGCCACGCGCGTGATCCCGGTCGGCTCGGCGACCTCCTTCGTGGCGACGATCTCGCGTCCGCGAACGAACGCGCCACCACACCCGCCACGCGAGAGCGGCTCCGCGACCAGGAAAAAGTCCTCGCTGCCCGGCTCCGCGACCGCGGAAAACGCCTCGTACCCGACGGTGCCGGAAGGCGGGAACGAAAGGAGGGCGTCGAGGAGCGCGGGCGAGACCGTCGAAGCGGGGCCTGGATCGGCCGGGGCCGCGGTCCAGTCCGACAGGCCGGCGGCCGCGTCCGCCATGAGACGTCCGTCGGCGCGGTCGTCCTGCGACGCGGCGCGACGCCACGCCCCCGCGGCCGGATCGTACCCCCACAAGGCGAGGGCGGCTCCGGGGAACCGCTTCGCGGCCCAGTCCGGGTCGTACGCCAACGCGACCTCGTATGGACGCATGGGCGCCGCCTCGTCGACCGTCACCCGATACGCGGGCGCGACGCCGGCGCTTGCGACGCGATCGGAGATTCGCTCCACGCGGATGGAGGAGAACGGACCCGCGGCCGTAAAGCGCCCGTCGTCGGAGCGGCCTTTGGCGCGATCGGGATCGGGCAAGGCGAACAGGGCCGTAGAGCCGAGGACGACGGCAAAGGCGAGGATGAGAGCGTGGACGGGCAGGCGGTCGTTCATGAAACGCGTTTCCTCGCCTTGTGCGCGCGCACGCGCTCGCCGGCCTTCGCGTGCGAGTCGCGGCAGGGCGGATCGACGTCGCACCGCGCGAGCGCGATGGCGTCCTGCTGCTCCCCGATGCGGTCCTCATAGGCCAGCTCCTCGTCGTGCTTTTGCTCGGCATCCTGCGCGAACACCGCCACCGCGGCGCCGGCGAGCGTGAGGAGCATGGCGATCACGAGCCAGGTGAAAATCATAATGACGCAGGGGGCATTCCTGCGTCATTCTACCATAGTCACGCCGCGTTCATGGCGGCGTCTTCCCAGGGCGTGCCCGGGCGTCCGAACGCGCCATAGACGGACAGGTCGCGGTACATCGGCCTCTCAAGGCTTAGCCTTTCCACGATGGCCTCGGGCCGGAAATCGAATGCCCGTTTCGCCGCGGCCGTGAGGTCCATCTTCGCGCCTTGGGCCTTTTCCCCGACCCCCCGCACCTCGATCGCAACGGGTTCGGCGCGTCCGAGCGCATAGGCGACCGTGACGGTGGCCGCATCGCATAGGCCCTGGTCAACGAACGATCGGGCGCACGTGCGGGCGAGATATGCGCCGCACCGGGACGCCTTGTACGGATCCTTTCCGGCCATGGGGGTATCGAATCCTGGCACCAGGCCGCCGTACGTGTCGGATGCCGCCTTGCGCCCGCTCATCCCCGAGTCGGCCCGGAACCCGTGCGCGGTGAACGGCCCGATGGGATTCACGGACATCTGCGGCGGCTCCACGCCGAACACGGGCACGATGAGGCGTTCGATGAGCGCGCCCTGCACGTCACGCGGCGCCATGTTGCGGGCGTGGGAGGCGAGCACGGTGACACCCGCCACGCGCGCGCCGTCTAGCGTCACCTGCACCTTGCCGTCGGGCCGCAGCCAGGAGAACGCCGGGTCGAGCCGTCGTAGGTCATCAAGGCGGCGTGACAGCTCGTGCGCGTAGACGACCGCGCGCGGCAGCCGCTCGCGCGTCTCGCGCGTGGCGTACCCGCGCACCACCACCAGGTCGGACGCGCCGCGCGGCGCCTTGCGCATCTCGTCGGACGGCTTTTCCACGTTCACGAACACTTCGATCTCGTCCGTGTAGCCGATCTCCGCATACGTCTTCTTCGCAAGCGCGGACAGGTCGAAATCCGCCGCGGAATCCAGTTCCCCGGCCACCATCATCATCCCGTGGGACCCCATCACGCACAGGTCCACTGATGCCTTCGGATCGCGACGCAAACACTCGTCCACGATGGCCTCGGCCACCTGGTCGCACACCTTGTCCGGATTCCCCGCGCACGCGCTTTCGACCACTTTCAACATATGGAGTGGGTGAAGGGTAGCCGTCCGAGCGCGGAAATTCAAGGGACGAACAGGGGAAACAATCGGGATAACAAAGAGCGCACCTACGGGGCATTGAGCAGATGGCTCTTTGCCGCGCGGGTGCGCGAGTCGACGGTCTATCGACCGTACTTCGTCTTGAGGTCTTCGAGGACGCGCTGCGTCCCCATCCGCTCGTAAGCATCGAGCACGTGCGGCGGCGGGGGCTCGACCCCGATGGTGCCCTCGCGGGTGTCCGTGCGGAACCACCCCTTGTGGTAGGTTCCATCCTCGGACTGGCCACGGAAGCACCAGCTCTGACCCGACCCGTCCTTGATACCGACCTCCGTGATGTGGAGCGTCAGCTTCTTGTTCTCCACCCACCAGTTCGACTTGTCGGTCGACTTGAGGATGAAGGTGACGGGACGGAGATTGTTCATGCTGCGCTCGAACAGCGCGAGCATGAGGTCGTACTTGCTGGGGCCGCTCTTGATACCGACGGTGACAGATGCCATTCGGCACCTCCTGACTTGCTGAATACCTCCTTGGATGGTGTGGAGGCGAGCACCGTTACGCACCCTTGCGGATGCGCCACCTGCCCATACGGGTAGGAATTGCGTCGTGTTTACGACTGATAAAAATACCACAAAAACGCCCTTTTGTCAATAGTTGGTGGCTAAGGTTGACCTAAATCGAAAACCCTCGGCGCGAACCGAGGGTTTTCGCATCCCGGGCCTAGGCGGTTGCGAACACGGACACGTCCCGCTCGATCCGTTTCGCGACGGCATCCTGCACGCAATCAAGGTCATAGTGCATTTGCAGGTTCAGCCAGAACTGCGGGGTGGTGCCGAAATAACGCGCGAGACGCAGGGCGGTGTCGGAAGAAACGGACCGTGTCCCGTGAATGATCTCGTTAATCCGCCGTGCGGGAACCGCGATGTCCTTTGCAAGCCGGTACTGGGTCAGCTTATGCGGACGCAGGAACTCATGGTCCAAAATCTCGCCTGGATGAACGGGTTTTTGTTTTGCCATATCAGTGATAATCGATAATTTCTACGTCATGCGCGTATCCGTCCTGCCACCGAAAGCATATGCGCCACTGGTCATTTATCCGGATGCTGTAACGATGCAACCGATCATGAAGGAGTTTCTCAAGACGATTCCCAGGCGGCACGACAAGGTCGGCTAATGCGCGTGCCGCATGGATCATCCTAAGTTTATAGAGAGCCGTCCGCTGAATGTCCGAAGGGATTTTTCTGGACCATTCTCTCTGGAACAGACGCGCGGTCTCCTTATCGGCGAAGCTCAGAATCATAATAACGCGTCACGTTATTAAATGTCAATGGGTTCGTGGAGTACAAAAAAACTCCCCAATGGCCCATTTAAGCCGGAAGGGAGTCCTCTGTCGTCACCCCGATGACCGGTGGAGGTCTCACGAAGATGAGAAGATTTAATCATGTTTTTTTCGTTTTGTCAAAGGCGAGACAAAGCGCCTAGAGATCCTTCAGGCCTGATGGCCTTCAGCCTGCCTGCCGGCAGGCAGGGATGCCACCGGCCTCTGCGGCCGGTGGCACTTATCCACAGTCCCCTCTTTTTCTGCCAATCTACGACCCTTGTGTTCGGTTTTTGTTCGGTCTACAATACGAACATAAAGCGAACAGGAGATTGCTTCGTCGGCTGAAGCCTCCTCGCAATGACAGACTCCTATGCCACCTCTCACGAAAAAACAGGCAGAAATCCTTGCTCACATCCGATCCCATATCGCGGAGCACGGGTACGCTCCAAGCTACCGCGAGATCGCCGAGAACTTTGGCCTCTCCTCCCCTGCCACGGTGCACCAGCATGTGAAGTCGCTCGCCGAGAAAGGGATGATCGAGGTGGGAGATGAGGGCGAAGCGCGCTCCATCGAACTCGTCGACACCGGCGAGAGCGCCTTGCTCGCGCTCGAGCTCCCGCTGGTCGGCCTCATCACCGCCGGGTCTCCCATCGAGGCGATAGAAGAGCGCGAAACCATGGCCGTGCCCGCGCAGTTCGTCCTCGACGGCGCAAACTCGTACGTGCTCAAGGTGAAAGGACGGTCGATGATCGACGACGGCATCCACGACGGGGACTTCGTCGTGATCGAACGCAATCCAAGTCCAAGAAACGGCGAGGTCGTCGTCGCCCTCCTCGACAACGCGTATGCGACGCTCAAACGGTTTTATCGCGAGACCAACCGCATCCGCCTCCAACCCGCGAACAGCACCATGGATCCCATCTACGTCAAAGACTGCATCATCCAAGGCGTCGTGCGCGCCGTGATCCGCAAGTTCCAGCCGGCGTAGCACCTCCGCCCGCCGAAGCCTTGGCGAAGGCGGGTCCCCTTCCCTCACGAATCATTTCATTCCCTAGCCGCTGAGCCGTTCAGGCTCCGCCCATGCTTTATGTCGTCCGCCACGCTCAAGTACTACGACGTCTCCATGGGATTCGTCCCGTTCCGCAAGGAACGCGAACTCGAACGGTCGATGAACCACCTGCGGCTGCGCGTGTCGCGCCGGCGCTTCAAGCGGGCCGTGCGGCAGATGCTGTCGCGCCTGGACTCGGTCGAGGAATAGTGGAACGTATCACCATCCACGCGGACCCACCTTCGCCAAAGGCTTCGGCGGGTCGACATGCATGGCAACGGATCATCATGCATGTCGACATGAACAGCTACTTCGCCTCGGTGGAGCAGCAGTTCAATCCCGCCCTGCGCGGGAAACCGATCGGCGTGACCGGAAAACGTACCGAACGATCGGTCGTCGCGGCCGCCAGTCGCGAGGCCAAGCTTCTTGGCGTGAAAACCGCCATGTCCACCTGGGAGGCGAGGCGCATCTGCCCCTCCCTCATCATCGTGCACGGCGACCCGCGCAAGTACGCCATGATCACCGAACGCTTCAACGCCATCTTCAACGACCATGCGGACAAGGTGGAGCGCTTCAGCGTGGACGAAAGCTTCCTCGACGTCACCATCGCCGCGCGGGACTACCTGGGCGCGATCGCCATCGCGCAGTCGATCAAGCACCATCTTCGTCGCGAGTGCGGGGAATGCATCACGGCCTCCGTGGGCATCGCTCCTAACAAGCTGCTCGCGAAGGCCGCATCGGAACGCATGAAGCCCGACGGACTTACGGTGGTGAAACCAGGTGAGGAAATCGCGTTCCTGGACACGCTCGCTCTCGAGGACGTCTGCGGCATCGGGCCGCGCATCGCGAGGCGCCTGGGACAGCTCGGCATCACCACGATCCCCCAGCTGCGCGCCGCGCCGCTGGGACTCCTCGTGAACGAATTCAAATCCTATGGATGCTGGCTGTTGAACGCCGCGCGCGGCATCGATCCGGATGACGTGGTGCACGACCCTTCGACAGGCTCAGGGCGGCGAGCGGTCGCCCCGAAATCCGTCGGGCATTCCTACACACTCCCCCGCGACGCCTGCGCGCCTACCACGATCCGTCGCTACCTGCTCGGGCTGTGCGACAAGGTCGCCTGGCGGCTGCGACGCGACGGGTACGCGGCCCGAAGCGTGAGCGCCTACGTCCGCTTCGGCGACTTCTCCGGCGCCGGACGACAACGACGATTCGATGAGCCCGTGAACGACGGGCTTTCCCTCTACCGCATCGCCTGGTCCTTGCTCACAGACCCCCTCATGCTCCCCCTTTCCAAGGGGGAGATAGCTCGTCCGGTCCGCCTCATCGGCCTGTCGGCTGGCAGGCTCGCGCCTGTCTCCGGACAACCCTCGCTGTTCGCCGCCGACCGCAAGCGCGAGCGCGTGAACGCCGCGCTCGATCGCGCCCAGCGCCGATTCGGCAGCGGCGCCTGGACCCGCGCATCGCTTCTCAATACGTCCATCCTGGAACGGACCAGCGGGTTCGCGTACGACCACGAACTCTAGTCCGCGCCGAAGGTCCCCTTGATCACCTGTTCGCCCGGGTCAGGATTCCCGTCCTTTTTCTCAAGCGTCACGACCACGCGCGTGTAATCGTCGACCGTCCCGTCTTTCCCCCCTTCCCAACGCACCACGAATTCCCCGAGGTCGTTCGTGACCATTTCCCCGAGGGAGAAGAACTCGTAGGGCACCTGACGGAGGAGCCACGCCTCGTACGCCTGGCTTTCGCGGTCGATCGCCAGTGGGGACATCACGAGCTCCACATAGGGTTTCCCGTCCTCTTGCCCGCGTCGGGCTACGCCGACCCTCACGCTCGAACGCACGTCAACGAGCGCCGCTTCTCGGTCTTGCCGGGCGGATTCAGGAATGGACGGGGTGATGGAAGTCGGCGTGGCGATCGGGGCCGTCGAGGCGATGGAGATCGCCTGGGGTTCTGGCGTGCGGGCGCGGAAGGCTTTCACGCTCACGGCAAAGACGCCCGCGAGCACCGTCACCAAGAACCCGGTCACCAACACGGGACCAAGTCGGAAGAACCGTCGAGATGAGCGGACATGAGCGTGTCTCACAGGTCGTCTACGTTCCTTAGCAGCCCTCGATACGGGACATCGGTCTTCTTCTCGCCGAGCGCGTCCAGCACGATCATCGGTTCCTCGTCGGTCCCCCACCGGGAACGGGAAGGCGGCGCCGTGCGCGGGGCATGCCGCAATCGTACCTCCTCGGCGAGCCCTTGAGGAAGCTCGGTCACCAGGGGCGACGGCGCGCCAATCGAGAACGCGTCGGTCATGGAGGCAATGGGATAGGTGAGGAACAGCCGGCGGCGCGCGCGGGTGATTGCCACATACAAGAGGCGGCGCTCCTCCTCAAGCCCGTCTTGCTCCTCGAGCGCGCGCGGATTCGGGAACTTGCCGTCGGCGAGCCCCATCACGAACACGGCGTCCCACTCAAGCCCCTTCGCCTGATGGATCGTCGTGAGCACCATCTTTTCTTCGTCCTGTGCCTCGCCGCTCCCGCCGCGCGCCGCCCCGTACTGGTCGGTGAGCGACACCTCATCGAGGAACGACGTGAGCGACTCGTAGCCGTCGGCGAACAGGGCGAACTGCTCCAGGTCGTCCAGCCGGTCGCGGAAATCCGGGTACTCGGCCTCGAGGTAATCGCGATAGCCGCTTCCCGCGACTTCGCGGATCATGCCGGATGGGCCGCCGGCGGCCGCCGCCTTGCGAAGCACGTCACGCGCCGCCTCCCAGCCGCGGGCCGCTTTTCCTGACACGGGACACCGCGCGAGCACGGCCTCAAGCCCCTCCGCCCCGCGCAGGCCGTCGACGATCTTCCCGGCCGTCACGAGCCCGATGCCGCCCTGGAGCGAGAGCACGCGCATCCAGGCAGCTTCGTCCTTCGGATTCGCGATCAGCCGCAGATGCGCCACGAGGTCCTTCACGTGCGCGCGCTCGAAAAACTTCATCCCGCCGCGGTACTCGTACGGGATGTCGCGCTTCATGAGCTCGAATTCGAGCGACTGCGAATGGAAGCTGGCACGGAACAGCACCGCGATCTCGCAGAGCGGCGTCCCCTCGTCGCGGAGCTGGAGCGCCTGCTCGGCGATATACCGCGCTTCCTCGGCATCCGTCCCGGCCGGCACCAGGCTCGGCTTTTCCTCGTGCGGACGCACGGCCCGGAGCTCCTTCTTGAACTGGTCCCGGTTATGCGCGATGACCCCGTTGGCGAGCGCCAGGATGTCGGGGGTCGAACGGTAGTTGGTGAGCAGCCGGAAGGTGGTCGCCCCCGGGAACAGCTCCGGGAACGCCAGGATGTTGCGGATGTCCGCGGCGCGGAACGAGTAGATGCTCTGCGCGTCGTCGCCCACCACGAGCAGGTTGCGGTGCACGAGCGAGAGCTCGCGCACGATGTGCGCCTGCAGCGCGTTCGTGTCCTGGTACTCGTCCACGAGCACGTAACGGAAGCGGTCCGCGAGCCGGTCGCGCACGTCGGGCCTCTCGCGCAGGAGCTTGAGGAGCAGCACGAGCAGGTCGTCGAAATCCACGGCGTCGGACGCCGCCTTGCGCGCCTCATAGAGCTCCGCGATGCGCTCGACGACGGGCGCCAGGTCGGAAAAATGCGGATGCTTGATCGTGAGCGCGTCGCGCACCGGGATCGTAGCATTGCGCGCGTAGCTCGCGATCCCCTTAAGCACGGCCGGCGACGGGAAGCGGCGGGCCGTCGTATCCACATCGGCCTCCTTCACGCACAGTTTGATGAGGTCGCGCGCGTCTTCCTCGTCGAGGATCGTGAACGACGGCGTGCGGCTGACGAGCGGCGCGTACTGGCGCAACAGCCGGTTCGCGACGGAATGGAACGTGCCGCCCCAGATGCCGGTGGCTCCCGCGCCGAGCAGCCCTTCGACGCGGTCGAGCATCTCCTTGGCCGCCTTATTCGTGAACGTGAGCAGGAGGATCTCGTCGGGTCGGACGCCGCCTTCCAGCAGATACGCCACCCGATACGTGACCGTACGCGTCTTGCCCGAACCAGCGCCGGCGAGCACCAGGCACGGCCCGTCCCCGCCCTCGACCACGGCCAACTGCTCCGGGTTCAGTTCCCCGGCATAGTCGATCTTGCGCGCTCCCGCCGGAGCGTCCTTGAGGACGAATTCCTTCATGTCCGCGCACTGTATCAGATTAAAAAGCGACCCGACAGATGTCGAGTCGCGTGCGTCGCAGGGCGGCGATCAGAGGAACTTGTGCAGGTCGTAGCCGATCTCGTACGCCTGATCGTAGTTCGGTCCGTTCTTGTGATTCAGGCATTCGATCATGGCTTGGATTCCGACCGTGAACCGCGCGATGGCGTTCGCCGAGGCGTACTCGGGCGTCGCTGGTGGCTGTGCCGCGGCGATGCTGTTCAGCACGGTGAGAAACAGTTCGAGTTGCTCCACCGTCGGCACGAACTTCCCTTTGGCCGCGAGCGAAAGCGGGATCATCACGAGGTGGTAGCGGCGACCGCCGTGAAGGTGGCGAACAAGATTCCGCCCCTTCTCGAACAGTGCCTTCGCGCCGACGAGGTTTCCCTCACGCAGCGCCGCGGCCATCGCGGGAAAGTCCTTCTTGCACTGGTAGCCGAAGAACCGGCAGAACGGGCTGATGATCATGCCGATCATGCGCTTCGCATGCGCGTCGATGCGGTCGGCCGTCTGGTGCCGCCTCTCCGGCGTCCACCAGTCGTCCGGCTTCGCCGCGGCTTCCGTGCATTGCTCGTCGAACGCATCGATGGCGTCGTAGACCCGGCCGACGAGGCGGGTGACGACGAAGACGCGGGTGTCGAGGTAGACGGGGACCGTCTCTTCCTCCTCGATACGGGCGTCATTCTCCTCGATGGCGAGGTTCAGCATGTACGTGACGACGGACGGATTGTTCCGGCCGCGCGAGTCCGCGAGAACCCGGCCGCGGGCAAGTCGCTTCTGCGCTTTCACCTTGTGCTCGTTGCGCGGTTTGCCGAACCGGTCCGGGGTAGCGTTCGCCTGTTCCCGGAACCCCTCGACGGCGGCGATGCCTCCGTGACCGACGAACTTCGCCTGCTGACGCAGGAGCCGCAGCTCGCGCGCGGCCTCTTTCAGGTTCGGCACGCTCACGAGATACTCGCCGACAGCCTGGTCGATGCCGCGGACGAACTCCTGCGGCTGACGGAACACCTGGCAGGGTTCGAACGGGCTGTTCTCGGGAAGAGCCAGGCGCTTGCCGAGCTCGACGTGACGATTGAGAAGGTCGCCTTCCCAGACGATCTGTTCGTCCTGATCCGTGTCGTTTGCCGACTCGGTCGCGACGTACACCCCGTCCATGATTTCGCCGACTTCCGCGCGCATCTGAACGCGGCCTTTGAGCGCGATGGCATGCGGCTTGCGCGGCAGGTTGAACGGGTCGGGATCGGGGAGGTTGGCGATGTCGATGAGCTCGCGCCTTTGAACCACGGGACACCTCTTTGTTTGGTTGCCAGTCTGGCTTGCCGACCCTACGACAAAAACGGACCCGTGTCAATGGATAAAACTTGAAATAGGAAAACTTGAAGTACCAACGGACACGTGAAAGGACGAAAAAGCGAAACGTTTCAAACCGTTTCGCCTTTTCGTTCTTCAAACGTTTTTCCACCCTCGTTCAAGATTTCAAGTTTTCCTGTTTCAAGTTTTCGTTCACCAGCTCCCTCCGCCTCCGCCGCCAAACCCTCCCCCTGACGAACCGCCTCCGCCGCTTCCGCCAGAACTCGCCGGCGCCGACGCGGCATTAAGCGACGAGATGAAGCTATCCATGCTGTTTCCGAATGACGATGCATCCCAGGCCGACCCGGCGGGACCCGCGTACCACGCAGGCGACGCCGTTTGCTTTTCCGCGAGCGCGGAAGCCCACTTGTCGGCCACCCCGAAGACGATGGCGTAGGGCAACAGCTTCTCGAAGATCCCCTGCTCCTCCTGCCAGCGCGACCGGTACTTTTCCGCTACCGACAGGTACTCCTTGAGCCCGAGCCCGCGGTCGGCCACGATGGCTCCCTTCTCGGTCTTCTTCGGCATGAACGGGGCGAACAGGAGGAAGAACCCGCCGGTCGTGATGAGCGAAATCATGGCGATGGGCCGCCCGGTGATGGCCGCCGCCTGCGCGCCGAGCAGGATGCCCACGGCGAGCACCAGGATCCCGATGACCGCATGCGCGAACCGTTCCGTGCGCGGGTTCTTCACGTAATAGCCGTCGTCGGCCATGTGCCGGTACAGGGCGTCTTCCAAGGCACGGCGCGCCTTCGCCGTCGCCGCGTCGGAGCCGGACAATCCCACTTCGGTCCTCCCCTCGAACAGGAGGTCGAGGAACGCGCGTTCATGCGGCTTGAGGTCGCCGTCCGGCCTCTTGAGCGTCAACGCGTAGTCCTTGTCCTTTTGCTCGATCGTGAGGAACCCGCGCACGGCCAGGTCCACCACCGTCGCCGCGAAGGCGCGCTGCACGCGGGCGGAAACGAGCGTCCCGAGCTCGGCCGGACGCAGCCCGGCGGGCGGCTCGTACTCCGCGACGATCGGCCTTTTCCCTTTCGGATCCTCTCCGTGATGCCGCCAACGATGGAACAGGACGAGGAACGCGAACAACGGGACGATCGGGAAAAACAGGTCCCAGTTGTCCGAAAGCCACCAGGCAAGCCGCGCTTGCGTGCCCGGCTCATGCGCCAGGTTCTTCGGGAACCGCACCGAGACGGTCATCGGTCCGGTGGCGGACATCCGGATCCCGTCCTTCACGAGCGTGAGCTCGCAGGAGGAGCCGGAAGAGGGGAAACACTCGTTGCGCAGGTCGCCCGCCGCGGCCCCGGCCACCTTCACGGTCGCCCGCACGGAAGGGAGCGGCGCGTCCCACGCGTCGCCGGTGACGTTCCAATACAGCTCATCCTCCAAGTCGCGGAACAGCAACGCGTTTTCCACGTGGTACGCAAGGTCGTAGCGGAAGTCGCCCGCGAAGGTGGCGTCCGGTTCGCCGATCTTGATCACCTGGTACGCGCCGGAGCGGTAGCTCTCGAACGGCGCGCGCTCCCCGTCGCGCCGGACCGAGTCGACCCGCAGGCGGATGCGGTGCGTGGACCCGTCGGGACGCTCGTATGCGACCGGGATGAACCGGAACAATCCGTGGCGCGGTTCTTCGAACGAGCCCGTGATCTCCTCGGCCACGTCGAAGGATCCGTCCGATCGCACCTCGATGTCCGAGCCAAACGACGTGAACGTGACGCCGCCCTGTCCTTGTGCGGACGCGGAGGCCGCGAAACAGAGAAGGCTAGCGAAGGAAGCGGCGACGGTTGTCCAGATGCTCCTCGAACGTGCGCGCATATTTCACTTCCCCTTCGGGAGTGGTGAGGAAATAGTAATAGGGGTTCTTCGTCGGATGCTCCGCCGCCTGGATGGCATCGATCCCCGGGTTGCCGATCGGTCCCGGCGGAAGGCCGGGATACCGGTACGTATTATACGGCGAATCCACTTGCAGGTCTTCATAGGTGACGCTCGGGCGGTTCCCGCCGGTCGCATAATTCACCGTGGAGTCCGCCTGCAGGGCCATCCCGATCTCCAGGCGCTTGCGGAAGATGTCGGAAACCTGCGCCATATCCTCTGCCCCCCGTACCTCGCGCTCGAGGATGGAGGCGAGGGTAAGCGTCTTCACGAAGTCCTCCCCTTGGACGATTCCGTTTTCCGCGAGTCGCAGGCCAAACGTGGCGCGGAGCTTCCCGACCACGTCTTCACTCGTCGCGTCCGTGTGGAACCGATAGGTGTCCGGGAACAGGTACCCTTCGAGCCCCGCGGTTGCCGCATCCCACTCCTCTTTCGTGATATGCGGCAAAGCAGCACGCGTCACCTCGCCGATCTGTCTCACCGTGTACCCTTCCGGAATGGTAATCTCCACCTCCTCTCCCGCGGTCGACAGGCTCAAGA
This sequence comes from Patescibacteria group bacterium, assembly GCA_004297215.1. Classification (NCBI taxonomy): domain Bacteria; species Patescibacteria group bacterium. The sequence continues at coordinate 394,815 of SCUM01000001.1, forward strand.
TGGAAAGCAGGGCCACGTAGCTCATCCCCTCCTTCAACGTGAACGTGCCGGCCTTAAGGCGCGGCGCCGCGCCGGTCAGCCGTGCGAACGCCCTGAACGCGAACGGGCTCTCGATGATCCCGGCCTCCTGCAGCTGTCCGGCCACCGTCCGCGCCGTCGCGCCGGAAGGGACCGTCAACGAGATTTCTTCCGCTCCCGGTCCTGGAGCGATGAGGATGGCGTCGTACGCCACGGAACCTGCCCAGGCGACGAATGCAAGAGAGCAAGAAATGGCGAAGAGAAGGAAGAATCGGCTCATACCACGTGAGGATAGCGTCCCTTGAGCTTCTCGACCACCTCCTTCACGCGCTGCGCGTCGGATTTCTTGCACACCAGGAGCGCTTCGGGCGTGTCCACCACGACGACGTCATCCAGCCCGAGCACGGCCACGGGCTTGTTCCCGTACGCATACACGAGCGACCCGCGCGTGTCGACGAGCACCGAGTCGCCGCGCTCCACATTCGCTCCTTCCTCCGCGAGCTGCGCATGCAGCGCGTCCCAGCTCCCCACGTCGCTCCAGGGGAACGTGCCCTGGATCACCGTCATGGCCGACGCGGGCATGCGTTCGGTGACGACGCGATCGAACGAGGCGCGCGCGCCCGAGAGGATTTCCGGCGCGTACCGGTCGCAGGCCTCGACGAACATCCGCGGGGTGGCCATGTAATAGTTCGCGTGCCAGAGATACGACCCGTCCTCGAGATACGACTTGGCCGTCTCGTAGTCCGGCTTCTCGGCGTGGCCCAGGAACTCGAACGCGTCCACCGCGCCGTCGCATGCCACCATCGTCCCGATGCGCGTATAGCCGAGGCCGGTGCTCGGGAACGTCGGCGCGATGCCGATGTCCGCGAACGTGCCGCGTTGCTTCACGATAAGCTCTCCGGCGGACAAGCAACGCAAGAACGCTTCATCATCGCCGATGAAGTGGTCGGACGGGACAAACACCAAGGGTTCGTCCGGCGCAACGTCCATAAGCGCCGCGGCGGCGAACCGCATGGCTGGCCCCGTGTCGCGTCGTTCAGGTTCGACAAGGATGCGCCCGACGAGCTCCGGGAGTTCCATCGCGACCAGCTCCGCCACCTCGGGAGCGACGCACGCGTAGATCTTTTCCGACGGGATCGACCGCAGCAGCCGCCGGTACGTGTCACGCAACAACGACTCCTCGGTGAGGAGTGCGGCGAACTGCTTTGGCTTGGCCGTGCGGGAAAGCGGCCACAACCGCACCCCTCCCCCGCCGCAGAGGATGATGGCGCGCATAGCTCAGTCAATGATACCGGTTGAAAGGAGGATCCATACCGCTGCGTATACGGCCAGGAATCCGACGAGGGCGCCCACCAACGTATCGGTCGGATAATGAACGCGGACGCGGACGCGCGACCAGGCCATGAGAACGGCCGACAGGACGAACAGCGGGGCGAACGGCTCGCCGTCAAACAGATAGACGTAGGCGATCGCTGATGCGATTGCCGTGTGCGCAGACGGGAATGAAGGGGTCTCCCACAACATCTTGATGAGAGCCTTCTCTCCGTTTTGGAACGGACGGCGTCGATGGAATGCCAGCTGGAGAAGGAATGCGAACAGCCAGGCGAGGAATACGGGAAGGATCAGGAGCAACAACCCCGTATATCTCGACAGCAGGAGCCCAAGACACAGGATGACGAAAATCAAATACGTCGCGCACCAAATGGCGACGCGGTCCAAAATGTTTTTCGGCTGGGCCAGTTCGGTGGTCATACGTTACAACAGCGCCGTCCCCGTCATCTCCGGCGGCTGCGGGATTCCCAAGACGGACAGGACCGTGGGCGCCACGTCGGCGAGCATGCCGACCGGCTGCATGAGCGAGAGGTCGCCATCGGGTACTTCCCCGGCAGGCGACGGCACCCCCTTGAACCGGTTCCCGACGATGACGAACGGCACGGGGTTCGTGGCATGTTCCTTGTCGATCTCGCCGGTGCGCACGTTGAGCACCTCCTCGCCGTTGCCATGGTCGGCCGTGAGGAACAGGACGCCGTCCTTCTCAAGCACGGCGTCCACCACCTTCCCGAGGAACCCGTCCACCGCCTCCATCGCCTTCATGGTCGCCGGAAGGTTACCGGTATGCCCCACCATGTCGGGGTTGGCGTAATTCATGATGATGAGGTCGTCCTCCCCTTTGCCGATCGCCTCGATCACGCGGTCGGTGAGGTCCGCGCCGCTCATCGCGGGCGCCTCGTCATAGGAGGCCACGCGGGGGCTTGGCACCAGGATGCGCCGCTCGCCCTTGAACGGCTCCTCTCGCGTGCCATTCACGAAGAAGGTGACGTGCGCGTATTTCTCGGTCTCGGCGATGTGCAGCTGCGTGAGTCCGGCATCGGAGACGGTCTCGGCCAGCGTCTTGGAAACGGCGACCGGGGGATAGGCGACTTCCACCGGGAGTCCGGACTGGTATTCCACCATGGTGACGGGAAGCAGGTCCTTGATCGTGGCGCGCGGGAACCGCGTGAAGTCCGGGATGACGAACGCCTTCACGAGCTCGCGCATGCGGTCCGGGCGGAAGTTGAAGAAGATGACCGCGTCGCCGTCCTTGACCGTCGCGACCGGCTTGTCCGCGTCCGTCATCACGGTCGGGACGAATTGCTCGTCATACACCTCGCGCGCGTAGCTCTCCCTGATGGCCATGATCGGGTCGCTCGCGGTCTCGCCGACCCCCGCCGCCATCGCGTCATACGCCTTCTGGACCCGATCCCATCGGTTGTCCCGGTCCATGGAATAATAGCGGCCGCTCATGCTCGCGAGCTTCCCGACCTTCAGCTTCTTCATCGTCGCGAGGAGCTTCCCGACGAAGTCGATGCCGGCGTTGTAGAGCGTGTCGCGCCCGTCGAGGATAGCGTGCACGAACACCTTCTCGGCTTTCTGCTTCTTGCACAGCTCAAGCAGCGCGAAGCAATGCTCATCCATGGAATGCACGCGCCCGGCGCTCACGAGCCCGATGAGATGGATCGCGCTCCCGTTCTTCTTCGCATGCCCGATCGCCTTCCGGAACGCCTCGTTCTCGAAAAAATCGCCGCTGACGATGTCGCGGTTGATGCGCGGGAAGGTCTGGTAGTACACGCGCCCGGCGCCGATGGCGAGATGCCCCACCTCCGAGTTGCCCATTTCGCCCCACGAGAGCCCCACCTCCTCGCCGGAAGCGCGCAGCGTCATGGTGGGATAGTCGCGGATGAGCGACCGGAACACCGGCATCTTGGCACGCGTGACCGCATTCCCCGGCCCATCCGGCGCCACGCCAAACCCATCAAGCACCATGAGCACCGCGGGTTTGGGGCGTTTATTCGAGGCATCTGCCATAGGTGGGGACATTGTAGCAGAAACCAAACCCCGTCCTCTTAGAGAGGCGGGGTGGTTGGTCCCGAGCCATGGTGGAGCCGACGGGATTCGAACCCGTAATGCCAGGTGTCAACCCTAGTGAGGTTGCCAATTACCTCCACGGCCCCGGCAACGTTTCCGTTGCGGCCCGGGATGTGAACAAAAAAGACCCCCTCAAATTGAGAGGGTCGTTTTTGTGACACCTGGATGGAGGAAATGCCTCACTAGGATATTAGGAGCGTATCAGTTTCCCGCGAAAATGTCAATCTTCACCTGTGGATTGTTTAATCGCCGAACTCTTCTGAACAGCCATTGCCTGGCGGTCAGATTCATATCAGGCCGTTTCCTCCTCAATCTCCATCAGCCGGTTGTATTTGGCGAGGCGTTCGGAACGCGATAACGAACCGGTCTTGATGTACTCGGCGTTCACGGCGACGGCAAGGTCCGCGATCGTCGTGTCTTCCGTTTCCCCTGAACGATGCGACACGGAAACCTTGTAGCCGCTCTTTTGCGCGAGGAGGATCGCATCGACGGCTTCGGACAATGATCCGATCTGGTTCACCTTGATGAGGATGGCGTTGGCGCACCCATGCGCCACGCCCTGTTCCAGCCGCGCGACGTTGGTGACGAAGAAGTCGTCGCCTACGAGCGCGAGCTTCGCGCCCAGCGTCTCGGTGAGCTTTTCCCAGCCGTCCCAGTCGTCTTCCGCGAGGCCGTCCTCAAGCGAGACGATCGGATATCTCTTGGCGAGCGCCTTCCAATACGCGATCATCTGGTCGCTCGTGAACGTCTTCCCGTCGGCTTTCAACACGTAGCGCTTGCGCTTCGCGTCATAGAACTCGCTCGCGGCAGGGTCCATGGCGAGCATCACGTCCTTTCCCGCCTTGTACCCGGCGGCCGCGATCGCTTTCATGATGGCTTTGAGCGCATCCTCGTTTTTCTTGAACGGCACCGCATAGCCGCCCTCGTCGCCCTTCAGCGTGGAGTATCCCTGCTTCTTGAGAAGGTCGCCCAGCGCATGGAAGATCTCCGCGCCGCAACGGACGCGTTCGGCAAACTTCTTCTGCATCGGCGCCACCATGAACTCCTGGAAATCGATCGCCCAGCCGGCGTGCACGCCGCCGTTCAGGATGTTCATCGTTGGGGTGGGGAGTCGGTAGGGGGTAGGGGGTAGGTGGTAGGCGCGGCGGAGGTAGGCGTAGAGCGGCATCTTCTTCGCGTTCGCGGCGGCGTGCGCCACGGCGAGCGACACGCCGAGGATGGCGTTGGCCCCGAGCTTTCCCTTGTTGAGCGTCCCGTCGAGCGCGCACATCCGCGCGTCCACGTCGCGCTGCTTCGTGGCGTCCATGCCGATCACGGCCTTGGCAATCGGGCCGTTCACGTTCTTCACGGCCTTGAGGACGCCTTTGCCGAAGTAGCGCAACGGATCGCCGTCGCGAAGCTCGAGCGCCTCGTGGCTCCCGGTGGATGCGCCGCTCGGGACGGAAGCCGTTCCAACCGCGCCGCCCTCAAGCATCACCGTCGCCTGGACCGTCGGGTTGCCTCGGCTGTCGAGGATCTCATGCGCGTGGACGGAGGAGATTTTGGTGGACATATGAAAGGGTTGTAAGGGTTTAAAGGGTTGTAAAGGTGTTGGAATTCTTTTTTGTAAAAAGGCTCCTTCACCTTTATCACTTTTACAACCTTTTCCACCTCATGTTTCTAACGCCTCGATCCCCGGCATCTTCTTATCCGCGAGGAAATCGAGCATGGCGCCGCCGCCGGTGGAGATGAGGGTGAACCGATCGGCGAGGCCGGCCTCCTCGAGGAGCGGGACCGTGTCGCCGCCGCCCACGATCGTCACGGCCTTGTCGCCCCGTGCCGCGATCTCGCGGGCGAGCTCAAGCGTGGCGGCCCGGAACGGTTCCTTCTCCACCCACCCGAACGGTCCGTTCCACACGATCGTCCTCGCCTCCTGGATCTCGCGCGCCATGAGCCGCATGCTCTGCGGCCCGATGTCCACGATGCGGTCACGCGCGCCGACCTCGGCGACGCCCACCGTCCGCGGCTTCCCCCGCGTCCCTGCCATGACGATCACGTCGAGGGGAAGGAGGAATTTCCCGCGGGATTTCTTGAGAAGGGCGCCGGCGACCTTCACCCCTTCCTCATCATACACCGAGCCGCCGACGTTCAGCCCTTCGGCCTTGAGGAACGCGGTCGCGAGCGCGCCGCCAACGAGGACGCGGTCCGCGTGCGGGAGCAGGTTCTCCATCACGGGGATCTTGTCCGCGGCCTTGAGCCCGCCCATCACGAGCGTGAACGGCCGGCGCGGATGCTTCATCGCCCGCCCGAGCACGGACACTTCCTGCGCGAGAAGCGGCCCGGCATAACTCGGGAGCTCGGCCGTGATCGCCTCCACGGACGCATGCGCGCGGTGACTCACGGCAAAGGCGTCGTTCACGTACAGGTCGGCGAGGAGCGCGAGCTGCTGCGAGAACGCCGGGCTGTTGCGCTCCTCGCGCGGGTCGAAGCGGACGTTCTCAAGCAGCACCACCTCGCCGTCCTGCATCTTCCCGACCAGCCGCTCCGCCGACGCGCCGACCACGTCGCGGGAGACCTTCACGGGCACGCCGAGCAGTTCCGACAGGCGCCGGCCCACCGGTGCCACGGAATACGCGCTCATGCGCCTGCCTTCCGGCCGGCCGAGATGGGTGGCGACGACGATGCGCGCGCCGCGCTGGCGCAGCCAATCAAGCCCCACGGCTGCGCGGGCGATCTTGCCGTGCGGGCCGTCCACGGCATGCCCCTTCACGACCGGCACGTTCCCGTCGATGCGCACCAGCACGCGCTTGCCGCGCAAATCCGCCCCGTTCTTGAGCGTCCGAAGGGCCATAGGGTCAATCGTTCTTCGAGTAGGCCCTGGTCCCGCGCACCCACACGTGGATGGCCCGGCGCAACGGGAGGATGGAGGAGAAATACAGGAAGTCCGCGACCTTGCGCGCGAGGTAGCCGAGGCCGTCCGAGAGCACCACGCGGCCGAGGTCGGCGATCGCGTAGCGGCCGCCAAGGGGGGTGACGGTCATCCAATGTTCGGGCGGGATCCAGGTGAGCGGCAGGCGGCGCTCCAGCCCCCGCGTGACGTTCTCCGCGACGATCGCCGCCTCGCGCGTGGCCGCCTGCGCGAGCGCGGGCACGCGTCCGCCGGTCTTCGGATGCAGGAACGACGTCGCGTCGCCAAGCGCCCAGACATGCTCCTTGCCTTTCACGGCGAAGGTCGGCGTGACGGCGATCCATCCCTTCGCGTCCGTGGGCAGGCGCAGCGCCTTCACGGACTCGGGCGGACGGATCCCGCCGGCCCACACCACCACGTCGGCCTCGCGCACGCATTCCTCCCCGTCCCCCTCGATCGCGAGACAGGCCCGGCCCGACTCGACGGAAACCACCTTCGTGCCGGTCATGATTTCGACGCCCAGGCGGTCGAGGCGCGCGCCCGCGCGGGCGCGGACCTTCTCCGGATGGTTCGGAAGCACGGAAGGCCCGGCTTCCACGATGCGCACGTGCCAGGCGTCGCGCGGGAGCTTCCCGGCATAGGTGAGGCGGTGCAGGAAATTGGCGAGCTCCGCGGCGAACTCCACGCCGGTCGGGCCGCCGCCGGCCACCAGCACGCACACGCGCTTCTCCTTGCCCTTGCGCTGCGCCTCGAGGAACGTGGCGATGCGTTCGCGGATGCGGATCGCGTCAGGCAGCCACTTGAGGAAATAGGCGTGTTCCGCCACGCCGGGCGTGCTAAACGTGTTCGGTACGGCGCCCAGCGCGATCACGAAGTCGTCGTAGCCAAGCCGGCGGCCGTCACGCAGCAGGATCTCGCGCGCTTCCTCGTCGATGCCCGAAAGGTCGCCGCGGACGAACCGCAGCGCGCTTTTCTTGACGCGCCTCTCGAAATCGGAAAACGGCACGGCGACCCCCGCGCGCAGCTCGCGCGCCGACGCGCCGCCGTCGCCAAGCCCGCCGGTGCACACCTCGTACAGGAGCGGGTTGTACACGTGGCTCGTCTCGCGGTCCACGAGCACCACCTCGAACGCCTTCAACCTGGCCCGGCGCTTCACGAGCTCGAGCGCGGTGCGGACGCCCGCGAATCCCCCGCCGACGATGACGATGCGATGCGCGCCCTTCACAGCTTGCCCACGTATTCCACCATGTCGATGAGCCGCATCGAGTACCCCCACTCGTTGTCGTACCAGGCGAGCACCTTCACGAGGTCTCCGCCGACCACGCGCGTCATCTCGAGGTCCACCACGCTTCCGTACGTGCTGCCGATGAAATCGGACGAGACGAGGGGCACGTCGCTCACCCCGAGGATCCCTTTCCAGCGCGGCGACTTCGACGCGTGTACGAACGCCTCGTTCACCTGCTCGGGGGTGACGCGCTTCTTCAAAACGAAGGTGAAGTCCGAGAGCGACACGTCAAGGGTGGGCACGCGCACCGCGATGCCGTCGAACAGCCCGTCGATCGCGGGAATGGCCTTGGAAAGCGCCTTGGCCGCCCCCGTGGAGGTGGGCACCATGTTCACGAGCGCGCTTCTCGCGCGGCGCAAATCCGGGTGCCGCGCGGGGGGGAGGCTGTCTACCAAGTTCTGCTCGGCCGTCACCGAATGGATGGTGGTCATCATCGCCTTCTTGATACCGAACGTCTCCTCCATGATCGCCACCACCGGGCCGATGGAGTTGGTGGTGCACGAAGCGTTATTCACCACCGTGTCGGTCTTTTTCGCGCCCTTGTGGTTCACGCCCATCAGGAACGTGGGCGTCTCCTTCGCCGGGGCGGAAATGACCACCTTTTTCGCGCCGGCCGTGAGGTGCGCCTGCGCGCTCTGGCGATCCGTAAACCGGCCCGTGCACTCCATCACTACCTGAACCTTGTGCGCCTTCCACGGGAGCTTCGTGGGCTCCTTCTCGGCCACGACCGGAATGGCGTGACCGTCGACGATGATGTGCTTCTCGTCGGAATCCACCTCGTGCGGCCAGGTGCGGAAGGTGGAATCGTACTTAAGGAGGTGCGCCAGGATCTTGGGCTCCGTGAGGTCGTTGATGGCCACGAACCGCAGGTCCTTGCGGCCCCAGCCTGCCTTGAACGCCGTGCGCCCGATGCGCCCGAACCCGTTGATGGCGACGCGAAGCATAATGGGAGTTGGTATTTGGGAGTTGGGAGTGGGTAGGAACGGAACGGGGGGAATTGTACCATCCGGCGACAGCAAACGAAAATCGGCCCCGGAGGGCCGATTTTCTTATCCGATCTGGAACCGAGCGAAGCGGCGGATCTGCATGTTCTCGCCCAAGAGGGCGATCTTCTCTTTCAGCAGGTCCTCGACGGTCTTGTCCTCGTCCTTCACGAAGGGCTGCTCGAGCAGCACGGTCTCCTGGTACCACTTGGAGAGGCGGCCTTCGACCATCTTCTCGAGGATCTCGGGACTCTTCGCGTTCGGGGCGGATTCCTCGCGGATCATCGCCTTCTGTTTCTCGACGAGCTCCACCGGCACGGCGTCACGTGAGACGTACAGCGGATCCGACGCGCTCACGTGGAGCGCGAGGTCGTTGCACAGTTCCAGGAACGCCTCGTTGCGCGCCACGAAATCGGTCTCGCACAGCACTTCCACGAGCACGCCGAGCTTGCCCGTGCCGTGCACATAGGCGTGCACGCGGCCTTCGTTCGTGAGGCGGTCGGCCTTCTTCACGGCCTTGGCGATCCCCTTCTTGCGCAGGTTCTCCGCGGCCGCGTCCAGGTCGCCGTTCGTCTCTTCCAACGCCTTCTTCGCGTCCATCATCCCGGCGTTGGTCATCTCGCGCAGCTGCGCGACCGTCTTCGCGTCGATTGCCATAGTGATAGTGCGTAGTGCGTAGTTGGTAGTACGTAGGGCGAGACCTGTTGCCTACGCACTACCCCCTACCGACTACGCACTTCCTCCTTAAAATTAATCTTTCTTCTCCACGACCGGAACCGCCGCCTTGAGCGCCTCGGCGCGCCCTTCCTTCACGGCATCGGCGACGAGACGGGACACGAGCGCGATCGTCTTCCCCGCATCGTCGTTGCCCGGGATCACCTGGGCCACGTTCGTGGGGTTCACGTTCGTGTCGCACAACGCCACTACCTTCGTCCCGACCACGGCCGCTTCGGTGAGCGCGGTCTTCTCGGTCTTCACGTCGATGATGAAGATGGCGTCCGGCAGCTTCTCCACGTCCTGGATGCCGCCCATCTTGAACTCCATCTCCGAAATCTCGCGGTCGATCATGAGCTGCTCCTTCTTGGTGTACTTCTTGAGCTCGCCCTTCTCGCGCTGGTCCTTGAGCGTCTTCAGGCGCTTGAGCGTCTTCTTGATCTGCGGGAAGTTGGTGAGCGTGCCGCCCAGCCAGCGCTCGGTGACGTGCGGCATGCCGCAACGGATCGCCTCCGCCTTCACGGCCTCCTTGGCCTGTGGCTTGGTGCCAACGAACAGCACCGTACCGCCACGGCTGGCAATCCCCTTCACGAAATCCAACGCCTGCTCGAGCTGACGCTGCGACGCCTCGAGGTCGATGATGTGCACGCCGGCCTTCGCGCCGAAGATGTACGGCTCCATCTTGGGGTGCCAGCGGCTGGTGCGGTGGCCGAAGTGCATGCCGGCTTGCAGCATGTCGGCCAAAGCGGGGATCTTTGGCATATCTCTATCCTTTTATACGACGACGGGGCGCGCCGGGCCCCTCCTTCGCTCCGTTTGGAGCTTCGGCGGGGAGGATCCGGTCGGCCTTGGCCCGTCTGTTTGATTTAGTGCGGGAAGGATACGTAAAACGGTAAAAACCGTCAATCCTTAGGCCTAAAGCCTGATAAGGCAGGGAATTTTTTAGAGATACTGCTTGATCTGATTCCAGGTGATGCCTGATGTCGTCTCGAGTTCCTTCAATATATAGTACAAGACATCCTTCCGAAGATCCGCGATAACAGTCACGGACTTCTGCGTGGCCGGCCAGGTCACTTTCACGTGATCGCCCTTGCCGCCGACGGCATTGGCCTCGAAACCGAGACGTCGGAGCGCGTTCAGGAATTTCTTTCGTGAGAGATCTCCTGGCAGCTCGCTACGCGAAGGCATATTCCTTCTCGCCCACACGGTGGACGCCTGCCTCCTTCGCGTACGAAGACGGCACCTCGAAGGCGGTGAGGATGGCATCCTTCACCTTCTCATCAAGCTCGTCTGCCCGATCGGCATGCGTGATGATGCTCCCGTACCGAAAATCTTCGCTGATGGCGACGACCGAACCGTCTTCCTGCTTCTCGTGTCGGAAATTGATGCGCCCGTAAAGACGGAAGTAATGGTTCAATTCAACCAATCCGCGCGGAGCGACCCCGCTTCCGAGGACGAATTTCACGAGGTGGTCTTTTGCCTGCTTATAGATGCCCATATTGCTCAAAACGTATCAGAAATCTTCGGAATATTCAATCGTTCTCACCGGATAAACATCGCGTCCCCGAACGAATAGAACCGATATCCCTTCTCGATCGCCTCTTGATAGGCGGCGAGAACATGCTCGCGACCGGCAAAGGCGCTGACGAGGACGAGGAGCGTGGATTTCGGGAGATGGAAGTTGGTGATGAGGGCGTCGATGACCTTGAAGTCGAAGCCGGGGGTGATGAAGAGGTTGATGTCGCCGGAGAATCCCCCGCCAGGAACGCCGCTTCCTTCGAGTGCACGGACCGTCGTCGTCCCGACGGCGATCACCCGACGACCTTCGGCTTTCGCCTTGTCGATCGCCCGCGAGGTTTCAGGAGAGATCGAGACCCACTCGCCGTGCATGACATGCTCCTCGAGCGTCTCGGTCTTCACCGGCCGGAAGGTGCCCAGTCCCACGTGCAGCGTGACGAATGCGAATTCCACCCCCTTTCCCTTCAGCTTTTCGATAAGCTCCGGCGTGAAGTGGAAGCCGGCCGTCGGGGCGGCGACGGACCCCTTCTCTTTCGCGTAGACGGTCTGGTACTTCGACGCGTCGTCCGGCGCCTTTTCGACGTAGGGAGGCACGGGCACTTCGCCGAACTCGTCGCAAAACGCGAACACTTCGTCGTCGGAAATGTTGAACGCGAGCGTCACCGACCCGTCCTCGTGCTTCTCGACGACCGTCGGCTTCAATCCCCCGATCTCGATGGCGTTCCCGACGTGCACGCGCTTGCCCGGGCGCACGAGCGCGTGCCACAGCGACGCGCCCTCGAGCGCGTCCGGGAGCGGACGCAGCAAGAACACCTCGAACTCCTTGTCGAACCGCTTCCCCCGCAGGCGGGCCTTGAAGACGCGCGAGTCGTTCATCACGAGCAGGTCGCCGGCCTTGAGCTCGCCGATGATGTCGCGAAACGCCTTATGCGCGGTCTTTCCCGTAAAACGGTCCATGACAAGCAACCGCGACGAATCGCGCGGCTCGGCCGGCACCTGGGCGATGCGCTCGGCCGGCAGCTGGTAGTCGTAAAGGGAGACAGGGGTTGACATGGGAGCGACCATACGCGATTTCCCTTGACTTTTCAAGGATCCGACCCTAGACTGCGACACCCTTCACGTCGAAGGGCTCTCACACGCGGAGGCGGAAGATGGCGACATTGAAGGCGCGGGTGTCGGACGTTCACTCGCTTGGGCGTCTCAAGCCCGGAGCCGACCCTGGCACGCCCATGGTCAAGCACGGGGTCATCGGATACGTCTGGCATGACCATCGGTCAGCGGACAAGGCGCATCCGGACGACGGGCGGCGTACGGCACATGTCGAATGCGGCGGCACGGACTACGGGCCGCACCTCGCCATGGAGCTCCATGACATTACGAGGAACAGGCTCCCGATTTACACGTTCCTCGAGAAGCCGGGCGTGCACGGCGCGGCGGTCGGCGACCGCCGGTGTCCCGTCCCGTTCGACAAGCTCCGTGAGGATTCGATCGACGCGGACGACGAGGGGAACCTCGTGGCCGTCTCGGTCCACGCCCTGACCAACGAGGTTTCGGCGATCCACGGCGGATGGGAAAGCCGCCGGTTCCGAGTCATCGGCGCGCTGCTGATCATCGGCAACGCGGTCGTGTTCCCGGCCGATGACGGCGAGGGGTACGCCTTGTACGCGCGGGAGACGCCCGCGACGGAGCGTCACAAGCTCCTCTGGATCGAGTCGGTGCACGGCAACGCCATCACCCTCGCCGGGTGCCGCATGGACGGGGAATTCGTCCAATTCACCCTCACCCTGGACGCCGGAGCCCAGGACCAGGCCGACGCGGCCTAGACCTCTGCCCGGAAACGGGCCTTGCGGGACGCCTTGCGTGTCCCGTTTTTTCTTTATCCTCGGCGAAGGACCCCGACGTTCCGGTTCGTGCCGGAAGTCGGGGCTCCGACCCCTTGAATGGGCAGGGCGTCGGAGTTGACAATTCCGACCCTTCCTTATAGACTTTCCGCAATTCCGAACCCCTTTATGAAGCAAGAAATCCATCCTGAATACCACCCCAAGGCCAAGATCGCCTGCGCGTGCGGCGCCAGCTACGCGGTTGGCAGCACCCTGCCGGAAATCGGGGTCGAGTTGTGCGCGGCCTGCCACCCCTTCTACACGGGCAAGCAGAAGATCCTCGACACGGCCCGCCGCGTGGAAAAGTTCACCACGCGCACGTCCAAGAAGGCCACCGTCGCCACCGGCACCAAGGTGAAGCGCGCCAAGCGCGCCGCGGCCAAGGCCGTGAAGACCGAAGAGAAGGCCAAGAAGGCGTAGCCGCGGGAAGGCGTCCGAGCGGACGCTTTTTCCTTTTGCTGATATTCTCCCCTGTATGGACCTCCTCAAGGAGCTCGACCAGGTGAAAAAACGCGTGGCGGACCTCGAAACCCGATTGGCCGATCCGGGCGTGCTTTCCGATCCCAAGAAACTCCGCGAGGCCGGCATCGAGTACCAGGAAGCGAAAGACCTGCTTGAGATCGGGGAACGCTATGCGCAGGCCGCCTCGGGGCTCGCGTCCGCAAAGGACATGCTTCGCGACTCGACCGACCCGGAGATGCGCGCCTTGGCCCAAACGGAAATCGAGGAACTTGCGGGAAAACTCCCGAAGCTCGAGGAGGCGTTCACCCTCGCCCTGCTCCCTCCCGATCCGCTCGATAAGAAAAACAGCATCGTGGAAATCCGCGCTGGCACGGGCGGCGACGAGGCCGCGATCTTCGCGGGCGAACTGTTGCGCGCCTATTCGCTGTTCGCCGAACGCCAGGGCTGGAAGGTGTCGCCGGTCACCATGAGCCGCGGCGAGGCGGGCGGGTTCAAGGAAGCGATCGTGGAGATCGAGGGGAAGAACGTCTACAGCAAGCTCAAGTTCGAATCCGGCGTGCATCGCGTGCAGCGCGTGCCGGAGACGGAAAAGGCCGGACGCGTGCACACCTCGACCGCGACGGTGGCGGTCATGCCCGAAGCCGAGGAGATCGACGTACGCCTCGACCCGAAGGACCTGAAAATCGAAGCGAGCACCAGCCAAGGCGCGGGCGGCCAGAGCGTGAACACCACCTACTCCGCCATCCGCATCGTGCATCTTCCCACGGGCATCGTCGTGCAATGCCAGGACGAACGCAGCCAGGCGCAAAACCGCTTGCGAGCCATGCAGATCCTGCGCGCCCGCGTGTTCGCGCACGAGCAGGAAAAGGCGGCCAAGGAACGCTCCGCCGCGCGCAAGTCGCAGATCGGCTCCGGCGACCGCTCGGAAAAGATCCGCACGTACAATTTTCCCCAGGACCGCGTCACCGACCACCGCATCGGGGAAAACTTCCACGACATCCCCGGCATCATGAACGGCAATCTCGCCCCGATCTTGGACGCGTTGAACGCGGCGGAATTGAAGGAGAGATTCGAGGCGTTAGCAGAGAAAGAAGCTTGAAAAGCGAAAGGAGTGCGTAAGAAAGAGGGTTATCCACAGAAATGTGGGTAACGCCCCTTGACGCGTCGTTTAGGGAACGATAAGCTGCTTCTCACGTTGATGAGGCAGAAACGAACCGACGACGTCCGTCAGGACGACCGAACGGGCGAAAAGCCTACGCAGCGTGCAAAGTGAGATGACGTCGCTCGAATCGAATGAAGGCCCCGCGAGGGAGACCGACAGGAGAAAAGAGCGAGGATCAGGAATCTTCTGAATCATTGATGGGAATCTCTGGTGGTCCTCCGTGACTTACTGGAACCCTCCCATCAGTGCCATCAGCCTCCCCGCCGTGAAACAGCGGAATAACCTGGCGCATGTGCATGCGTCTGGTCCAGGAGGAGCGCCGGCTCATCGAGTCGGAACCGGTCCCATTCCGGAAGGTGGAAAGCAGAAGAAGGTTTGCGGGGTAGCTGGGGAGGAGAAAGACCTCCATGCGAGCCGCAATTCAAGTCGTCGGACATGGAAGCCCGCAATTGCGCGGTTTCACCTAGAGGACGCTAATAACGTCCGCATAGGTCGCGAATGTCGGAGGGTCGCAAGACCCTAGGGATCAAGAGGCGATTCATCGCTACTTCCCTTCACTGATGACGCTCGGTGCAGCGATCCTGCACGACAAGTCATGTTTGACACCCTGCCATGGATCGCAAGATCACCAACATGGCTAGGTCCGAACGTCTTTGAACATGCCGATCCGGAGCCGAACGAGAGTAACATCTCCAGTAGGAAGGTGAGGTGGCTGGTGCTCTCGGGTGCCAGGAAAGACGTCGGGAACGTTCCCGATCGATATCGAACCGGCGCGTCAGGCATCTGGCGCGTGACATTCGACACGGTGGGTCCCGTTGGGATGTAGGAAGTAGGAAGAGCGCGTGCGCTCGGACGAAACTACGTCTCGCGGGCCACCCGTGAAGGATTGCGAGTTGGTCAACTCCAGCGAGCACCTGAGGCCCTAGCGAAAGCGAAGGCCTCTTGAATTTTCATTTCCGAACGTTCGCGCTAGGGTACCATGCGCCTATGACGGTATTCGAGGCCCTGCAATGGGCCAGCGGCAAACTCAAGCCCCATGCGGAATCGGCCATGCTCGACGCTGAGGTGCTGCTTGGGCATGCCTTAGGGCTTCCAAAGGCATGGGTGTTCTCGCATTTCGAGTACGAGCTGAAGCCGTACGAGGCCGACAGGTTCGCATCGTCCGTCGCGCGGCGCATGAAGCGCGAGCCGGTGGCGCACATCATCGGCCAAAAGGAATTCTACGGCCGCAAGTTCCGCGTCACTCCCGCGACCCTTATCCCTCGACCAGAAACGGAGCTGCTCGTCGAGCACGCGCTCAGGGCGAGCTACCCCTCTCCTTTAGAAGGAGAGGGCATGGGTGAGGTCTCGCGAGACAAGGACATGGGTGACGTGCTCTTCGCCGACATCGGGACCGGCAGCGGCGCCATTGCCATTTCCCTTGCCGCCGAATCCGGATTTCCGGCCGTCGCAACGGACGTGAGTCGCGAAGCCCTGGCTGTCGCGAAGAGCAATGCCGAAGCGCTCGGCGTTTCCGACAAGGTGGATTTCCGGCTCGGAAATCTCCTGGAACCGGTCACGGCCATCTTCAAGAAACTCGGAGACGCGTCGCCGGTAACGCACCTTGTCATCTGTGCCAACCTGCCGTACCTCACCGCGGAACAGGTCGCCTGCACGGACGCCGACGTAAAAGACTTCGAGCCGCATTCCGCCCTCGTCGCGGGCGAAGACGGCCTGTCCTGTTACTGGCAATTGTTCCGTCAGCTAAAGCAGAACCGCGGCCTGTTCCCCGCCCGCGTCACGGCCCTCATCGAGATCGACCCGTCGCAGCGCGACAAGGCCGTCGCCCTCATCACGCACGACTTCCCCGCCGCCAAGCCTGAAGTCCTGAAAGACCTTGCCGGCCTCGATCGGGTCATCTTCGCCGACCTATGAAAATACCAGGACCCGGTCCTGGTATTTCCGCGCGAACGCTTAAAAACTTGGTGCCTCTGCCGGCTCGTGGATGGATACCATTTCGGCGTCCGGGACCACTTCGATCCACGTAAGGCCGGCATTCATCTCCATCTCGGCGCCATTTTCGTCGAAGAAGCGGATGCGCTCCGTGGCGCTGGGCTTTTTCCAGGTGCCTTTCACCGCCTTGCCGTCCTGGAGCACCATCGCGCTCCCCTCCCCGACCGTCTTCACCTCGCGACGACCGACCGCGTCGACGACCTTCATCTGGGTGATCACGATGGCGACGTTCGCCGCGGCGACCGGAGAACCGTCCTGCATCTGATACGGGAGCCCGCCCTGGCGGCGCGCATACGTGCCCGTCTTCGGATCATACGTCCAGTCCGCCTTGTAACTCGTGGCGCCGAAGTCGACGGTGGCGCCCGCGCCCTCTGGCTCAGGCTCGATGTCCTTGAACGCCCAGGTGCCATACAGGAGCGTAGGCGCCTTGCCGAGGTCCTCCGCCTTCTTCGCCGCGGCGGCAAGCCGTTCGGACGAGGTGTACGCGTTGTGCGGGGCGAACCGGTCCGCAGAGCGCCAGTACGCGGCGCCGTTTCCGAACTCGTTGAGGTCGAAAACGCCCGTGCGGCCGATGAGCTCGAGCGCGGCGTCGGAACCGCCCACATGCGCGTACAGCGCGTCGAGCTCCTGCGCCCAGTCCACGAAATAGGGGCGGGCGGAGCGCACCGGACCGATCTTTCCCACGTCCGTCCCGGCGGCGAAGAACGCCTCGAGCCGCGGGATGCCGGCCTCCACCGGCGCTTCGATCACCAGGAACGCCTTGTTGACCCCGCTTTGGGGCCAGGCATCCACGCTGTGGTCCACCATGACGGCATACGCCAAGGGATAATCCTCCATCGGCTCCAGGCGACGCTCGCCCGTGAGCGGATGGCGGAAGGCGAGCACCTCCTCCCGCGCCTCGTCCGGGGCATCCGGACGGTCAGGCCAGATCACGCCGCGGAACGCGTACAGCCCCAGGACAAGCGCAAATGCAAGCGCGATGGCCATCGCGCTTGCATATCCCTCCTTGGTCTTGAGCTTCTGGAACCAGCGTTCCAATTCCTGTCGGTAGTTCGTCATGTGGGGATCCTTCGTGCCTGATGGTCCTCAGGATAAATTCGACTAAGTCGAATTTACTTCTTGGCCTTAGGTTCTTCCTTCTTCGCTTCCGGTTTCCCTTCCGCCCCTTCGGCCGCTTCGGCCCCTTCCTCCTCTTCCTTGCCCTTCTTCTCCACCTCGACCTTGGTGACGTCCGCTTCCGCGACCGTGTCGAGCGCGGCGATCTCTTCCTCGGAACGCGGCGCTTCCACGGAGGCGACGGCGCCCTGCGCGTCATCGAGGATGGTGACGCCCGCGGGGACCGCGATGTCGGAAACGCGGATGATGTCGTCGAAGGTGACGAGCGTGCTGATGTCAATCACGATCTCGCCCGGCAGGTCCTTCGGCAACGCGCGCACGGTGACCTCTTCCACCGAGTGGGTGAAGGTGCCGCCGAGGTTCTTGACGGCGTTGGACTCGCCCGTGAACACGAGCTTCACATGGGTCTCGATGGGCTTGGTCATGTCCAGCGCGCGGAAGTCGGCGTGGATCACCTCGTCGCGCAGCGGGTCGGTCTGGATGTCGTGGATGAGCACGTTCACCATCCCCTTGCCGTCGATCGTAAGCTCGACCACGCCGGATTCCCCGGCCGCCTTGTACAGGCGCACGAACGCCGGGCGGTCGACCTGGATGGCCGTGGGGGCGTCGATGCCGGCGCCGTATACGATGGCCGGGACCACCTCCTCGTTGCGCAGCAGGTAGTTCTTGCGCCCCTTGGTGGTGCGGACGTTCGCGTTCAGCTGGTAGGTCTGCATAGGGTGGTTCCTGGACGGGAAAAGCCCCGTCGAATGGGCCAAGTATGCAAAAACGGCTGTGATTTGTCAATGCCGAAGCGCGTAATGCGTAGGTGGCAGGTGGTAGGACAAAAAATCCTACGCACTACGTACTACCCCCTACGTACTCATCAGGAGCGGTTCGATCGGGTTTTCGAGGAGAATCGGACCCGCTTTTTCCCTAAGGTGACGGACCTGGCCAATGCGGCGAGACCGGGGCCGTCCACGAAGGCATGCAGCTCGATCACGTCATCCACGGTGATGGCGCCTGGGCGCTGGAACCGCAGGGCGTCGTCGGCGGACAGGTCCGTGAGGAGCGCGACCGAGGTCGCGGCTTCCCCCCGGCGCATCACCAGGGAAAGGGTGGCGCAGCCGCATCGCTCACAGGCGGCGTGGATCAGGCTCGTGTCATCCCGGGAGCCGAGCACGCGGCTTACGAGGTCCGTGCGGCGTTCGTCGCATGCGGCGCACGAGACGAGCTTCAGCGGCTCATTCCAGGCGTTGTTGGAAGGCATAGGGGTAAGCGTGGGGGTCACCTCCATACGATAACACGGGCAAGGAAGAAAGGAAGGTTAGGCCCCGTCGCGGCGGGAATGTACCGCGACGCTCTGCGCCACCCCGAGCATGAGCAGGGTGAACAAGAGCGAGCTCCCGCCGTAGCTTACGAGCGGCAGGGTGACGCCGGTCACGGGCATGAGGCCCAGGTTCGCCCCGACGTTCACGGTGAGCTGCACGAGGATCATGGCGCCGAACCCGATGAGCAAGTGGCTGGTGAAGTCGTCCCGGCTCGCGGCGGCGAGCTGGAGCAGGCGGACGAACAGGACGGCGAACGCGGACAGGACGATGACGACCCCGAAGAACCCGAGCTCCTCGGCGATGACCGCGAAGATGAAGTCGGTCTGGGACTCCGGGAGGAACTTGAGCTGGCTCTGCGACCCGAACCCCAATCCGCTGCCGAACAGGCCGCCGCTGCCGACCGCGATGATGGCCTGCGCGACGTTGTATCCTTCCCCGAGCGGGTCCAAGGACGGGTCGATGAACGAGAGGATGCGCGCTTTCTGATACGGGGCGAGCAACCCCTGCCAGGCCACGACCCCTACGAGCGCCGCGATCGCGAGGATGGGGACGAGGTGGCGCGCTCGCATGCCGGCGAACAGGCAGACGGCACCCCAAAGCCCCATGAGCAGGAGCGCCGAGCCGAGGTCGGGCTGGAGCATCACGAGGACGGCCGGCACGGCGGCGATCAGCCCGCTTTCCACCAGCTCGCGCACCGCGAACCGGGGGCGCGCACGGGAAGAGAAATACGCGGCGAGCGCCACCGCGAGCGCGAACTTCATGTACTCGACCGGCTGGAAGCGGAACGTCCCGAGGTCGAACCATCCGGTCGTGCCGCGCACGTCCTCGCCAAAGAGCAGCACGGCCCCGAGCATGAGGACGCCCGCGGCGTACGCGACGACGCTCCAGTTGCGCAACAGCCGGTAATTGCCGCGCGCGGCGAACAGGAACGCCGCGAGACCGACGCCCGCGGCCAGCAGCTGTTTCTTCACGTTCAGGAAATCCGACTCGGGACGGGACAGGGCCACGGAATAGATGGCGGCGAGGCCGAAGGCGAGCAACGCGAACACCGCGAAGGCGAGCGGCCAGTCCATGCGTCGCAGGCGGGCGAGGTCGAGGAGCATGGGGGGAGGGTAGACGAAAACTTGAAACATGAAAACTTGAAGGACCAAAGACCCATGAAAAGGTCGATGGATAAAAGGATGAAATTTCAAACTTCATCCTTCAACCTTTCCGTCACCCATTGGTCCTTCAAGTTTTGGTTCTTCAAGTTTTTTATCCTATTGCCCCGCCGGGATGTACACCTTGGGGTCGAAAATGTTGATTTCAGGGACCACCTGCGTCTCGCTCACGCTCGGGATGGGTCCGAACCAGTTGAGCAGCACCTCCTGGCTTTCCCCGGCGCGCAAGGAGGAGAGCGCGGTGCGGGTGACGCCGACCACGGAGCTGCCGCGCTTGAGCCGTACGAGGAACGACGGGTCGTAATAGCCGAACGCGCTGTCGTTCTTCACCGTGAACGAGACGCGTCCGATGGTTTTCGCGTCCACCTGCAGGTCGGCGCTGAACGCCGCGCCGGTGATGGCGAAATCCAGGCGGTCCCGCGCCCACGGCTCGTAGGCCCCGGTGAGGTGCTTGTCCACGCGGCGCCACGTGAGCCGGTCGAGCACGAGCTGCGGATCTTGCGGCGGGGCGTCGGCGCGCACGGCAAGCGCCACGAGCGCTTTCTCCTCCCCCGGCAGGATGAACTGGCGCTCGTGCGTGGTCTCCCCCGATCCGAGGCGGTAAAAGGCGTCGAATTCGGCGTACCAGTCGCCGTTGGGGTTGGTGGCGGTGGCATAGAGGTCGTACGTCCCTTCCCCGCCGGTGAGCACGGTCGTCCCCGAGAGGACGATCGGCTTGCCGGCGGTCTCGCGCGTGAACGCGGAAAGGTCGTCCTGGCCTAGGACGGCCATGGTCGCGATCGCGTCGCGCTCCGTCCCGTAGCTGATCAGGAACGTGTCAACGCTGGTCCAAAGGAAAAAGCCGATGAGGACCGCATCGACCAGGCCGAACAGCACGAGCGCCGCCTTCTGAAGCCGCGCCCGGTTCTCGATCCACCAAATCCCAAGCTTGTACGACCGTCGGCCCTCCGCTTCCTGTTCCAACAGAATCGGCTCCTCCATACTGGGAAAAGTATACCATACCCCCCTGCCCTGATCGCAGCATCGGGGCTTGGACACGTCCGGCCCCCGTGGTACCTTATGGCCATCGCTGACACGGTATTTCCTATGGCAAAACAGGACGAAAAAAAGCCTCAAAAGAAAGCTTCCAGCGGGTATGATGCTGGGAATATCCAGGTCCTCGAAGGGCTTGAGCCGGTCCGCAAGCGCCCGGGCATGTACATCGGCTCCACCGGGCCGACCGGACTGCACCACCTCATCTGGGAGGTGATGGACAACTCCATCGACGAAGCCATGGCCGGACATGGCAAGGTCATCACCCTGCGGCTCCTGCCGGAAGGGTTGATTTCGGTGGAAGACGAAGGCCGCGGCATCCCGGTGGATCCGCATCCGCAGTTCAAGGTGTCCGCGCTCGAGCTCGTGCTCACAAAGCTGCACGCCGGCGGCAAGTTCGGCGGCGGCGGGTACAAGGTTTCCGGCGGCCTGCACGGCGTGGGCGTGTCGGTCGTGAACGCGCTCTCGACGTACCTCAAGGCCGAGGTGAAACGCGACGGCAAGCTTTGGAT
Source organism: Patescibacteria group bacterium (assembly GCA_004297215.1). NCBI lineage: Bacteria > Patescibacteria group bacterium. Next base: position 416,251 of record SCUM01000001.1, read on the forward strand.
GCAGGAATACGCCAAGGGCGTCCCGCAAGGCAAGGTGAAGGCCGTTGGCACGGCGCGCGGCACGGGCACCACCATCACCTTCCGGCCGGACCCGACGATCTTCGAGACGGTCGAGTTCAGCCTGAAGACGATCATCGACCACCTCCGCCAGATGGCGTATCTCCTGAAAGCCCTCAAGCTGGTGATCGTCGACGAACGCGCTGATGCGGCGACGGCCGGGTATGCCTTCTATTTCGAAGGCGGAGTGGCGAGCTACGTGCGCCACATCAACCACGGGAAGGAAGCCAAGCACGCGAACGTCTTTTACGTGCAGAAGCTCGACCTGGCCACCGACGTCGACGTGGAGGTGGGCATGCAATACACCGACGAATACCACGAATCCGTCTTCTGTTTCTGCAACAACATCTACAACCCGGAGGGCGGCACGCATCTGGTCGGGTTCCGCACGGCGCTCACCCGCGAGCTGAACGCCTACGCGCGCGGCAAGGGCTACCTCAAGGAGAAGGACGCGAACCTCACGGGCGAAGACGTGCGCGAAGGGCTCACGGCCGTCGTGAGCGTGAAGATCAAGGACCCGCAATTCGAAGGCCAGACCAAGGCCAAGCTCGGAAACACCGAAGCGCGCACGGCCGTGGAATCCGTTTTCGGCGAGGCGGTGAAGGTCTTCCTGGAAGAGCATCCGCGCGACGCCGAAGGGATCGTCGGCAAGTGCCTGCTCGCGGCCCAGGCCCGCGCCGCCGCCCGCGCCGCGCGCGAGACCGTGCTGCGCAAGGGCGTGCTTGAAGGGCTGACCCTCCCGGGCAAGCTCGCGGACTGCTCGAGCAAGGATCCCAAGCGCTCCGAGCTGTTCATCGTGGAGGGCGACTCCGCCGGCGGCTCGGCCAAGCAGGGCCGCGACCGCGAGACGCAGGCCATCCTCCCGCTCAAGGGGAAGATCCTCAACGTCGAGCGCGCGCGCCTCGACAAGATGCTCGGGAACAACGAGGTGAAGAGCCTCGTGATCGCGATGGGCACCAACATCGGCGAGGCGTTCAACATCAATGACCTGCGCTACGACCGCATCGTCATCATGACGGACGCCGACGTGGACGGCGCGCACATCCGCACCCTGCTGCTCACCCTGTTCTACCGCTACTTCCCGGAGCTCGTGAAGACCGGCCACGTGTACATCGCGCAATCCCCGCTCTACCGCGTGGCCGTGGGAAAGGACTTCCGCTACGCGTTCACGGAAGAGGAAAAGATGAAGGCGGTGGAGGAGCTCACCGGCGCGGTGACGGCGAAGAAGGCGGAAAAGAGAGGGGTGAAAGTGGCCGAAGAGGCCGAAGTGGCGACAGAACCCGCCGGCGAATCCGAGGACACGCCCGAACAGGCCATGGTGGTGGGCGGCGTGAAGGTCAATATCCAGCGCTACAAGGGTCTCGGGGAAATGAACCCGGAGCAGTTGTGGGAGACCACCATGGATCCCGCCACCCGCGTGATGAAGCAGGTGAACATCGACGACGCCGAAAAGGCCGACGAGGTGTTCGACGTGCTCATGGGCGCGGACGTGGCCCCGCGCAAGCGCTTCATCCAGACGCACGCCAAGGCGGTGAAGAACCTCGACATCTAGTTCGGCCGATGATACAAATCGGATGTATGGAGAAGGATCGCATGTACGATTTTTCCGTGATGTTCCAGCCTGCCGAGGAGGGTGGATATGACGTGTTCGTGCCCGCGCTCCCCGGATGCGTCACCCAAGGGGATTCGCTCGAAGAGGCGAAACGCATGGCCGAGGACGCGATCCGCCTGTACTGCGAAAGCCTGATCGCCTCCGGCGAACCGATTCCCCAGCGCTCCGGCGAATTCGTCGGACACGTGCGCATCGCCGCCGAGCCCGCATGACGCCCAAGCTCCCGATCGTTTCCGACAAGCAGGCCATCAAGGCGTTGGAACGGGCGGGATTTTTCGTTGATCGGCAAAGCGGGAGCCATGTCATCCTCAAGCGATTCAAGGACAACAGGCGCGTCGTCGTTCCCTTCCATGCCGGCGACCTGCATGTCGGCATCGTGAAGGAAATCCTCCGTCAATCCGGACTCCCGCCGGAAGAGCTGTCCTGAAAAAACCCGCCTCTTGCGAAGCGGATTCGAGACGGCGGGCCGAGAGGCTCGTCGTTTGCGTTCATGGCGTCTTTGCCGTGACGCGGCCCGTGAGGCGCCTGCCGCGCGCGTTCTTCAGCGTTAAGGCGTGAAGGACGAACGTGCTTCCGCAGGTCGAACATTTCACGGCCGTCCCGTAGGTCGCATCGACCCTCATTAGGCCGAGCCCGCAGTCCGGGCACCACATCGCGCCGGAATCATCCAATTGCTGGACCATGACCTGGCCTTCCCAGACCGTAAGCTCGTCCCCGGGATTCAAGGAACGTTCCTGTCGCGCGTAAAAACGTTCCTTCCACCACCGTTTGAACTTTCCCACCCGACCCTTCGACATGGGAAGCAAAAACTCAAATACCCCTTGGGGAATCGATGTGCTCGTCGAACGGCTCTCTTCCTGCATGCCTCAACCTCCACTTTCATCCTAGCCAACTACGGCGTTTTCGCAAGTGTTGACACTTCCCCGCCTCTCCTTTATCATTGCCCCGTCGCCCCGCAAGGGGGTTTTTAGATAAAGGAAAAATATGGAGGCTACTGCCGCCAAAACGCGCAACCCGATCCTCTGGGGGATCCGGTACCTGCGCGAAGCCAAGGAAGAGCTGGGGAAGGTCGCCTGGCCCAGCAGGGCGGATACCATCCGGTACAGCGTCCTGGTCGTGATCGTCACGCTCGGGATGGCCGCGTTCTTCGTCGCCCTCGACGCGGCGTTCGCCCTCGGCCTGGAACAGCTCATTACCCTTTCGAAGTAAGGAGGTCGTATGCCTAAACAGACCGCCAAGCACGGCCGGCGCTGGTACGCCATCCACACGTACTCCGGCTACGAGGAGAACGTGTCGGAGAACCTGAACCAGCGCATCGAGACCATGGACATGGAGGAGAAGATCTTCTCGGTCCTGGTCCCCAAGGAGAAGAAGATCAAGATCAAGAACGGCAAGCGCAAGACGGTGGAGGAGAAGATCTTCCCCGGCTACGTGCTGGTGGAGATGATCGTGACCGACGACTCGTGGTACGTGGTGCGCAACACGCCCAACGTCACCGGGTTCATCGGCACCGGCACCACCCCCACCCCGATCGCCGACGAGGAGATCGCGGCGCTCCAGAAGCGGATGGGCGTGAACGAGCCGGAATTCACGGTGGACGTGGAGAAGGGTTCCCCGGTCACCATCACCGACGGCCCGTTCAAGAACTTCGAAGGGAAGGTGGCCGAGATCGACGCCGAGCGCGGCAAGATCAAGGTGCTGGTCAACATGTTCGGCCGCGAGACCCCCGTCGAACTGGATTTCCTCCAGGTCAAGAAGATCTAATAACTCATAGCCTGGTCACCCTGAGCTTGTCGAAGGGAATCCAGTCAAAAAAATGCTATGGCCAAGAAGATCACCACGCAGATCAAGCTTCAGATCCCGGGCGGCGGCGCCACCCCGGCCCCGCCGGTGGGCCCGGCGCTCGGCCAGCACGGCCTCAACATCGCGGCGTTCGTGAAGCAGTTCAACGACGCCTCCGCCGGCCGCCGCGGAGAAATCGTCCCGGTCGTCATCAGCGTGTACGAGGACCGCACCTTCGACTTCATCATGAAGATCGCCCCGGCCTCCCAACTGATCGCCAAGGCCGCGGGCATCGCGAAGGGCTCCGGCAAGCCCAACGTCGACAAGGTGGGCAAGATCACCAAGGCGCAGTTGCGCGAGGTGGCCGAGAAGAAGATGCCGGACCTCAACACCAAGGACATCGACGCCGCCATGAAGATCATGGCCGGCACCGCGCGCCAGATGGGCGTCGACGTGGTATAACCCGTTCATAACCCATTAAGCCCAGCCCTATGACAAAAGGAGGCTCTGTCATCCTGCGCATCTACTTCTCGCTCGTGTCCTTCGTCACCCTGATGATCCTCGTGTTCTCGGTGTCGGACCTCGTGAACCTCACCCTCAAGACCTACCTGTTCCCGGCCGCGGACCAGCCGTCGTACACGGTGTACTGCGACCCGTCGCAGACCGCCGAGATGTGCGACCGCCAGCAGCGGGACGCCAAGGAGCAGGCGCTCGTGCAAAAGCAGCAGGACGCGGTGCGCGACCTGTCCCTGCTCATCGTCTCGGCCCCGATGTTCTGGATGCACTTCCGCATCGTGTACCGCGACTGGATGGAGGAGAAGAACAAGAAGGAGGCGTAAGAAATTAATTCCGTGGGAGACCTGCCCTTCGTGAAGGGCGGATCGCCATCACCACAAACGATATGTCCGGCAAGAAGACCCAGGAAGCCAAGAAGCTCATCGACGCGAAGAAGAGCTACCCGGTGGATGAGGCGCTCGCGCTCGTCGGGAAGATGCCCAAGCGCGGGTTCGACGAATCCGTGGAACTGCACGTGCGCCTCGGCATCGACCCCACCAAGGGCGACCAGCAGGTGCGCGGCACCATCGCCTTCCCGCACGGGGTGGGCGGCAAGGGCAAGCGCGTGGCCGCGTTCGTGGAGGCCGCGAAGGAAGCCGAGGCCAAGGAGGCCGGCGCCGACCTGGTGGGCGGCGAGGAGCTCGTGAACGACATCGCCACCAAGCAGGTCATTGACTTCGACGTGGCCATCTCGACCCCGGCGATGATGCCCAAGCTCGCGAAGCTCGCCAAGTTCCTCGGTCCCAAGGGCCTCATGCCCAACCCGAAGACGGATACGGTGGGCCCCAACGTCGGGAAGATGGTGGCCGAGCAGAAGGCCGGCAAACAGACGTTCAAGAACGATGCCGCCGGCAACGTGCACCAGATCTTCGGCCGCGCGTCCTTCGACCAGGCCAAGCTCAAGGAAAACCTCACGGCGCTCCTCGACCTCTTGAAGAAGATGAAACCGGCCACCTCCAAGGGGATCTACATCAAGTCCGCGACGATCGCCACCACGATGGGCCCGGCGATCCACCTCGATCCCAACGCCTGATTCCCCCCCCTGTTGATAACCGGCCGAAGGCCCCGCCATGGCGGGGTTTTTTCGTTGTGTTAGGATGCGGCTTGGAGGACCCCCTCCTTTTTGTTTGTCTATGCGTGAGTGAGCGAGCGGAATGACCGAACATCGGGCATTCCCGAGCGAACGAACGCAATATGACGAAGTCATATGGCATCCCGATCGGCCGCCCTGGCTGCCCAACATATCCGTTCCCTGCTGCGCCACGGCGCCGTGCGCGAGGCCGACGAGAGCTCGCTCCAGCCCTCGAGCCTCGACCTTTCGGTGTCCGGCGAGCTGTACCGCATGCGCGGGAGCTTCCTGCCGCAGCCGGGCGAGAAGATCCGCGACATCCTGAAGCGCGGCATCCTGTTCCCCGCCCCGCTCAACCAGCCGCTGGAATTGAACGGCATCTATTGGATCCGATTGAACGAACTGCTCGATCTCCCGCCGGGCGTGTTCGCGACGACGAACAACAAGTCCTCCTCGGGACGCATCAACCTGCAGACCCGGCTGGTGGCCAACGGCGTCTCCGCGTTCGACTACGTGCCGCGCGGCTACCGCGGAGAGCTCTGGCTGGAAGTCGTCCCGAAGTCGTTCCCCGTGAAGCTCTCCTACGGGGAACGTCTCAACCAGATGCGCTTCTACACCGGCAACGCGCGGCTCCCCGACGACGAGCTGCGCCGGGAATACGCCCGCTACGGGTTCCTGCGCGACGCGAAGGGCGAACACGTCCCCTTGCGCAAGCTCGCGCACCAGCCCGGGATCACCATGACCATCGACCTCGCGAGCCACGACGTCGTCGGATACCGCTGCGGCCCCACCATGGGGCGCCTGCTCGATTTCACCCGACGCGACCACGACCCGTCGGATTTCTTCGAGCCGATCCCGCGCCCCGCCGACGGCCAGTTCGTGATGCGCCGCGGGGAGTTCTACGTGTTCGCCACCAAGGAAGGGATCCGCGTCCCGCTCGAGTTCGCCGCGGAGATGGTCCCCTACGACGTCACCATGGGGGAGTTCCGCAGCCACTACGCCGGGTTCTTCGATCCCGGCTTCGGCTACGGCGCGCACGGCGAGACGCTTGGCACCCCGGCCGTGCTCGAGGTGTTCACGCACGACCGCGACTTCGTGCTGCGCGACGGCCAGCCCGTGTGCCAGATGACCTTCGAACGCCTCTCCGGCGCGTCGGAAATCTCCTACGGCGACCCCAGCCTCGTGTCCAACTACTACAAGCAGACCGGCCCCAGGCTCTCGAAGCATTTCAAGATGAAATGAAAAATGACGCTTCCCGCAGAGGGGAGCGTCATCCTGAGGAGCATCAGTGACGAAGGAACCCGTATGGTCCCGTCGTGCGTGCGTGTTCAGTCGTCCGCGGTGAGCTTGTCGAAGTTCGCAAGCAGGTACTCGAGGTTCCCGATGCGCTCGCGCAACGCCTTCGCTTCCGCTTCCTTGTCCGCGAGCTCGTCCTTGGCCGCGACGAGCTTGCGCTCGACCGCGTCCCGCGTGAGGGCCGAGGACGGCTTCGCCGGTTCGGGCGTGTCTGCCGCCGGTTTCACGGGTGGTTCGGCCGTCGCCGGAACTGCGGCCGTCGCGATGCGCTTGAGGTCCTCGAGCCAGCGCTCGGGCGGCACGGACATGCCCTTGCGCAAGGGCGCCGCGCGCCTGGGCGAACGTCGCTCGCCGTCGGGACAGGCGACGAACAGGATCGCCCGCGCCTTCGCCTCCACGATCCTGGTCTCGGCCGCCTTGGTGTTCCCGGTCACGGACAGGATCCCGAGCTCCCTCTTGAGGATCGGGGCGAGCATCCCGAGGCGGGTGCCGACCCCCTTTTTGAGCCGCCCCTGCGCGACCTCGACGAGGACGCCGGCCTCCTCGGGCGTGACGTACGCCCGGTGCGTGACCGTGACGCCGACGTTCCCGCCTTGCACGACGGTGAGCGGCGCTCGCGCAGGCGCCGGAGGGGACACGTCAATCACCGGCTCCGAGACCTTTCCCTGGACGCCGAGGTCGATCCCGAAGTCCTCCAGGAGGTACGCGCGCAGCAGCTCCCCGTTCACGGTGCCGTCTGATCGCATCGCCCGCCCGTTCCCGCAGTGGCCGGTCGACAGCGGCCGCTCGCTGAACAGGTGGTGGATCCACACCCGGGCATCGTCATGATCGCACGCGCCGTGAAGGGACCCGGCCAGGTCGATGCTCCCTCCCGCCTCCGTGAGGCGCCGCAACAGCGCCTTGTTCGCCCGCAAGGCCGCCGCGAGCGGCCGCGGATCGCGGAAGTCGCGCAGCAGCAGGTCCGTCGGCGGATGCGTGTGCTTCTTGGCGAGCTTGAGCGCCGTCCCGAGATTCAGCAGGCCCACCTCCTTCGCGTGATCGGGCACGCAGACCTGGTTGGACTGGAGCCACCGCTTGAGCGGCCGCACCAGCGAGTGCGCCTTGAACTTCTCGAGCAAGGCGTCGAGGTCCTGCTGGGTAAGGCAATAGTGAAGGATCTTGATGAGCATGCCGCCGTACCACTCGTTATACGGCAGGCCTCCGTTGCTGGAATGCCGATCATGACGATGAGACGTGGCCATTCGCGTTCCCCTTTCCCTGCACGATGCAGGCCCACGATCGTATCGGATTCCGGCCGTCAAGTCAAGGGATGAAAAAGACCCCGCCTTTCGCGAAAGGCGGGGTCGCATCGTTCAGGCGTTGTGTTCCATGAGCCAGGTGCAGAGCTGCCATTTGAGGTCCTGGAGGGACTTGTACTCGATGACCTTCTCCACCGCCGGGTTCCCCCGGAGGTAACGCGAGACGTCCGCGCCAAGCTCATAACACAGGAGCACGCGCTTCCTAGCCTCCCGCGCCCTTTCCGCTTCCCCTCCCGCCCCGTGGGACGGATAGGTCGCTTCGACGATGAGCAAGTCCCGCGTCACGACCTCGCGCGTGTCCTCCCGGTACACCTCCTCCGGGGCCGCGTCTTGGTGCCGATCCGGCCGGGCGCGGTCGTGGGAAATGAAGGCGTCGATCCCGCATTCGCTGCAGATCTTCCCGATCCACTCGTAGGTGCGTTTCATCCGGGCCGCGTCGTGGGCCGGAAGCCCCCGGAGCGCTCCGGCGACATAGGCGGTCTTGATCTTCTTCGTGATCGTGTCTCCCATCGGCTCTCCCTCCTCGTCATTCGTCCGTGATCCCCTTTTCCAGCCGCTTGGCGGATTGCCTGGCCTCCGACGCGGCGCGGGCCCACGGGTAGTCGTTGTGGTCCACGTGGCCGAGCAGGCCGATCTCGTCGATCCACGGGGCGCGCCTGCCGATTTCCTTGTGCATCTTTTGGCACACGCGGCGATAATCGTAGTGGCCTTGCGGGATGGTGCGGATCTCCAGCAGGTGCTGGCTCTCGCGCAGGTTGTATCCCATCATGAACCGGATGTGATGGCCGAAGGTGACGCAATATTGCGCCGCCTCGGGCCCGACCGCCTCGTCGAGCTTGTCGTAGAGCGCCCCGACCTCGGCGATGAGCGCGCGCACGTCGTCGGCTAGGCCGATGTCCTCCACGTCCTTGGGGACGGTGAAGCCCAGGTGCGGGTTCAAGAGCTGGCGCTGCTGGGTGAGGATGCGATGGCGATGCAGGTCGCGGAAGATGCCGTAGTTTCCCGTGACCTCGAAGGTGGCCGGATACCCGTGCTCGAACGCGCGGCCGGCGCGGTCGCGGCGGGTCTTCCTGTCCCCCACGATCTCCTTGAGGAGCGCGACCAATTTCTCCCTGCGCACGGTCATGAATCGACGGACGATCTGGTGAAACGGCACTCGCACGTGCGGGTAGTAGCTCGCGGCGAGCAGATGCGCGATCGGATCCGACGCGTCGGAGACCATCTCCGGGGTCTCCACCCATTCGACCTCCTTCCAGGACCGCTCGAATTTCCGGAACTCCGGGAATTCCCGCTCGATCTGCTCGCGCGCCACGCGCTCGGGGTCGATCATGTGCCGCTCCCCCTCGGGAGAGGCCCGCTTCACGTACTTGGGGATGAACCGGTTGAGCGTGTCGTGCAAGCGCGTGGCGAGGTCGCCGTATTCCGGGTTGCCCGAGGAATACAGGCGCTTGAGCAGGTGCTCGAAGCTGCGGCCGTTCCCCACCATCGCGAGGTTGGTGAGGGTGGCGGCCGGCAGCACGATGCGCGCCGTGTCGCAGGCGCGGGTCTTGAGGTCGAACTTGTAGACGCGATGGAACTCCTTGATCTCCTTCTCGTCCGTCAGCTCGTCGAGCCGGTACTTCTTCTCGTCGCCCGGCCGGATGGCGTAGGTCGCCTCGGCAATGGGCTTGAGCGTCTTGTAGTGCTCGGTGAGCGCTTCGGCGAGCTTCGCGTACATCGTGAACAGCTTGTCCATGACGCGCACGTACTCGTCGGCGTGCGGGCTTTCCATGATCCGCTTCTCGCGCAGGTACAGCCAGTACCCCGTGACCGGGTCGCGCTCGGTGTAGAGCACGTAGCGGCTGGACTGCTCGATGAACCCGGCAAGCCGCCGGTCCTCGATCGCCTTGGTCGCGAGGTTGCTCACCGAATTGAACAGCACCGTGGCGCACTCGAGCTCCTGCACCGAGTCGTCGCCGTACTGGATGAGCACGCGCTCGATGATCCCCTCGAGCTTCTTCGCCTTCACCTCGCCCATGGCGGTCCCGAGCTCGGCGGCCTCCTCGGGCGTGGTCACCAGGAACTCGTTCACGAGCACGTCCACCACGCTCCCGGCGATGCGGCTCTGGCGGGCCAGCATGGCTCCCGTCAGCCCCGCGAGCTTCTTCGCGTCGAGCGCCGTGACGGTCGAGTCCGGCGACAGCAGGTAGGGCTTCGCCAGCTCGAACGCCTCGGCCGTGATGAACGAGCGGTACGGGGCGGACACGCCGTCCCCGAACGCAACGACCTCTTCGCGCACCTGCGCCCCGTCGACCCCGCGGCTCACGCGCGTAAAGACGGCGCGCCGATCCGACGCGCCTTTCTTCTCAAAACGGACTTCTTCGGTATCCATAGTGATTCCTCCTTCGTTGCAGGGGCATCGTAGTCGCCCCCCTCCCCCGCCACAATAGCCGCTTATGCACACCCTGTGGGCGGGCCTGCCCGCCGGCAGGCAGGTTGACGTGCGGAGCGTTTCGGCCTATCCTCGCTTGACCCCGCACAGAAGGAGCACGCATGAACGTGGACAGGTCGGAAGAGGCGCGCACGAGGCCGATCTTCTTCCTCACGAGCAATGACGAGAAGGTCAGGCAGGGGGCGATCCTCGAGATCCTTGGGCGGAACCCGGCGTTCGTCGCGTTCATCCCGGGCGTCTCGTCCTCGCCGCTCACGACCGCGTTCGAACGGCGCGTCGCGAAGCACCTCCCGCTTTCCGAGTTCCACAGGCGCGAGAGCTCGAAGCAGATTGCCGCGAGCGCCTACGCGGACGGGCACGCGATCGGGCTGGAGACCCTGGCGGTGAACGAGGCGGTCATGGGCACGGACGGGAGGGTCGGGCTCACCGGATGGCCGGGAGAGCTGGCGCTGCCCCTCGTCCGGGCCGGCTATGACGTCCGCGTCATCTACGTCGAACGGGACGACCTCGCCCCGCAGCGCGCGCTCCGTGAGCACTACTGGGTCACGTGTGAGGCGCAACGCGTGCAGGCGGTGGCCCTGGCCGTCGACGACGTCCTCGAGTGCATCTGCCGGGAACTGCATCCGGAGCTGGCATTCCCGCTCGAAATCGAGCTCGGCTGCCGCTGACCCGCCTCCTGAGCGCGACGCGCTCGGAAGGCCTGTCCCCCAAAGCTTCTCGAAGCGAAGGGGGATTTTCTTTTTGCCGCTTGCCGAGCGGCACTCCTCGGCTACAATGGGGCGGTTATGCACATCCCCGTGAAAATCCTGAAGGTCCATCCGGACGCGATCATCCCCGAATATAAGACCTCCGGAGCCTGTGCCTTCGACCTCTCCCCCGTAGAGGACGCCGCGTTCGCTCCGGGCGAGACGAAGCTCGTGGGAACCGGACTCGTGTTCTGCTTCCCGCCAGGTCACGTGCTCGTGGTCGCCCCGCGCTCGTCGCTCTTCCGAAAGAAGGGACTGGTGCAGCCGCACTCGATCGGCATCGTCGATCAGGACTACTGCGGGCCGGACGACGAGGTGAAAATGCTCCTCAAGAACGACTCGGACGTCCCGGTCACGATTGCCAGAGGCGAACGGGTCTGTCAGGGCTTGTTCTTCCCGGTCGTCCATGCCGCCTTCGAGGAAGTCTCGTCGATGGACGCCCCGACCCGCGGCGGATACGGCAGCACGGGCTGAAATTTGGTATACTGGAACCCTGGTATGGCGCGCTTCATCGTGATTGACGGGACGGACGGCGCTGGAAAGAAGACCCAGACCGAACTCCTCATCGCCCGCATGGAGCGGGAAGGCCTTCCGGTGCATGCCGTCTCGTTCCCGCGATACGGGAACCCGTCGGCGTATTTCGTGGAGAAGTTCCTTCGCGGGGGATACGGTGCGGCCGCAGACAACATGGGGAAACGCGCTTCCCTGTTCTATGCGATGGACCGTTTCGACGCCGCGCCTGAAATCCGGAACGCGTTGGGCGAGGGCAAGCATGTCGTGACGGACCGCTATGTCGCCAGCAACATGGGGCACCAGGGTTCCTTCATGACGGACCTGGCGCAGCGTGACGCGTATTTCGCCTGGAACGACGAGCTCGAGCACGGGATCCTCGGCATCCCCCGCCCGGACCTCAACGTCGTCCTGCACGTCCCGGCCGAGATCGCCATCGGGCTGAAGCGACAGGCAGGCGGAAAGGACGGGAAGTCCGGGCTCGACATCGTGGAGAGCGACATCGAGTACTTGCGTGCCGGCGAACGATGTTACCTTGACATCGCCGCCCGCTTCCCCCGTTTCCGCCTCGTGGAATGCATGGACGGCGACCGCCTCCGCAGCAGGGAGGAAATCCACGAGCTCGTCTGGAAAACCGTCTCGGAATTCTTCCTCACATGACTATGCCCCCCAAACCCCTCATCACGATCGGCGAACTCATCGACCAGAGCTGGGACCGCTACCGCGAGTCGTTCACGGATTTCGTGAGCGTGAGCGGCTGGCTGCTCGTCGTCTCCGTGTTCGACGTGGTGGCGCGCGCGCTCTACCCCGCCACCATCCGCCTGTTGTCCGGCGCGCCGCTCACGTGGAGCGAGAACCTCGGCATCCTTCTCTATTGGCTCACCGCCACGGTCATCGCGCCCGCGATCGGGGTGTGGACCATCCTTGCCCTCATGAAACTCGCGGACGCCCGTTTGTCGGGGGTTCGGCTTGACCCCAAAACGGCCCTCAAGGCGGCGAAAAAGGAATTCTGGGGGATGACCTGGGTGACCGTGCTGGTCGCACTCGTGCTGCTCGCGACGCTTGCCTGCGGAGCGATTCCCGGCCTCGCGCTCACGACGATCGTCCTCGCGTCCGGCAAAGGCGGCCTGATGGTGCTCGTCTCAAACGTCGTGCTCATCATCGGCCTCGTCGTAGCCAACCTCCTCGTGCTCAAGTGGTCGGTGCGCTACGGGTTCGCCCCGTTCGCGTTCGCCGCGGAAGGCACGCGGGGGACGGCGGCGCTTGCCGCAAGCCGCAAGCTCTCCGAAGGGCGCCTCATGCGCGTGCTCGTGCGCGGCCTCCTGCCTGCCGCCATGTTCGGCCTCGTCGGATACGTGGCCGTCCGCTTCCTGTCATTGGTGTCCTACACGATCGTTTCCGCCGGCGCCGGCCTCAACCTCGACGTGCAGGTGCGCCTCATGTCCATCTCCGGAAGCGTGTTTCCCATGATCGTCGCCGTCCTCATCAATCCCCTGATCGTCCTCGTCGGCATGAAGCTGTACCGCAGCCTGAAGGGGTGATACGGTTCGGTCGATATGGTCTTGCAACCGGTCATCGGCCTCGAGATTCACGTCCAACTGAAGACCGGGACGAAGATGTTCTGCGGCTGCCCGGCCCACGACACGGGCGCGGCGCCGAACATGAACGTGTGTCCCGTGTGCCTGGGGAACCCCGGGGTGCTTCCGGTCGTGAACGAAGAGGCGGTACGCATGGGAGTGAGGATGGGCCTCGCGCTCGGGTGCGTCATCGCGGAGCGCTCCAAGTTCGACCGCAAGCATTATTTCTATCCCGACCTCCCGAAGGGCTACCAGATTTCCCAATACGACCGGCCCATCGCCGAGCATGGCGAAATGTCGGTGGACGTCCCTGGAAAGGACGTCGTCCGTCCCGTGGCGAAGATCGGGATCACCCGGGCGCACCTGGAGGAAGACGCGGCCAAGAACGTGCATGGGGAAGCCGGAAAGACCTTCGTGGATTTCAACCGCGCCGGGATGCCGCTCATCGAGATCGTCACTGAGCCTGATTTCCGCTCCCCGGCCGAGGCCAAGGCGTTCCTCACCGAGCTGCGGCTCATGGCACGCACGCTTCGCGTCTCCGACGCGGACATGGAAAAGGGCCAGCTGCGCTGCGACGCCAACGTCTCGTTGCGCGAAGTGGACGCGGACGGCAACGTCGTCGGAGAGCGCTTCCACCCCAAGACCGAGGTGAAGAACCTCAACTCCTTCCGCCACGTGGAACGCGCCATCGCCTACGAGATCAAGCGCCAAGGCGACCTGTGGCACGCGGGAAGCCCGCCTGCCGCATCCACCACGCGCGGCTGGGACGACGTGAAGCAGAAGACTGTGGAGCAGCGCGTGAAGGAGGCCGAGGGCGACTACCGTTACTTCCCCGAGCCCGACCTCCCGCCGCTCGCGCTCGCGGAGGTCGCCGACGTGGAACGCGCCAAAATGCCCGAGCTTCCCGCGGCAAAGCGCCGCCGGTTCGTGTCGGAATACGCCGTGAAACCCGAGGACGCGCGCCAGCTCGTGGAGGATCCCGCGCTTGCCGTCTTCGCCGAACAGGTCTTCTCCGAGATGCACGCCTGGCTGCAGGCGCTCCCCGAGCTCGATGGGGCGGAAGAGGCGACCTGGGAAAAAGAACGCGCCCGCATCGGCAAGCTCGTCTCATCGTGGCTCACGACGAAACTCCTCGGCGCGCTCTCCGCGCGCGGCGGCGACGTGCGCACCATGAAAGTTGACGCGGAAAATTTCGCGGAACTGCTCACGCTGGTCGCGACTGGCAAGCTCAACCAGCACAACGCCGCGATCGTGCTCGAGGAAATGCTCGAGAGCGGCGCGGATCCGTCGCACGTCATGGAAGACAAGCGCCTGGGCGCCATGCAAGACGCCGGCGCCATCGCCGAGGCGGTGGACCGCGTGCTCGCCAACTTCCCTGCCGAAGTGGTCCGCTACAAAGGCGGAGAAAAACAGCTGCTCCAATTCCTGATCGGTATGGTGATGAAGGAAACCGAAGGGGCGGCCGACGCGAAGGAGGCGAGGAACATGTTGTTGGTGAAACTGGAGGGATGAGGGTTTGCAAGGGTGGGCGGTGTGGGCATGAGTGAAGGAGTTAAAACCGTCGGACATATGTCCGACGGTTTTCCATCACCCCTGCAAACCCTTGCCCACCCCTGCCCACTCCTCTATCAGCCCCATTGCTTCTTCGTTTCCCTTCACCCAGTTGATCCGATCATCCCGCTTGAACCAGGTCATCTGGCGCTTGGCGTAGGCGCGGGTGGCCTTTTTCGTCTCTTCGACCGCGGCGGCGAGCGGGGCCTTCCCGTCGAGGAAGAAGCAGATCTGACGGTAGCCGATGCCGCTCATCGCTTCCGTATCACAGCCGTATTTCGTCTTGAGCGCGCGCACCTCGTCCACGAGGCCGTGCGCGACCATCTCTTCCACGCGCTCGTCGATGCGGCGGTTCAGTTCTTCGCGCCCCACCTCGAGGCCGATCTGCAGCGCGTCGTACTTGGGGTCGCCCTTCGTGAGCTGCTGCGAGAACGGCTTCCCCGTGGCAAGCGTCACTTCGAGCGCGCGCACCACGCGGCGCTTGTTGTCGCGATCGATGACCTCCGCGCCTTCGGGGTCAAGCCGCTTGTACTCGGCGTACAGGTCGCCAAGCCCCCGCGCGTCGAGCTGCGCGCGCAAGGCGTACACGGGCGGCGTCTGGGCATACGTCGGGTTGTCCACGATCGCCTTCACCCACAATCCGGTCCCGCCCACGACGACCGGCAGCTTGCCGCGCTTCAGGATGTCCGCGATCTTCCCGTCCGCATATTTCTTGTAGTCCGCCACGGAATACGGCTCGTCCGGGTTTGCCAGATCGAACCCCCAGTGCGGGACGCCTTGGATGACCCGAGATTTCCCTCCCGGAAACAACGCCGAAATCCCTGCGGCCTGAGGCCTGAGGCCTGAGGCCTCATCCCCAGCCGATTTCGCCGTCCCGATCTCCATCCCGCGATACACCGTGCGCGAATCCGCCGCGAGCACTTCGCCGCCGAACCGCTTGGCGACCTCAAGCCCGAGCGCGCTCTTTCCCGAGGCGGTGGGACCCACGATGACGATGATCTTCGGCATTGGTCCCGGCATGCCACGAGGATACCGCGCCCCGCGACCCCCATCAAACGGCAGGACTTGACACGGGCGGAACCATCGGTTAGAGTGCGTCGTTCCCTCCCACGAAAGGGGGCGCGCCATGCGCACCTCGGAACAACCGATCGACCTCGGATGCCACCGGGTCAAACGACAGGTGCTCGCCTGCAGCATCGACGCCGAATACGGGTTCTGCCGGTACGACGACGGCACTCTCGCCCTGGTGCTCGACGTGCGGCTCCCCCGCGGCACCGACGAGGCCGAAGCCTACGTCTGGCTCGCGTCCATGCGCCTGGTCGTGCGCGCTCGCGACAAGCGGGTGCTGCTCGACGCCGGGCAGCTGCCCGGCCTCATCCTCCACGGGCGCAGCGGCGACGACATCGAGTTCACCTTGGCCTTCGGACCGCTTCCGAGCGACGTCATGGGATGCCCCGGCGCCCGGATGTCCATCGAGACGACGGCACAGCGGGGCGGAATCCTCTACGGCAGCCCGATTCCCCCTCTCCCTCCCAGCCACGCCTGAACGCGTGGTCTTTTTATTTCTTCCCGTCGCCGCTCGTGTGTTATCATGCTTCAAATCGTTATCCCCACTATGGCAAAGAAGATGAATCCAGACGGTCCTGCGAGGAACGGCGGCCGGGAGTCGACGCGAATCGGCATCCCGAGCACGGTGTCGCAAGGGGAAAAGACCGACTTGTTCGATACGTTCCAAGTGATGCTGGAACAGACGACGACCGATGAAAAGATGACGGACGAGATGAAGGCCGAAACCTACTCGAACCTGCTCGAAGAGGCCGGGAGGCGCAGGGCGGAGGCGGGGCGCGAGGTGGCAAGCGTCCGCATCAAGATGGAGGACACGAAGGACCTGCCGCTTCCAAAAAAGACCATCGATGGGCTGTTGAAAAAGCAGGAGGCCGAGATGCAGGCATGGCTGGCCAGGGAGTCGGAATACCGCACGGCGGCCGAAAAGATCCGTTCCAGCCTGCTGGGGAATTTCGCGCGTCAGCTCACCTCGGAAAAACTGCTGGAGCTCCGCCTGCTCGACCAAGGCCATGTCGCGGCCGTTGCGGACCGGATCATCGCGCTCGAAGCCGAACAACAGGCCCTCGCCGAACAGTCGGAAAAGGCGAAGAAGCTGATGGCGAAGATCGACAAGGAAGAGCTGGCCTACGCGGAGCTCGGGCGTCGGTTCCGCCAACTCAAGGATCGTGCCGATGTGGCCGGCCTCAAGATCGCGCAGGAACGGAAGAAGCTCGATCGAGCCCGCAAGGAGATGGAAGCGGAAGCGAAGGAACAGGAAGAGGAACGGATCCTTCAACGCGCACCATCGCGACTCCGCAAGGGCACCAAGGTCCTGAAAGCCCCCGAATCGGACACCGTCGTGGACGAGGCTCCCCGGACGCTGACGGAAAGCCGCGAACGCACCGTGGAGCTCAAGCGTCCGAAGACCGTTGTGGACACCGCCCGAGACGAGGCTCCGGTGAGCATGACCGAGGAGAACGACACCTTGCTCGATCAGGGTCCGGCAACGGTCGATGAGGAGACCGTGGGCACGGACGAAGACGAGCCGGTGCACACGGCCGTGAGCGTCAAGGAAGAACGGCGAGGAAAGAAACAGGCAAAGGGCCTGGGAGGATGGATCAAGGGGTTGTTCAAATGACCCTGAAGTCATGGATCGGAACGGGGCGGACGCTTGACGTCCGTCCCTTTTTCGGCTATCATTGCAGGCGCTCAAAGAGGTACACGTGAAAGAAGTGACCGATCTTTCGAAGGTGCGGCACGCGCGGCTCATGGCGTCGTGCAGCAGGCGGCTGGTGAAGGTCAGCGATCCCGTGGAGGAACGGAAGGAACGGACGCATGGCGTACGCATCGTCCTGACCTTCCGCGAGCTGACGTTCCTCCCCTATCCGTTCCTGCGCGAGCTGACCATGCTGCTGGTGGATCCGGCGCTGCACCCGAGGATGCTCTGGCGGGCGAAGCTGCTGCTTCCCGACCTCAGCGACTATGCCGATGCGGGAGGGCAGCGCGCGGTGACGCTTCGGACCCATGGGACGCCTGAGCCGCGACGGCTCACGCTCCACGGCATGGTGGTGCTCACCGCGGGCGACCGCGAACTCCTGTCGTGCCGGGCGACCGCGCGCAAGATCGCGCGCGGCAACGCCGGCCGCTGACTCCGAGAACCTCGGAGTTTTTTCTTTCCCGTGGTAGAATGGGGGAAATTATCCCCACCCTATGGCACGAGGAGACAGCAGCGCGGCGCGCGTCGAACGCGCGGAACCAAGCGTGAAGGCGAGGCGCGAACAGCCGCCGCCGCTCAAGCCGGCGCTCGAGCGCCAGCGCGCCCTCAAGCTCCTGAAACGGGAATCGGAGGGGACGGACAAGAAAGCGCTCGAGGAGGCGCGGGCGAAGATCGAGACCGTCACCAGGACTCCCGCCCAGGATACGCGCCGGATGAGCGCGAGGGCGGCAAAAGAGATGGACCGGCTCACCCAAGCGCGGGCAGAGCTCGCGCGCCTCGCAGAAAAGACGGAAGGAGGCGCGGGAAACGCCGCCAAGGACCAGGTCATCGCCCAAACGACGGCGGACAAGGATCGGGCGATTGCGGTTTCCGCCAAACGCCTGCTTGAGAACTTTTCCGACGAGCTCACGGCCGCGGAACAGGATGATTTCAAGGAGATCGTGAGGGCCTGGAACGCGCGGGAAACGGCGGCAAAGAAGGAAACGGCGGCAAAAAGGGAGGCTTCGAAGCCGTATGCCCCTTCGCAACAGGACCGCGTCATGATGCTCGGCAACGAGATTGAGGACCTAAAGGAAGGGATGTCCGGTCCGGGCCTCAAGCAAGTGCGCGAAGAACTCGAGGATCTCGGCGTGAACCCGGACGTGGTGCGCATATCGCGCTGGAAACGATTCGCCACCGGCGCGCGGGCCCTGTTCAAGCCCCGCATCACCAAGCTGATGGCGGACTACCAGGACCTGCTCGACGACGTGGAGCGCAAGCAACGGGCCTTGGACGAGCTCACGCGCAAGGAACCCAGCAAGGAACAGCTCGCCCATCACCGGGAGACCGTCCGTGGACGACGAGACACGGCGCGTCAGAATCGGGCCCAAGAGTTCAAAGGACGCAAGGGGTTATAAGAAAACAGGGCCTCACGGCCCTGTTTTCGTTTCGCAATCCTTACGCCGGCATCCTGGCCGCGTCCGTCGCGCGCGCCACGAGTTCGGCCTGCGGCATGGCGAGCGCCTCCTCCGAGCCGAACACCTTAGCCTGCAGGTCGCCGCCTTCCGCTTCCTTCCCTCCGACGACGATCGTCCATGGCACCTTCATCAGGGCCGCGTTGCGGATCTTCTTGCCGAGCTTCTCGTCGGAGGCGTCCACCTCCACGCGGATGCCGGCCTCGGACAGGTCGCCCGCGAGCTTCTTCGCGTGCGCCACGTGGTCCTCGCCCACGGAAGCGAGGCGCACCTGCACCGGGGCGAGCCACATCGGGAACGCGCCCGCGTAGTGTTCGATGATGACGCCGAGGAACCGCTCGACGGAACCCAGGATGGCGCGATGCACCATCACGGGGCGCTTTTTCGTCCCGTCGGAATCCGCGTATTCGAGCTCGAACCGCTCCGGCTGGTTGAAGTCGAGCTGCGCGGTGGCGAGCTGCCACGTGCGGCCGATCGCGTCGGTCGCCATGAAATCGATCTTCGGGCCGTAGAACGCCGCCTCGCCCACGCCCACCTCGTAGGCCTTCCCCATCTCCTTCAGGAGGCCTTCGAGCGCCCCTTCCGCCTGCTGCCACAATTCCGGCGAACCGAGATACTTCTCCGGCTTCTCCGGATCATGCACGGAAAGCTGGATGGAGAGCGACATGTCGAACGCCTTATAGAACCCCTCCACGATCTTCGCGATGTCCGTGAGTTCGTCCTTCACCTGCTCCGGCGTGCAGAAGATGTGCGCGTCGTCCTGCGTGATGCAGCGCACGCGCGTGAGGCCGGCGAGCTGCCCGGTATTCTCGTCGCGGTACACGGTGGTGTTTTCCGCGAAACGCACCGGCAGGTCGCGGTAGCTGCGCGGGGAGCTCGCGTAGATCTGCGCGTGGTGCGGGCAGTTCATCGGCTTCAGCACGAACGGCTCGTCGGTCTTCTTGCTGGTGACATGGAAGATGTCATCCTGGAACTTGTCCCAGTGGCCGCTGGTCTTATACAGGTCGGCCTTGGCCAGATGCGGGATCCAGACGCGTTCATAGCCGTACTGGCGGTTGAACGACCAGACGAATTCCTCGAGCGCGCGGCGCATGGAGGCACCCTTGGGGGTGAACAGCGGGAGGCCCGGGCCCACGAGCGGCGAATAGGCGAACAGCCCGAGCTCGGCGCCGAGCTTGCGGTGGTCGCGCTTCTTGGCCTCCTCAAGCATCGTCAGGTACGCGTCGAGTTCCTTCTTCGACGCGAACAGCACGCCGTACACGCGAGTCATCTGCGGGTTCTTCTCGTCCCCGCGCCAGTACGCGCCCGAGACCTTGGTGAGCTTGAACGCGTCGCTCACTTCGGACGCCTTCGCCACATGCGGGCCGCGGCACAGGTCCACGAAACTGCCGGTGTGATACAGGCTTGCCATGTCCGCGCCTCCTCCGACGTCCTGCATCTCTTCCGGACGGATCTTCGTCGTTCCCTTCTCCTTCAAGTCTGACAGGAGCGACACCTTGAAGTCCTGGCCGGCCTTCTTGAAGAACGCGATGGCCGCTTCGATGGGCATCTCCTCGCGGCGGAACGCGTCGTCGCGCGCGACGATCTCGCGCATCTTCGCCTCGATCGCCGCCAGGTCTTCCTCGGAAATAGCACGCGGCAGCGACAGGTCGTAGAAAAACCCGTCGTCGATGACCGGCCCCACCCCGAGCTTCACTCCCGGGTACAGTTCCGTGACCGCGGCCGCGAGCACGTGCGCCCCGGAGTGGCGCATGGCGAAGAGCTTATCCTGTTCGTTCATAGCGGGAATTTCGGAGAAAAAAGCATGGGTAGCGTACTTGAAACGGTCGGAAGGGTCAAAAGGGTTTGAAGGGTGAAGGAAACAGCCGGCATATGCCGGCTGACCTACACTCTTAACGACCCTTCAAACCCTTCAAACCCTCATTCCACTTCCACGATCACGTGGTCGGGAAGGCGCGGGGCCTTGCGGATGAAGGGCGGGAAGAATTCCACGGTCACCTCCTCGGCGATCCCTTCCCCGACCAGCAGGGCGCGGATCTGGTCCGCGGTCTTGCCCGTGAACCGGCTCGGGGCGAGCGCGGAACTGTTGGTGGACGGGACCGAGGTGCCGTCGAGATACACCTTTACCGTGGCCGTCTCGCCCTTGAGGTCGGCTTTCTCGACCGAGGTCTGCAGCGCCTCGAGGTTGACGTCGTGGAATTCACGGCCGGGCTTCAGCTGTTCGTACAGCTTGCGCTCAGCAAGGTTGCCGGCCCCTTGGCGGTCGTAGAAGGCGCCGATCACCTTCACGTCGAGCGTCAGGTCGAAACGGTCCGTCTCGGTCCCCGGCTCCACTGACGCCTTCTTGCCGGTCACTTCCACGGCGAACGATTCGCCAGTGAACACCGTGCCGGCCTGCGTGCGCAACGCGGCCTTCGCGTCCGCGGCGACCTGTTCCTTGAGCTCGGTCTCCGCCCGCGCGATGTCCTCGGCGGAAACCACCGACACGGTCCTGGTCCCGCCCGTGAACGGGCCTTTGGTCTGCGCGTAGATGAGCGACTGCAGGGAAGACGGGAGCCCGGGAATGGTGAACGTCGCCTCCTGGACGTCGAAGGTGCCGCCGGTCTGGTCGGCGTACGCCGGGGCGTCCACGCTGCCGCCCGCCGGGACCGTGACCTGCGCGTCGATGCGGTACAGCTTGCCGTCGGGGGTGAGCAGGCGCGTGGTCTTCACGAGCGTCTGCGAGCTCCCGGTCTTGTTGAACAGGGTGACCGTGCCGCGCGAGGTGCCCACGACCTCCTTGCCGGCGCCGGCCGGCTTGAAGGAGCTCGTGCGCGACAGGCTCGTGGCAAGCACGCGTCCGCGGATCTCGTTCTCGCGCGTGGGCGTCTTCACTACGTCCAGGATGAGGTCGGCCTTGACCGTCTCCCCCACCGGCTTCACGCGGATGCGCGCCTCCACGGTGGAGACGTACAGCACGACCGCGAGCACGACGCCCACGAGCACGACGAAGGTGAGGGCGATGCGCCGGTACAGCTTGAGCGAGTGCATGTGGGACGGAAGCGCTTCCTCCTCGAGGACGCGCTTGCCGCCCCGGGCCGGTTTGGCTTTGGGAGACATGGCGTGGGGGTCAATTGTCCACAGGATAGCACTAAACCGCCTCCCGCACCACGTTCTGGCGGCCGACAAGCTGCGCGAGGCTCCCCACGAGGTCGTCCGTGACCGTCACGCAGTAGTCGGTTTCCACCCGCCGCACCCCGCCGCCGGCTTCCACGAGGAAACAGACCCGCTCCGTCCCCGGGCTCGCTTGGATGATCTCGCGCAGGGCGGCGACCATCTCCTGGTCCGGCTTCCCGCGCAGCGCGATGGAAAGCGACCCGCGATGCAGCAGCGCCGTCTTCACCTCCTCCATCCCCCCTCCAAATACCGGCCGCATCTTCTTTTCTTCCCCTTCCGACCCTTTCGACCCTTCAAACCCTTCCGACCCTCTTTCTGCCACCCACATCCCCCGCTCCAACATCTGCGCAAGGCTCGCGGCCTCCCCTTCTTTCACCACGATGAAGGAATTGGCGAGGAGCTTCCCTTCCTCCCCGTCGCGCTTTCCCACCTTGGCGGACACGAGGATCACCTGGTCGGGTGCTAGGATCGCCTTGAACTCGGCCCAGGTGCGCGGGAACACGATCGCTTCGCACTTGCCGCCCATGTCCTCGATCCCCACGAACGCCATGGCCTCCCCTTTCTTCGTCATGATCTCCTTCACGCTCGTGACGAGCCCGCCGCAGCGGGCGAACGCGCCGTCGGCCATGCCGGCGACCGAAACGCACGGCACGAGCAGCGCCCCCATCGTCTTCGCGACCTCCGCGTACGGATGCGCCGACACGTACAGGCCGAGCAGCTCCTTCTCCCAGGCCAGGATCTCCCGCATGGTGGCGGGGGCGGCGGGCCGCAGGGTGAGCGCTTCGGCCATGGCGCTGGGCGCACCGGCGAACAGCGACCCCTGGTTGGCGCTGCGCTCGCGCTCGCTCGTCTTGTTGAGCATCAGGATGCGGTCCACGTTCACGAGGAGCCGCTTGCGCTCCCCGAGCCGGTCCATGGCCCCCGACATGATGAGCGCCTCGAGCGACTTCTTGTTGAACGCGCGGTGGGTGACGCGCTTGGCGAAATCCGCCAGGTCCTTGAAGGCGCCGTTCGATTTCCGTTCCCCGATGATGGACGCGATCACTTCCTCTCCGAGGTTCTTGATGGCCACCAAGCCGAAGCGGATCGTCTTGTCATCGACGTACGTGAAGGTGGACAGCGACTCGTTGAGGTCGGGCGAGAGCACCTCGATCCCCATGCGCTTGCACTCCTTCACCGCCTCGGCCACCGTCTCGAGGTCGGCGCATTCGGCGGTCATGAGCGCGGTCATGTACTCGGCCGGGTAGTTGGCCTTCATGTACGCGGTGTCGTAGGCGATCATGCCGTAACTCGCCGCATGCGCCTTGTTGAACCCGTACGCCGCGAACGGCTCGATGAGCTTCCACAGCTCCTGCGCCTTCTTCTCGGACAGGCCGTTTTGCACGAACCCCTTGAGGAGCTTTTCCTTCTGCGCGGCCATCTCTTCGGGAATCTTCTTTCCCATCGCCTTGCGCAGCTTGTCGGCCTCGAGCCACGAGTAGCCCCCCAGCTTGATGGCGATGAGCATCACGTCGTCCTGGTACACGATCACCCCGTAGCTCTGGTCGAGGATCTCCTCCATGCGCGGATCGAGGAAGGTCACGAGCGACGGGTCGTGCTTGCGGCGGATGTATTCGGGGATGGACTCGATGGGGCCCGGGCGGTAGAGCGCCACCATGGCCATGATGTCCTCGATGCGCTTGGGCTTGAGGTCCGTCAGGTACTTGGTGAGTCCGTCGCCGTTCAGCTGGAAGGTCCCCATCGTCTTTCCGTCGGCGAGCAGTTCGAACGTCTTCGCGTCGTCCACGGGAATCTCCTCGAGCACGATGTCGATGTCCTTGGTGATCTTCACCAGCCTGATGGCGTCTCCGAGGATCGACAGGTTGCGGATGCCGAGGAAGTCCATCTTGAGGAGCCCGGCCGCTTCCACCGCCTTCATCTCGTACTGCGTGATCACCTTGCCCTCGCGCGTATCGACCTGCAGCGGGGTGTAATCGGTGAGCGCGGTGGGCGAGATCACGGTGCCGGCCGCATGGATGGACACGTGGCGCCCGCACCCTTCGATCTGCCGCGCGAGGTCGAGGATGCGACGCACCTGGGAGTTAGTGTCGTAGAGCTTCTTGAGATCCGGCGCCTCCTCGAGCGCGCGCTCGAGCGTCATGGGGAACCCCTGGCTCCCCTCGGGCACCAGCTTCGCGATCGCGTCCACGAACGCGTAGGTCTCGCCTAGCGCCCGGCCCACGTCGCGCACGGAGCCCTTGGCGAGCATCGTCCCGAACGTGCAGATCTGCGCCACCTTGTCGGCCCCGTACTTGCCGCGCACGTACTCGAGCACCTCGTCGCGGCGGTTGTCCGCGAAGTCGGCGTCCACGTCGGGCGCGCTTGGGCGCTCCGGGTTCAGGAACCGCTCGAACGGCAGCTTGTACGTGAGCGGGTTCACGGTGGAGATGCCGATCGCGAAGCTCACGAGCGACCCTGCCGCCGAACCGCGGGTCGTCGTCACGATCCCGTTCTTGCGACTCCACTCGATGTAGTCGGACACGATGAGGAAGTAGGGCGCGAACCCCTTCTGGGCGATGACGGAAAGCTCGTAGTCGATGCGCTTGGCCACCGCCTCGTCGACGGCGACGCCCTTCCCGACGATCTCCGCGTACGCGCGCTCGCGCAGCACCTGGTCGAAGGTCTTCCCCTCGGGGATCTTGAAGTCCGCGAAATTCCATTTGCCCAGGTCGAGCGTGACGACGCAGCGGTCGGCGATCAGCCGCGTGTTCTCGATCGCCTCCGGGCAGTCCGAGAAGCGGTCCTCCATGTATTCCCCGCTCACCATGGACGCGTCGTAGTCGTACTGCGCGAGGCGCTCGAAATCCTCAAGCGTCTTCTGTCCCTTGATGCAGTTGAGGATCTTCCAGGCCTCCACGTCGCCGGGCTTCAGGTAGAACGTGTTCTTCGTCGCGACGACCGGAACGTTCAACTCCCGCCCGAGCTGGATCATCTGCGCGTTCACCGCCTCCTGCTCCGGGATCTCCGGGCGGTCCACCAGCTCCAGGAAGAAATTCCCTTCGCTGAAGATCGAAACGTATTCCTTGATGAGGAGGACGGCCTTCTCCTTGTTGTGTTCTTTCAGTGCTTCTTCGATCTCCCCCATGTGGCCGCCCGAAAGAGCAATGAGCCCCTTCGCATGCGTGCGCAACACTTCCTTGTCGATGCGCGGCTTGTAATAGAACCCTTCGAGGAACCCGATGGACGAAAGCAGCACGAGGTTGTGATACCCCTCGTTGTTCTCCGCCAAGAGCACCAACCGGTTCGGCTTCGTGTCGATGCGCGCACGCTTGAGGTGCCGCCCTTCCTTCGCGAGATAGAAGTCCACCCCCAAGATGGGCTTCACCCCCGCCTCCGTAGCCTTCTGGTAAAACTCCACGGCCCCGTACATCGTCCCGTTGTCCGTGATCGCCACCGCGTCGTGCCCCAGCTTCTGGACGTGCTTCAACAGCGCCTTCACCTTGGGCAGCGCCTCAAGCAAGGAGTAATGGGAGTGCACGTGCAAATGCACGAATTTGGACTTCTGCCCATCGACCGACATGGGGTGAGGGTAACACGGGTCCACCCCTTGACCAAGGCCGGTTTTTCCGCAAGAATTCCCCAGTCTCATCGGAGGTCTCCATGGACGACATCCCGACCTTTATCCAAACCATCGCCGTAGGCGGCGGCGTCGCGCTCGTCGTGATCATGGCCGCTCGGCCGTCGTCGCTGCGCCGCATCGCGGCCTGGCGCATCGGCGGTTTCCATCCGTTCTCCCCCAACTGGATTACCGCGTGGAGCACGGTCATCACGCTCCTGGCGCTTGTCCCCTACTCCGTGGGAAAGCCGACCCTCGCGGTCGGGCTCGGGGTGTTCGGCGGACTGCTCGACCGCATCGACGGGAGGAGCGCCGCCGCTTGCGGCAAGACGCTCGACGCTCCGTCGCTGTGGCAGCGGGCCTATCGGCTTCGTCACGGGGATTACCGCCTCGTGGCGGGCGGACGGACCGCGCAAAAGACGAGGTTCTTCCGAAGGGTGCCCGACACCCGCTTCGGCCGCTGGTGGTTCGAGATGAACTTCGCCGGCGGCACGGACCTCGGCAAGGTATGGGACCCGTTCCAGGACAAGGTGCGCATCTTCTCCGTGACCGCGTTCTTCGTCTGGTACGGCCAGGTGCCGCTGTGGCCGGTGCTGGTCCAACTCGTTCCGGAAATCCTCGGCACGCTCCTGCGCCGGCCGTTCGACCTGCTGAAGGCCTACCATCATCCGGACCCGAAGGCGACCTTCGTGGGCAAATGGAAGACGCTCGCCCAGTGGGGCGTGGTCGTGGCGGCGATCCTCCTTGACCAAGGCTGGCTCGACCCCGCCATGCTCGACATGCCGGATGGCCGCTTCCTGCTGGGCAACCTCACGAACTTCGCCACGCTGTTCGCCATCGCGAGCCTCCTATCGCGCCTGCGGTTCGTCCGGCAAAACCGCGCGCTCGGGAACGCGATCGAGACGCTTGACCGTGGCATGAGCCACGACTGAAACCCCGGCCTGATGTCGGGGTCTTTTTCTGTCTGAAACCGCAAGGGTTAGGCGTTAGGCCGATGAGTCTGGAGATAAGGCTACACAGACCCCCTCATGCTCCCCCTTTCCAAGGGGGAGGTAGCTGGCAGGTGATGTGCAGCCGCGAAAGGACTTCTTCCGTCGCATCAAGGACCTCATCGTTCATGAATCGGACGACTCGGAAACCGAGATCAGCTAAATAGGCCGTGCGTTCCTCGTCGTGAGCCACTCCTTCAGGCGTGAAATGGCTGTCTCCATCCACCTCCACGACCAACTTGAGGGATGAACAATAAAAATCAACGATGTAGGGCCCAATCCCGAACTGGCGACGAAACTTGAGGCCGCCGACTTGGCGGTTTTGCAGATGCCTCCATAGCTCCTGCTCCGCCTTCGTAGAAGCGTGGCGCAAATCCCTCCTCCGTTCGTTGAACTCTTGTCTATTCGTGATAGACGGCATACGCGCTATCCTCCCCTTGGAAAGGGGAGGCATGGTGGGGTCTGCGAATTCAAACCACCTATTCCTTGCTCGCCTTCACAAACGCCTTGTAGATTTCCACCATGGCCAGGGTATCGAGCTTGCAGTAGGCGAGGAGGTCGCGGCGCAGCGCCTTTTTGCGCTTGGCAGTGGTGCGCGGATCCGTGAGCTCGGGCCATCCGGCCGCGGCCATCTCGCCGTTGCGGACGTTGAGGCTGCCGTAGGAAAGGCTCGGGACCACCACGGGGAGCACCTTCTTGAGGCTGGCGCTCCCTTCGAAGCGACTGTCGAGGTAGAGCCCGCGCTTCACCACCTGCATGAGGTCGTACATCCGCTCGTTGATCGAGCGCAGCGGTGCGCGCAACGACGGCACCAGGCGCGCGAGCTCCTCGTTGCGACTGGCCTCGAACCGCTCGTTCCACACGATCACGCTTCCCGCGCTTGCGATGTCGCGCGCGAGCGCGGCGGCCACGGGCCTCGCCGGATCCGTGGACGCGTCGTGCAGGAACTCCTTGTGCTCGAGCCTTCCGCCGGGCTTGCGCAGCACGTGCAGCGAATACTGGAACACGGCCTGCTGGTAGGGCCGGTACCCGTCGAAGTCCGGAATGGCCGAGGCGAACGTCTCGTAATCGAGGAAATGCAGCGGATACTCGAGCTCTGCGAACTCGCGCGCGAGCCCCTCGCGGTCGATGTTGGCCGCGGGCTTCTTCGCGCGCGCTCGCTTGAACGCCGCGGCGCCGCCCAGCGACTCGAGCAGGTCGGGCGGCACGTTCTTGGGCGCGATGACGCCGCGCGCGAGCAGCTCGCGCAGCCGCGCGCGCGGGAGGCCCGGCGCGATGGCGTACACGTCCTCGTGCAAGATGGTGCCGGCGTACAGCGGCAGGTACGGGCAGGACCCAGGCGCGGAGCAGGCCTTGAGGAGATCGAGCCCGGCTTTCGTGGAAAGCGCGAGCGTCTTCTTCGCGCGCGCGATCTGCGTGCGCGCCACCGGGAGCGCCGTCTTCACCTCCTGCGTGAGGTTCACCGTGGCGAGCACGCCGAACGGGTCCACCTTCCCCCGGCGCACGTACTGGTTGTTGACGTGCACGAGGAAGGTCTTTCCCACGCGGATCCCGGATTCCTCCAGGCAGACCCGCTGGAACGCGAGGTCCATCACGTGCGTCCCCTTCTGCCCCGTGGACGACTTCACCTCGTACAGGTCCCACGAGCGCCCGCGCTTCACCAGGATGTCGCAGCGGCAGGTGATCCCGTTGCCCGTGAAGGTAGGCTGGAACAGCACCGTCGCCCCGCCCGCGATCGCCGAAGCCGTGTTGCGCGCCCCCGCCTCGTTGAACCCCGCGATCTCCACCCCGCGCGGGAACAATTTCTTCGCGAACAGGTCCACCTTGTTCCCTTCGTCGAACAGCCGCTGCAAGGCCGCATCGATCGGCGGCAGCAGGTGCGGCATGTTCTTCACGAGCCACAGCTGGCAGGAACACTCGAGGAACTTGAGGAAGTTGGATTTGGTAAGCATGAAGTGTCTGATTATGTGCCGTTTTGCTCGAACAGCTTGAGGTACTCCTTATGCTTGTAGGTCTGGCCGTAGCGCTTCTCTTGCGGGTGGAGGATCCCTTCTTTGACAAGCCGACGGGCGAGGTTATATGCCCCTTGGCGCGAGACGCCCGCGACTTCCTCGATTCTCCGCGCGTTGATGATTGGCGACTTATACAGCTCCTTGAGCACCGCCAGAGCCCCGACGCTCGTCTTCCTTGGAAGCAACGCGATCGTTACCATGTCACGCTCGCGCAACATGACGATGGCATCACATGTTGCGATCGCCTCGGTCGCCACCTCGATGACGCCTTTCAGGAAGAATTGCAGCCACGCTTCGACGGATCCCTCCCGATATTCATCAAGACGTTCGAAATACGCCTTGCGATGCTTCTTCAGGAAGGCGGAGAGGTACAGGACCGGCCGAGCCAGGATTCCCTGTTGGCACAGGTAGAACGTCATGAGCAGGCGACCCATCCGCCCGTTCCCGTCGCGGAACGGATGGATGGTCTCGAACTGCGCGTGCGCGATTCCCGCCTTCAACAACGGCGGGATCTCCTTGGACTTGTGGAGGAACATTTCCAAGTCACCCAAGGTCCGCAACAGCTCATGTGCCGGCGGCGGCACGTACCTCGCGTCGAACGGGCTCGTCCCGTCAATCCAGTTCTGGTCATTACGAAACTGGCCGGGCCTCGGGTCATGGTCGCTGCGGGCATCCGTCATCAGCACCTCGTGCACGTCCTTAAGAAGCCGTAGCGTCAATGGAAAATCTTTCAATCTCTCCAATCCGGCATCCATGGCCTGGATATAATGCAGGATGTCGTCCACGTCCTGCGGCAGACCCGGGACTTTCTCGATTTCCGCCTGCAACGCATCGCTCAATTTCGCCCTCGTGCCCTCGATCTGGCTCGAATAGGCCGCTTCCTTCTTCACGTACATGAAGATGAAGAAGCCGATATCAGGCAACAGCTTGGTGATGCCATCCAGCTTACCTAGACGCAACGTAGCCTCGGCAAGCAGCCGGATTGTCTCAGGCTGCGTAACGAAGGAAGCCCCGCCCGGTGGAAATCGGTCAGGAATGAAGGCTTTATATCCTTCTTTTTGCTTTACATTGGCCCCGATTCGCATACATTGACATCTGTGTTATCAATGTCAATATTTAGACACTTTTTTTGACTTTAGTCAAACACATGTCAAGATCCCAACTCGGCGTCAGCCGTTCGGCCGCCAAATGGCAAAGGTGAGGTAGGTCGCGAAACAGACCCAGGCGAAGTACGGCGCGAGGAGCCACGAGGCGGCGCGTGAAGTCGGGCGGACCTGCCAGATGAGCCAGGCCACGTTCGCGGCGAGCGCCGCGGACACGAGGACCGCCGGACCGACGAGATGCAGGCCGAAGAACGTGACGCTCCAACCGACGTTGAGCAGGCCGTTCACGACGAACCCGCCGATGACCCGGCGGAATTCCCTGCCCCGCCTGGCATGCGTCCAATACACGATGATCGAAACGGCCGCGAGCACGAACAGGACCGTCCACACCGTGCCAATCACGTTCCCGCCCGGCGTCCACGCCGGCACCTGAATCGTCCGATACCAATCCATCCCCCGCGCCGTCACCAAACTCCCCGCCAGGGCGGTGAGAAAGACGAGGGTGACGATGACGAAGTTCGACTTGGTGAGCATGGAAACAATGATACACCGTGAAACGAAAGGCGGCACCAGATGGTACCGCCGAGCACTACGCCTTTTCGTAGAAGGTGAAGGTGTATTTCATCTCCGGCTGTTTCACGACGAGCCAATGCGTTGGCCCCAGCCCGTCGACCATCGTCTTCCCGATCCCCTCTTCGGAAACCGTGTACCCGACGACGCGGTCGTCGAAGTCTTTGCAATGCCTTTGCCCCATCTGGACCGCCACTTCGATCGGCCCGCAGCCCGAGCCGATTGCCTTGTATCCCCCAAGCTCGTCTTCACGCAGCGGAAAGATCGTCTTCGTCCGATTCGGCTCCATAAAACTCCAAAACTCTCCCGGAACGGAAGAGTTTGATGAGGTTACTTCTTCGAACAATGGCTGAAAGTCCTGAGCGTAGTCCCTTAAGCTTCTCACGGGACGGAGTCGAAGGACGGGTCAAAGGGCCGATTCCCTCGCTGCGCTCTGGATAGTATTCAGTTGTGCCCTCACGTTAACGGCTGAAAGTACGAAGGTCAAGAATGCGCAATATTGTTAAGTAATTTTCTGTGGATAAGCGGCTTGTATTTTGATGCTTTAGGGTTGATAATTAATACAACCCATATGAACCTTGGCGGCGCAATCAGATCCGCAAGAGAGGAGCTCGGTGTCGGCATTAAAAAACTTGCCGCCGAACTTGATATCGATTACTCGCACCTGAGTAAGATCGAGAACTGTCACATCAAGCCGTCAAAGGACCTGCTCATGCGACTCGCTTATGCGCTCCAAAAAGACGTCGACGAATGGCTGATCCTCTCGGGTTGTCTCCCAACCGACATCGCCAGGGCCGCCGCTCAGGACCCCGCGGGATTTCTAAAAAACCTTAGACGTTCTAAATACTGTAAACCTGAAGGAGGGAGTGTGATGAAAAAAAATACGCGAAACCCAGTCATCAGTCTTTTCACCGGAGCGGGCGGAATGGATCTCGGATTGGAGGAAGCGGGATTCGATACCGTGCTATCCGTTGAATTCAATCCCGTATTTCGTCAGACGATCCGCCTGAATCGTCCTGATTGGAATCCGGTCGACGACCATAACGGCGACGTGACGAAAATCTCCGTCGATTATATTTTGGAGAAAACCGGTTTAAAACCGGGCCAGGCCGCGCTGGTCGTCGGCGGCGCACCCTGTCAGCCTTTCAGCAATCTCGGCTCAAAGAGAGGCACGGCCGATTCCCGCGGAACGCTTTTCCAGGATTTCATCAGAATCGTAAAAGGCGTCAGGCCAAAGGGTTTCATCTTCGAGAACGTGGAGGGTCTGACACAGGACAAGCATAAAGGAGTGATCTCCACTTTGGAGAGCGCGTTTGCGAATCTCGGTTACCGCGTGTCCTCAAAAATCCTTCTGGCCGCCGACTACGGCGTTCCTCAGAAACGAAAACGCCTTTTCGTCATCGGGGTCAGATCCGGAAAAAATGCTCCGTCCTTCCCCGAGCCTACGCATTCAAAAACCAACGAGCCTGGAAAAAAGGCATGGGTTACGGTTCGTGAAGCCTTCGCGAAGATTCCGAAAGAACGTTTGAACCAGAATGATTGCCATTCCATGAATCATTCGCCTGGCATGCTAAAGCGACTTTCCTTGGTTCCAGCAGGAGGAAACTTTAAGGATCTCCCGAAACGACTGCTCCCCGATTGCTGGAAAAGCGGCAAGTATCAGGGTCAGGATACCTTCGGCAGGGTCAAGTGGAACGAACCGTCAGTGACCATCCGAACCTGCGGATATAATCCGACAAAAGGACGATACATTCATCCGTCCGAAAACCGCGGTCTTAACACGATCGAGATGGCCGTATTGCAAAGTTTCCCGATCGATTACAAATATTGCGGCGGACTGAAGACAGTCGGAGAGCAGATCGGCAATGCGGTGCCGCCCGGTCTCGCAAAAGCAGTGGGCCTTTCCATGAAAGAAGCGATCGGCTTAGCCTGAAGCGAGCTCATTTGCGCGTGGAGCGATCAAAAAAATCATCGATGTCCGATAACTTCCTGATGCATGAAATCCCGTCGACAGCTCGAACGGATTCCGCGAACACGTTCGTGATTGACGAAATCGCCGCCGTCTTTAATACGGCCTGGTCGGGTCCCGTAGGTTCCGTGTTGGTAAGCGCGTAATACTTGGTCGAAAAATCGATTTTCCAATAACGCGTCTGCAAGTGCGCCGTGAGAGCCTTGATGATGTTCCCTTCGTGGACGAACTGATAACGCCGGTCGGGACGGACCGACGTCTTGGCCGAAACGACGAATTTCATCCCGTCGAACGGGCATCTGCCGACGAACTTCTGATAAAGCCTGTCTAAAAATTCAGCGGTCGTTTCGTCAAACGTCTTGATGGCGGGTTGCGAGAAGGCGGCAGCCGCGGATTCACGATCGATTTTTCGCAGATCCAGGCAAACGAAGTCCGGGTTGGACATCTGCAGTTCGATGCCCTGCAGTGAGAGATGATCCTTGAGCTCACGGATCCTTGAGCGGACGTCTTCATCAAAAAATTCAGTGAACTCCACGGCGCTCACGTTCGGGATGGTGAATAGGCAGAATTTCCCGGATTTCTTGGAGAGGTTGTAAAATCTTGCCGCCAGAAGCATTTCGAACCACTCTCCCCTCGCGTTATTAAACGCGTTCGAATTGATGGCGACGCCGATCTCGCTCGCTTCCTTCCTCACAAAGGCCTCGATCTTTGCCAGAGCCTCCTCGATGTCGCAGTCTTCCGGAATTTCCGGAAAAACGGCAGAGATGGCCTTGACCCTCTTAATCTTCCATGAATTTCCTGAGGTCTGTTCGAGCGTCCTAGGTGCTGGCATATTAGCCAGAGTCTATCCGCTCCACCCGAAAAAGGCCATGGATATCTTTTCTCCGAAAAAACGCAGTGAAATAATGTCTGCGATCCGCAGCAAGGGCACGAAGCCGGAAAAGACCGTCTTCCGTGCGCTTCGGGCTAGCGGTATCTACTTCCGGACCCACTACAAGCGAGCCGTCGGGACGCCGGACATCGCCTTGCCCAAAAAGAAAATCGCCATCTTCATCGATGGTGATTTTTGGCATGGCTACCGCTACCCTGCCTGGAAGCGCAAGCTCAAGCCGTTCTGGAGGGCGAAGATTGAACGCAACCGGGCTCGTGATAAACGCACATTCGCGAGGCTACGACGTGATGGATGGAAGGTGCTGCGAATATGGGAACATGAGTTGACGAAATCCAGAGCGGAGACGACCATCCGACGGATTGCCGAATATCTATCCCACATTTAGAATCGATGTTTAAGCAGCCTTTACGACCTGTACTACCTTTCCAGCAATGAAAAGATTATCGTCTGAGTGTAGGATAATCGGCGTAAAAGATTCGGTAGATTCAGGCACAAGAGTCATCGTTTTGTTTTTCTTATCCAAACGGACCTTTTTAATTGTTGCGCAGCCGTCGATCACACTAACGACATAATCGTTGTCTCGTGGAGTTTTCTCTGTTCGATCGACTAGGACCAAGTCTCCATTTTCAATGTTTGAACCTTTCAGATTTGCTCTATTCATTGAGTTTCCGACAGCGCGAATTGCAAAAATTTTTCTCTGACCGACAATCCGTTTTGATACTTTCAAATAACCCTCGACTTCATCATTGGCAATGATTGAGGCCGTGCCACAATTCGCGGCACCAAAAATGGGAACTGAAATAAAATCTCTAGAAATCTTCTGAGGATTTGCAAGAAGATATTCTCGATTGAGAAAATCCGCGGTAATCAACCCGCGTTCCTGAAGACGAGTGAGATGATGTTTGACGATTTGGGGCGCGTCAGGAGCGCCAACAAGGCCTCCGATTTCACGCAGGGTTTTTCCAGACAG
Organism: Patescibacteria group bacterium; assembly: GCA_004297215.1. Classification (NCBI taxonomy): domain Bacteria; species Patescibacteria group bacterium. The sequence continues at coordinate 450,206 of SCUM01000001.1, forward strand.
CCGGCGAGTTTTGGCCAGGTCGAGCAACTTTTTCTGAATTTTGTGAATGGGTCCCATATCGCGATGATAATGGAGTGGTGCAAAATAGTCAATTTGACGGAATTGACAGCCTAGACAAGCCCCACTACCATGATGGGGTCCGAAGCGGGAGAGAGGAACTGCCGGGCGAGCTCCCACAGGTAAAGGTCGGGCTCGAGCGAGGACCTTAATTCACCAGAATGCATATGGCACGTACGACACCATACCATTCCATCAATGGCACCGTTCATCACGTGTACACCCAGTGTACCGTGGGGAACAACATCGAGCGCGACAAGCGTCGCGACGGGACGGGCAACCTCCCGCTCTGCTCCGTGTGTCACGACATTGATCGCGGCTTGCGCGACAGGTAGACGCCGGCTAAATCGGGCGGGGACGCATGTCCTCGCCCGATCAAAGATTAATATAAGAACAAATATGCCCAAATCTACTCGCAACACGGGGAAACAGTGGTCGGCGACGGATGAGAAGGCGCTTCGAGGTCTTGCCGGGAAAAATACCCCTACACGTGTCATGGGCCTTAAGCTCGGCCGTACGGAAAATGCGATCAATTCCAAAGCCCAGGAGCTGGGAGTTAGCCTGAAGCCGACAAATCAACCGCCATATAACCGTAAAAAATGATTGAACGCTGGCGGGCCCGGTTTCCTACATCAACCCGCTCATGAACTCCATCACCCGCTCATCCATCATCAGATGCCTTAGCATCACCGGCTTAGCCAGCACGATTCCCTCCAGAGTCCGGCACCGGCTCAATGCCACGTACACCTGCCCCGCAGCAAATGCCCCGGTGCCGAGGTCGACGATCACCTTGTCGAAGGTCTTGCCCTGGCTCTTATGAATCGTCGCCGCCCACGCTAGGCGGAGCGGGACCTGGGTGAAGGTGCCTACTTTTTCCTGATCGAGCGTCTTGGCCTTCTGGTCGTATGCGGAGCGGTAGAGCGTCCACGTGGTGGGCGAAACGGTGAAGGTCTCGTCATCGTCGGTAAGGACCTCTACGGAAACGTCGTTGAGCTTGGTGACGGTGCCGAGCGTGCCGTTCACCCAGCGGCCTTCGCCGTCGTTCTTCACGAACATCACGCGGGCGCCTTTCTTGAGGAGCAGGCTTGCGTCCGTTGGCATGTCGCGCTCGGGGAAGCCGCCGGTGGTGCGGCCTTCGTACGCCACGGCCTTGCCGGAGAGCGCCTTAAGGCGGCGGTCGTTCACTTCATCGGCGGCGGCGTTGGTGGTGGTGAGGTAGATGTAGCTGGCGGCATCGCCCTTGAGCTTGCCGTCCACGCGGTCGTTGAGCTTGTTCAACTGCGCGGCGTCCATGGACCGGTCGCGCACGGTGTTAAGCAGCGACACGAAATCCTTGTCGCGCTGGCGGTAGACCGTTTCGAGCTCGATGAAGGCGACCTTGCCAACGTCGGTGAGGTTCCGCACCACGTCGGAGGAAAAGAAGTACGGGGTGCCGTAGCGGTCGGCGAAGGCGGTGCGTTCGTCGGAGCGGATGACGGGCGGGAGCTGGAACAGGTCGCCGATGGCGATCACGCGCACCCCGCCGAACGGGCGCTTGTCGCGGCGGACGGTGCGCAGGAAGATGTCCATGCAGTCCATGAGGTCGGCGCGCACCATGGAGATCTCGTCGATCACGAGCGCGTCGACGGACTGGTACAGCTGCGGCGGGGCTTCCTTGCCGTCATGCTGCGCCTCGAACAGGGTGATGCCCGGGGAGAAGCGAAAAAAGGAATGGATGGTTTCCCCTTCGATGTTGAGCGCGGCGACCCCGGTGGGCGCGAGATAGGCGCATTTGAGCTTCGTGGTCTTGCGAAACTCCTTCAGCAGGGTGGATTTCCCCGTCCCGGCGCGGCCGGTCACGAAAACGAAGGGGTCGTCCCCTTCCATGAAACGGATCGCGGCGTCGAACGCAGGATTTTTCTCTAAAACCGAACGGGTCGCCATTCCTAATGCTTCTTCCCCCGTTTCTCAATCACGTAGTCTACGAGCCGTTCCATCGGCGCGAGGACGCTTGCCATGCTCCCCGTGGCGCTCTCGAACCGGTGCCGGATGGTGCTGATGGCGTACTCGATGCGATCCACCTTGTCCTGCACTTCCGCCAGCACGTCGTTGAAGTTCTTCACCAACATGGCCGCTTGGAAAATGAGCCAGAACATCGCGGCGCTGACCCAAAGGGCGCAGAACGCGAGGACGATGTAGAGAATATCCAGTGGGGAGAGGGGGGGCATGGGGTTGAGGGTGAACCGTGCGGGTTTGAAGGGTTGGAAGGGTTTGAAGGGTTTGAAGGGTGAAGGAAGTCTTTTTATTTAAGAGCTTCGATCATCCGCCGCAAAAGGAACCCTGTCCTGCCCCGCAATTGTTCTAGTATAGCGTATTTCTCTTTGGAGAGATATCCGAGCTTGGTGGAAAGTTCCAATAAGTAGGCACATTCGGCGGCAGAACCACGGCTGATTACAAGGAACCTGACAAAATCCGGCCGGGTGGCCCTTGCCTGTCCTTCAACGATGTTCAGGGCGATTGACGATGCGGCACGGCGAAGTTGTGACGTGAGACCGAACTTCTCCTCTTCAGGAAAATTGGCGGTCGCTTGATACACAGCGACGACGAACCGGTCCGCAGCTTCCCACGCAAGCAGTTTCTTGTACGGTTGTTCCGTCACAAATCAATAAACCCAACCACCACCCTTCAAACCCTTCCGACCCTTCCAACTTAGCTCCTCACCACCGCCCCAAACTCCTTCTCAAGCACCTTCGCGAGCTTCATCATCTCCCCATCCACCTCGGCCGCCTCCAGGGTCTTCTCCATGGAACGGAACGACAGGTGCACCGCCACCGACTTCTTTCCTTCTTCGACGCCCGTTCCGCGATACACGTCGAACGGTTCCACGGCATGCAAGAGCGGCGACGCGTTCTTCATCTCCCCTTCGATGGTGCCGTACTCGGTGCGATTGGCGACGACGAACGCGAGGTCACGCTTCACTTCCGGATACGTCGGGATCGCGCGGTAGCTCTTCGCGGTCGAAAGATGCGGGAGCAATGCCTCGAAGTCGATATCGACAAGGACCGTCCGCACGTCGAGGCCGAACGCCTTGGCGACCGCCGGCGACACCTCGCCGATGGTGCCCATGTGCAGGTGGTCGTCGATCCAGATTTTCGCCGAACGTCCTGGATGCCAGAACTCATCCGCTTCTCGTTCAAGACGGAAATGGCGGACGCCGTCTTCGCGGAAGAAGCGCTCGAGGGTGCCTTTGGCTAAACGGAACGCGGCTGCGCCGTCTTTCCCCGTCACGGCGACGACGAGGCGCATGAGGGGCGACGGGATGTCCTTCGCGTTGGGAAGATACGCCGGGGCGAGCTCGAACAGCGCCATGTCCGGGAAGCGGCCTTGGTTCGCCTCCACGGTCGTGAGCATGGTCGGGATGAGGCTCGGGCGCATGTACTCGTGCTCGGAAGAAAGCGGGTTCGCGATCTTCACGGCCGCTTCGATGGGAATGGAATAGCGCTCCAGTTGCTGGGGCGACATGAACGCGTACGAGTACGTCTCGGTGAGCCCGGCGGCCTTGAGGATGTCCTTGGTGCGGCGCTCCCAGGCGATCATCGGGTCGAGGGTGGCGTGCGGCAGCTCGCCCTCGGGCAGTTTGCTTGGGATGTTGGCGTAGCCGTAGATGCGGGCGATTTCCTCCACGAAGTCACGGCTCCCCTCGATGTCGTGGTCGCGCCAGAACGGGACCGTCACCGCATACCCGTCCTTGCGCTTCTTTCCGACCATGAATCCGAGGTCCATGAGCATCTTCAGCTGCCTCTTCTCGGGGATCTCCACGCCGATCAGCCGGCTCGCCTGTTCCGGGTCAAACGGGAACGCTGGAGCCTTGTATGGCGCGGCCCGGTCGCTCCAGATTTTGCTCGCGACCTTTCCGCCGGCGACTTCGAGGATGAGCTCGACGGCGCGAGCGAGCGTATGGCCCGTCGCTTCGGTGGACAGTCCCTTCTCGAACAACAGTGAAGAGTCCGAGGCGAGGTTAAGGGCGCGACTCGTGCGACGGACAGACACCGGGTCGAACGTGGCACTCTCGAGGATGATGCGGGTCGTCGACGCGCTCGTCCCGGTCTCCATCCCGCCCATCACGCCCGCGATGGCCACGGGTTTCTTCCCGTCCGCGATCACGAGCATCTTCTCGGTGAGGTCGTAGTCCTTGCCGTCGAGCGCCTTCATGCTCTCGTCTTTCTTGGCACGACGCACCACGATCTCTCCCCCTTCAAGTTTGTCCGCATCGAACGCATGCATAGGCTGTCCCAGCTCGTGCAGCACGAGGTTCGTGACGTCCACCACGTTGTTGATGGGACGATGCCCGGCGAGGAGAAGCTTCTTCTGCAGCCACCATGGCGAAGGGCCGACCGTGACGCCGTCGATGAGGACGGCTTCGTATTTCTTGCAAAGATCCCAGTCTTTGACGGAAATCTTAAGGGTTGTAAGGGTTTTAAGGGTGGGAAGGGTGAAGGAGTTTTTATTTATTTGTTTTGCTCCGATCACCGCTGCTCCTTCGCGAGCTTGTCCGACGATCGATTTGCAGTCCGGGCGGTTCGAGGTTACTTCGATGTCGAATACGACGTCATCGAGCTCAAGCGCCTTTGCGAGCGACGTGCCAGCCTTTGCGTTCGTGATCGCGGACAGGTCCCAGATGTCCTGCTCGCCACAGGGCATCTTCTCGAACCCGATCTCCGCGGGAGCGCAGATCATCCCGTGACTCTTCACGCCGCGCAGTTCGGTCTCCTTGATCGCGACCAGGTCGCCTTGGCCATGCCATCGGACCTTCGAGCCGGGAAGCGCGACGGCGACGCGCTGCCCTTCCTTGAGGTTCGCCCCGCCGCACACGATCTCGACGGCGCCGCCGGTCCTGAGCGAAGTCGAAGGGCCGATGTCCGTCTGCGCGATGCGCAACTTGTCCGCATTCGGATGCGCCTTCACCGCTTTCACGACGCCGACCACCATCTTGTCGAACTTCTCGGCAAGGATTTCCATCCGCTCCACGCCGTTCCCGGCGGCCGTCGTCTTCTTCGCAAACTCTTCGGCCGACAGGTCGGTCTTCAGGTATTCGCGAATCCAGTTGTACGAAGCGAGGATGTTCATAGGGCAGGAGCCGTCAGCCATTAGCCGTTAGCCGTTAGCGGCTTATGACGTCAGGGCGTTAATCATCCGAAGGATTTCACTCAATAAATCGATTGTCTTTGCCGATTCCAAATGCCTGGTTCCTGGCAGTCGTTGCGAAAGAAGGATCTGCGTTTCCAGTTCGGCTGCGGAACCAAAGGCAATTGAAAGGAAGCGGTGAAATTCGTTATCAGTTCCTCGCATCTTCCCCTCAGCAATATTCGACGGAATGGACACGGCACACCTCCGCATCTGAGACGTCAGTCCGTAAATCTCTTCTTTGGGAAAGTCTTCCGTCAAACGGTACACCTCTTCAACCAACTCCATCGCCCGTTGCCAGACAATCAACTCTTTATAAGATCCTGTCTTCATACCTAACGGCTAATGGCTGACGGCTAACGGCTCTCAGAATTGCTGCACGAACCGCAGGTCGTTCCTATAAAGGATCCTGATGTCATCGATCTTAATCCCCTCCCGCATCATAAGCGTCCGTTCGACTCCCCAACCGAAGGCGAAGCCGGTGACCTTTTCCGGGTCGAGACCGCCAGCCTTGAGCACGTTCGGATGCACCATGCCGGCGCCGCCGAGCTCGAGCCAGCCGGTCTTGCACAGGCGGCAGGCTACGTTCTCCTTGCCTCCGCAGTTGTCGCAGGAGATGTCGACCTCGAAGCTCGGCTCCGTGAAGCGGAAGTGATGCGGACGAAGGCGAATGGAGCGGCCCTCACCGAAGAAGTTGCGCGCGAAATGGTCGAGCACGCCCTTGAGATGCGCGACGGACAATCCTTCGCCGATCATGAGCCCCTCGAACTGGTGGAACATGGGGACGTGCGTGACATCGCTCTGGCGGCGATAGGTCCGGTTGATGTTGATCATCCGGATCGGCAACTTCCCTTTTTCGATTTCACGGACCTGGCTGTTGCTCGTATGCGGCGTCAGGACGATGCGGCCCAACCTCCCCTCGGAGCACTGCGCGCTGGTCGGGGCGATGAAGAACGTTTCCCAGTCGTCGCGCGCGGGATGGTCCTTGGGCATGTTGAGCGACTCGAACGCGTACCAGTCCCAGTCGATCTCGGGCGCGCGCACGCGCGTGAAGCCGATGCGCGAAAAGATGTCGGTGACCTGCGCGATCGCGGTCGAGACCGGATGCAAGTGCCCTTCGTGCGGCGCGACGCCGGGCTCGGTGACGTCGATCCATTCCTTTTCGGCCATCGCCCCGGCTTCGGACGACAGGACGCGCTTTTCGGCCGCGGCGAAGGCTGCCTCCATGGCCTGCTTCACCTCGTTGGCCGTCTTGCCCGCGAGCTTGCGTTCTTCGTCGGCCAGGCCCGCCATCCGCTTCATGAGCTCGGCCATCTTCCCTTTGCGGCCAAGGAGTTCCACGCGCAAGGCTTCGAGCGCGTCGCGGTCGGCCGCCTTCTTAAGCGCGGCGAGCGCGTCGGATTTGAGTTTGTCGAATTGAGTCTGCATATGTCTCGCGTTCGCGAGCCTTTAGCCGATAGCCGTCAGCCGTCAGCGCTAATGGCTGCTGGCTAATGGCTAATGGCTTTTAACATCCCTGCTCCGTATTTCACGATGTCCTGATACGTGACCACGAGCACGAGCGCCATGAGCGCCACGAAACCGATCGAATGGATGAGCGCCTCGCTGCGCGCGCGCATGGACTGCCCGCGCGCTTTTTCCATGATGAGGAGGAAGATGCGACCGCCGTCGAGCGCGGGGAGCGGGAGCACGTTCACCACGGCCAGGTTGATGGAAAGGAGCGCCGTGAACTGGAGCAGGTACGTGAACCCGAGCTGCGCGGCCTGGCCCGTGAGCACCGCGATCCCGACGGGACCGGAGAGGTCCGCGCCGGCGCCGGTGCCGGTGAACAGCCCCTTCACGAGGCCGGCGAACGACAGCACCACTTCCTTCGTGTACGTGCCGGTAGCAAGCACGCCTTGCACGAACGCCTGCGGGAGCGGGTACGACACGAGGCCGGTCTTCACGAGGCCGACGCCGACGCCGTGGATGCCGGGCGCGGCCGCGAGGTCTTCGCTCGTGAGCGAGACGTTAAAGAACGTCCCGTCGTCGCGGCCGAGCACGAGCAGCACGCCCTGGTCGCCATGCGCGCCGATATAGGCGCGCGCGGCCTCGGCCGTAAGGAACGGCTCGCCATCCACCGACACGAGCACGTCGCCGGAGCGCACGCCGCCATGTTCGGCCGGACTCCCTTTGGCGACGGTCATCACGCGCAGCTCCACGTCGCGCACCTTGGCCGACGCGGGCATGGACTCATCGACGACGCTCGGGAGCCCGAGCGCGAACCCGGTGGTGATGAGGCCCGCGGCGAGCACGAGGTTCATGGCGACGCCGGCGGCGAGCACGGCAAAACGCCAGGCGCCGCGCTTGCTCGAGAAGCTCCCCGGGTGGTCGCGGTCACCCCCGCTCTCCCCTTTGATCTTCACGAACCCGCCGAGCGGGATGAGGTTGATGGAGTAGGCGGTGTCGCCCTTCTTCCAACTCCACAGCCGCGGCGGGAATCCGAACCCGAATTCCTCCACGGTCATGCCGGCCTTCTTGGCCATGATGAAATGCCCTGCCTCGTGCGCGAGCACGAGCACGGCAAGGACGGCGAGGAAGATGAGGAGGGTGAGCATGGCGGAATCTTAGGCGTTTTCGATGATTCCGGCAATCTCCTTGAGCCTGGAATCGAGATGTTCCTTCGAGGCCGCTTCGGCGTTCACGCGTAACAGCGGTTCGGTGTTGGACTTGCGTACGTTGAACCACCAGTCGGCGAACTCATACCGGGCGCCGTCGAGCCGGTCGATGGAGACGGCTTCGGATGCGTATTTCGCGTCGAGCGCGGCGAGCGCCTTGTCCTTTTCGCGCGCCTCGAAATTCGTCTCGGGGCTGCGGGCGTACCGGCGGTATGGCGCGATCAGCTCGGACATCGGCTTCCCGGAATCCGCAAGGGCCTTCAGGACCAGCAGTATCGTGAACTCGCTCGATTCCATCCCGCCGAACTCCGGGTAGAAGTAGTGCGCGCTCACCTCCCCGCCGATGGCGGCCCTTTCCATTTGCACGCGCCTGATGAAGTTGGTGCGCCCGACTTTTTCCGACACGGACCTTCCGCCGTGTTCCTTGATCGCGTCGCGCACGGCCCAGCTCGCGTTCGGGCTCCACACCACTGCCTTGCCGGGATGTTCTTTCAGGCGTAAAGAAGCGAGCAACCCAAGCATCTGGTCGCCGCCGATCGGCTCCCCGTTCTCATCCACGAACCCGATGCGGTCCGCGTCCCCGTCGAAGGCGACGCCAATCGCCGCCCCTTCGCGCTTCACCGTCGCGACGAGGTCGCGGAGCGTGTCGAGCTTGATCGGATTCGCTTCATGATTCGGAAACGTCCCGTCCGGCTCGAAATAGAGCGCCGTGAGCTTCGCGTCGAGCCTCGAAAAAATGTCGGGAAGAATGACGCCAGCCATCCCGTTGCCCGCGTCGACAACGACCTTCATGCCGTTCAGCTTCGGCATCTGCGCGAGTGCGAACAGACGGGCGAGGTACGGGGGCTTCACGTCGAGATGGGTGACGGGAGGCGATAAGGCCTCAGGCGTGAAGGCCGCAGCGCTGAGGCCTTGTCCGCCTAAGGCCTTGTCCGCCTCGATCGCCTCACGAATCTCCTCCCCGCTGATCGGCATCGCGTTCCCTCGCGTCATCTTGAATCCGTTGTACTCCGGCGGATTGTGCGAAGCTGTCACCATCACCCCTGCCTCATGCTCGGCCCAGTTGAACACCGCGAAGTTGAACATGGGCGTGGTACACATCCCGATATCCACCACCTCGGCCCCTTCAGACATCGCCCCGCGCGCCACTTCCGCGGCAAAGCTCGGGCTTGTCGGCCGCATGTCCCGTCCGACGACAAGCCTCTTGGCCCCCGTGAGACGCACCGTGGCCGCCCCGACGGCGAACGCGAGCTCGTCGCTCAACTGGTCCACGGTGCCGCGCACGTCGTAGGAGCGGAAAATCTCTGCTGGGAATCGCATAATTGTCGATTGACGGTTTGACGGGAAAACAGTAGCGTTAGTGTATAGAAAACCTAGTAATTTCGCTATGCCTTACCTCATTTGGATCCCCGCCCTCGTCGTCGTCGCCCTGCTCGCCTGGCTCATCCTCTCCTATAACGGCCTCATCCAGGGCCGAAACCGGGTGGACGAAGCCTGGTCGGACATCGAGGTGCAGATGAAGCGCCGCTACGACCTCATCCCGAACCTGGTCGAGACCGTGAAAGCGTACGCCAAGCATGAGGACAGCGTGTTCACCAAGGTCACGCAAGCGCGCTCGGCCGCGATGAACGCCAAGACCCCGGCCGAACATGCGCAGGCCGAGAACATGCTTACCGGCACGCTCAAGTCGCTCTTCGCCGTGGCCGAGGCCTACCCGGCGCTCCAGGCCGCCGGCAACTTCCTTGACCTGCAGCAGAACCTCACCGATGCCGAGGACAAGATCCAGTCGGCCCGCCGCTTCTTCAACGGCAACGCGCGCGACTACAACACCTCCCTCCAGTCGTTCCCCACCAATCTCATCGCGAGCGCCTTCGGCTTCAGGAAGCGCGAGTTCTACGACGCGCCGGACGTGGCCATGGAAACGCCGGCGGTGAAATTCTAGAAGGTTGGAAGGGTTTGAAAGGTCGGAAGGGTGGTGGAAGTTTTTTCAAAAAAGTTTCCTACACCCTTCAAACACTTCCCACCCTTCAAACCCTCAACCCATGTACTCCGAAATTTCCTCCAACAAGCGCGCCACCGTCCTGCTCATTTCCCTCTATGCGGCCATCCTCATCGCGCTCGGATGGGTGGCCGGGGAATATTTCGGCGACCCGTCCACGGGCATCGTGATCGCGACCGTGGTCTCGACCATGATGACGCTCGTGGGCTATTTCGCCGGCGACAGGATCTCGCTCGCCTCCGCGGGCGCCAAGGAGGTGACCAAGCGCGAGGCGCAGGAGCTCGTGATGATCGTCGAGAATCTCGCCATCACCGCGGGACTGCCCACGCCCAGGGTGTTCGTGATCGATGATCCCTCCCCCAACGCCTTTGCCACGGGACGCGACCCGGCTCATGCGTCGGTGGCCGTAACGACCGGGCTGCTGCGACGGCTCGATCGCGCCGAGCTCGAAGGCGTGCTCGCGCATGAGCTTTCCCACATCGGCAACTATGACATCCGCGTGATGACGCTCGTGGTGGTGCTCGTGGGCGTGGTCATGCTCCTTTCCGACATGCTCACGCGCGCGCTGTTCCACGGCCGCGACCGCGACGCGCCGGCGGCGCTCGCCCTCGTAGGCCTCGCGCTCGCCATCCTCTCCCCGCTCTTCGCCGAGCTCATCAAGCTCGCCGTGAGCCGCAAGCGCGAATACCTGGCCGACGCCTCGGGCGCGATGCTCACCCGCCATCCCGACGGCCTCGCCCGCGCGCTCGAAAAGATCGCCGCGGACGACCTGCCGCTCCAGCGAGCGAACCACGCCACGGCCCACCTGTTCCTGGCGAACCCCTTCGACCCGCACGTGACGAAGAAATTCGAACGATGGTTTTCCACGCATCCGCCGATAGAAGAGAGGATCAAGCGGCTGAGGACGATGGGAAACTAGGTAGTAAAGGTTGTAAAAGTGGTAAAAGTGAAGGAACACTTTTTAAAGAGAACTCCTACACCCTTACAACCTTTCAAACCTTTACAACCTTTCAGGTCTTCCTATGAAAGACATCACCGAAAAATTCACGACCCACCTCAAGAACGTCCTCACGCGGGCGCTCGTGTTCGTGGTGGAGCGCGGGAACCAGACGGTGAAGCCGGAGCACCTCCTGTGGGCGCTCGGCACGCAGAAAGGGTGCATCGGCGGGGAGCTGCTCGGCCGCGTGAAGGTGCCGCCCGAGAAGCTGCGCGACCTGGTGGGCGCGACGGGAACCGAAGGGACCGAGACGGCTCCGGGCGCCTTCGCGCTCAAGCTCTCCGAGAGCGCAAAGCGCATCCTCGAAAAAGCGGTACTGACCGCCAACGTGTACAACCACCGCTACATCGGCACCGAGCACCTGCTCTCGGCCATCCTCCAGCTCAAGGAGCCGGCGCTCGAGAGGTTCTTCGTCGCGGAACGCACCGACCTGGATGAGCTGCGCCGGGAGGTGACCGTGGTCCTCAAGGGATCCGCCTCGTTCCCCGAGATGATGGGCGCCGTCCCCGCGGCCGTGCCCGAGACGAGCCAGGAACCGGCGGCCCCGCAGGAGGGCGGCGAGAGCAAGGGGAGGAAGACCCCGGCACTCGAATATTTCGGCCGGGACCTCACCAGCCGAGAGGTGCAGGAGCGCATCGACCCGGTGATCGGCCGCGAGACGGAGATCCAGCGCATGATGGAGATCCTGTGCCGTCGCACCAAGAACAATCCCCTCCTGCTGGGCGAACCGGGCGTTGGCAAGACCGCCATCGTGGAAGGGTTCGCCAAGCGCGTGATGGAAGGCGACGTTCCCCCGGTACTGCGCGGCAAGCGCATCGTGTCGCTCGACCTCTCCGCCGTGGTGGCCGGCACCATGTACCGCGGCGAGTTCGAAGGCCGCCTGCGCCAGATCATGGACGAGGCGCGCCAGAATCCCGACATCATCCTGTTCGTGGACGAAATCCACGGGCTGGTGGGCGCCGGATCGGCCACGGGATCCATGGACGCCGGCAACATCCTGAAGCCCGCGCTCGCGCGCGGCGAGATCCGCTGCATCGGCGCCACCACGAGCGCGGAATACAAGAAGCATTTCGAGACCGATCCCGCGCTCGAGCGCCGGTTCGGCGGCATCCGTGTGGAAGAGCCCTCCCCCGAACGCGCGCTCGCGATCGTGCTTGGCGTGCTCCCGCAGTATGAGGCGTTCCACGGGGTGCGCATCGCCCCGCACGCGGCCGAGGCCGCGGTGCGACTTTCGGTGCGCTATCTCAACGACCGCCGCCTGCCGGACAAGGCGATCGACCTCATCGACGAGGCGTGCGCGGGCAAGCGCGTGTCCGCTCCCGAACCCGGAGCGGCCGAGGCCCGGCGCCTCATCCGCGCGCGGCTCGACGCGGTGGCCGACGAGAAGCGTACGGCCGTCGTCGAGGAGCGTTTCGACGACGCCATGGCGCTCAAGGACGAGGAGGAGGCGCTGCGCTCCGGTCTCAAGCGCGAGGAAGCTGCGCGCGGCCCCGTGCTTGTCGTGGACGAAGAGGACATCGCGCGCGTGATCGCCCGCTCCACCGGAATCCCGGCCGCCGACCTGGTGGAAGACGAGCGTGCGCAGCTCCTGGCGCTCGAGAGCACGCTCACGGAACGGGTGATCGGACAGGAGCGGTGCGTGCAGGCCGTGGCGCAGGCGCTGCGTCGCGCCAAGGCCGGGCTGTCGGCGCGCGAGCGTCCGCTCGCGAGCTTCCTGTTCTTGGGCCCGTCCGGCGTCGGAAAGACGGAGCTCGCCAAGGCGATCGCGCAAAGCGCCTTCGGCGACGAGCGCTCGCTCATCCGGCTCGACATGTCGGAGTATTCGGAGGCGTTCACCATGAGCAAGCTCGTCGGTTCCCCGGCCGGCTATGTGGGGTACCGCGAAGGGGCCAAGCTCACGGACGGCGTGAAGGCACGTCCGTACGGCGTGGTGCTGTTCGACGAGATCGAGAAGGCGCACAAGGACGTGCAGAACCTCCTGCTCCAGATCTTGGAAGAGGGCGAGCTCGCGGACGCCACCGGGCGCAAGGTGAGCTTCCGCCACAGCGTGATCGTGCTCACGAGCAACGTGGGGCTCGAGCGGTTCGGCCGCTCCGGGATGGGGTTTGTAAGCGGGGAGGAAGACGCGCGCGCCACGCTCGAGGCGGACCTTAAGGCCGAGCTGAACGAGCGCTTCCGCCCGGAGCTCGTGAACCGCATCGACCGCGTATGCGTGTTCGAGCCGCTCGGGCGCGACGTGCTCGCGCGCATCGCGCTGCGCGAGCTCACCAAAGCCGTGGTGCGCGCCACCGAGCGCGGCATCGCCCTCTCGATCGGCGCTGGGGTGGCAGAGCGCCTGGCAGAGCTTTCGGATCCCAAGGTAGGCGCGCGCGACGTGCGCCGGCTCGTGCAGGAGGCTGTGGAGTCGAAGCTCGCCGACCGGCTTCTCTCCGGAAAATCCCCGAAACGCCTCACGGTGACGGTCAAAGGCCGCGACATCGCCCTCACGGAATCCCGCCGCGCCTGAAATGCGGTACAATGGGCGCGTTATGGCTGCGGCCGCGTCCGATAAGAATCCCTCTCGCATCGCGCGGTTCGGACAACGGGCCGCGCTTTCGGGCATGCTGTTCTTGGGCGGCGCTCCGGGGCAGGCCAGCGAGGAGCCTGAAACGCAAGGTGTTTCCATCGTCGCCGGTTCGGCCGCGGAAGACGAGGGGGGCGACGAGGCGTTCGACGAGGCGGATGCGAGCGCGCGGCTCAAGGAGCGCACCCAGCGGGCCCGTGCCGCCGAGGGACGGCAAAAGGCCCAAGAAGACATGGCGAAGCAAGCCGGAGAGCCTCCGCCCGAAGTGGCGACCGTGTGGAGCCTGTTCATCGGCTGGGTGAGCAAGGCCGCGCTGGCTTCGATCATCGGGGCGTTCCTCTGGTTCCCCTTCCTCCTCGTCGTCGGGGACTTCGTCTTCCGGGGGAAGCATCCCTACATCCCCGGGGTCACCTGGGACCTGCTTCTCATGAAGATGGGGGCAACGCCGAAGGAGCAGGCCAAGCTCAACCTGCTCCCGGACATCCTGGCCAAGGCCATCGTGCTGTTCATGCTGCTCGTGGACATCCTCGTCGTCTGCCTTCTCGCCGTCCTCATGGTCATCCAGGTCTACCTCGAATACAAGGCCATCATGGTCATCGTCCGGATCTTTGGCCCGCTCACCAACAATCTGCTAGACTTGTTGAATCTGCCACATGTTCCCCTGCCCTGACCTATGGACGAACGGGTGAAGCGCGGCTTGCAAATCGCGGCGTTCGTCGGTTCCGTGCTGCTCATCGGGACGGGGTTGTATTTCGCGTTCTTCCGCGGACAGGCGGGACCGTCGCGGCCCCCGGCCGCCGTCCCCGCCGCGCCCGCCGCCCCTGGGAGCCTCCCGTCCGCCGGCCTCGGCGCTCCCGCCCCTGCCCCGAGACCGACGACGGCCGCCCCGCGCCTGCGCGCCTCGGCGATCGCGAACGGCGGCGCGACAAGCACCAACGAGGTCGCCGCGACCCCGGCCAAGGCCATCGTCGCCGCCGGCAGCGGGATCAGCTACTACGATCCCGCCGACGGGAAGTTCTACGGGGTGGACGCCGACGGGAACGTGCGGGCGCTTTCCGAGCAGGCGTTCCCCCAAGCGAGCGACGTGGAGTGGAACAAGGGGGCGGACAAGGCCGTCATCGAGTTTCCCGACGGCAGCAACGTCGTCTACGATTTCGCCACGCAGACCCAGGTGACGCTCCCGGCCCACTGGGAGGATTTCCACTTTTCCCCGGGGAGCGACGAGATTCTCGCCAAGTCGATGGGTCTCGACCCCAACAACCGGTTCCTGGTGGTGAGCAACGGGGACGGGAGCAACGTGAAGAGCATCCAGGCGCTCGGGAACAACGCCCATAAGGTCACGGTCGCCCCGAGCCCCAACGACCAGGTGGTGGCGTTCGCCGACACGGCCGATCCGCTGCCAGGAGGGATCGGACGCAAGCTCATCGTCCCCATCGGCAAGAACCAGGAACATTTCAAAGGGCTCGCCGTGGAAGGATTCGGCTTCTCCCCGAACTGGGCTCCCGACGGCGCGCGGCTGTTGTATTCCGTCTCCGGTGATTTCAGCTCCTACCTGCCGCAGCTGTGGATCGTCGACGCCACCGCCGCGACCATGGGTGAGCACCGTCAGGCGCTCCCCATCAACACCTGGGCGGACAAGTGCGCGTTCTCCGGGAACAATTCGCTGCTGTGCGCCGTCCCGCGCGCCCTTCCGGCAAACGCCGGGCTGCAGCGCGGCCTTGCCGACGCGGTCGCCGACGACCTGTTCCGGGTAGACCTCGCCACGGGCGCGGCGTCCCGCGTGGCGGTCCCGGCCACCAACACCCGGATGACCGGCCTCACGGTCACCGCCGACGGCTCCGCCGTGTTCTTCAAGAACGAATTCACCGGCACGCTGGAAAGCATCCGGTTGAAGTGAGGGCCTTGTGAAGTACCCCTGGCTCGTCATGCTCTCCTTCGCGGCCGTCGGGGCGATCGTCCTCGGGTTCTACGCCATCCGGCTTGAGCCGATCCGCAAGCAAGCGCCCTCCTCGACTCCCGTGACGACTCCGCTCACTACCCCGACCATCACCTTCGTCGATCCCTCGCGCGGACCGACTTCGGCCAAGGTGACCATCGTGGAATTCGCCGATTTCCAGTGCGAACCATGCGCGGCCACGGCAAAGGCGCTCGCGGAGCTCATGGCGGTCCGCACGGACATCCGCGTGGTTTGGAAAAACCTCCCGAGCGAATCCCATGCTCTCGCCCTGCCAGCTGCCGTCGCTTCCCTCTGCGCCGACCGCCAAGGGAAATTTTGGGAGTATCACGACGCGTTGTTCGCAGAGCGCGCTTCCCTCTCGTTTGAACGGCTGAGAGACATCGCCTTCGATCTCAAGCTCGACCAAGCGGCGTTCGCGTCCTGTCTTGATGCCCAGGAAACGCTCCCGCTCGTGCGCAGGAACGTGGAAGAGGCGCAGGCGCTCGGCCTCACCGCCTCGCCCACCCTGTTCATCGGGTCCGAGCGCGTGGTCGGGGCCGTCACCCTGGAAGAACTGGAACGGTATGTCGACGAAACGCGGTAACCTCGTCGTATTCCTGGCGTCCGTCGTCCTCTCGTTCGGCTCGGCCATGCCGGCGCAGGCGTCCCAAACCCAAGGTACCTGTTTTTGCGCGACGGCAGGAGACGACCCGTGCCGTGAAACGGCGGGAATCACCGTTGACTCAGTCCAGGCCGTCGAGACCCCTTCGGCGCTGGCGTACAGGATGTCCATCTTGTGTGCCACCATGCAGTGCGGTTCCAACGACCCAAACCTCTCATACGGTGTCAGTGACGTGTCGGACAGCGGGCTCAAGGCTGCGGTCAAGGCTGCTTGTGACACGCGCACGCCGCTCGCGGACGCCTATGAGACGGTCTTCGGGCGGCGCGCACCGGCGGCCACGGACGCGGGCAAACCGTTTGCGTCCGTAAAACCTGAACTCTCCTTTGACATCCCCGGCCTCGAATTCTCGGACGTCCTCAATAAGGATGGGAAACTGACCGTGAACTTCCTTGCCGAGTACATCACCGCCGTGTTCCGCCTGGTGCTTGGCGTGTCCACGACCATCGCGATCGTGATGATCATGGTCGGCGGGTTGCAATACGTGATGGCGGCAGGAACCGGCAACGTGAAGGCGGCCAAGGAACGCATCCGCAATTCCATCATCGGGCTCGCCATCCTGTTTTCCACCTTCGTCATCCTCTACACGGTCAACCCGCAGCTCACCTTGTTCGCCGCGCTCGAACTCGAGCAGATCCAGACCGTAAAGCTCGTCGCGGAGTCCGGTGACACGGGCGGAGGCGTCACGGCGGATCCGGCGGCGTTACAGGCAGCCGGCATCGAATGTCCGCAGGAAGGCGGTGCGGGAGACATCCCCATCATCGCCGAATCGTTCATCGGGAAGGTGACCTATCGCTTCGGGGGCAAGGGAAAGCCGCCTCCGTACACGTTCGACACCAAGGTCTCGAAGGACGGACAGGCGTTCAGCGGCTTCTGCCCGGAGGGGACCGTGTGCCTGGACTGCTCCGGGTTCGTCGACCTCGTGTACGCGTGCGCAGGACTTCCTCCAAAGCTCACGAGCGGCTCCGTGAAATTCGCGAACGAGACGCTCATCGACACCTCGACCTGCTCGGATGACGGCGGGGTCGAGACGGCCGACGGCTCCACGATCCTCGTTCCCGGCGACCTCATCGGCTTCAGCAAGGGCGAAAACGGCCAATCGGCCAGCGGACACGTGTGGATGTACCTTGGCGACGGGAAGCTCATCAACAGCGCGGGAAAACGCGAACCTCCTGGCAAGGCCGTGTTCACGCAATCATTGACGGGCGTCTGCAAGGCCTACAAGACCCTGCACGTGATCCGCGTGGCTCCCTGATATGTTCGCCTGCTCCAAGTGCGACGCGCAGACGTCGAAGTGGGCCGGGAGGTGCGCCGAGTGCGGCGCGTGGGGGACGGTGGGGGAAGAGGCGGACAAGGCCTCAGGCGGACAAGGCCTCAGGACGTTTGGAGCGAAGGCGAAGGCAATGAAGAGCGCGCCGCTTTCCGGCGCGTCGGCGGCGCCAAAGGCTCGGATCGCGACGACGATCGGGGAGATGGACCGCGTGCTCGGCGGCGGGCTCGTGCCTGGGAGCCTGGTGCTGCTTGCTGGTGAGCCGGGGATCGGGAAGTCGACTTTGGTGGCGATGGCGGCGGGACGGGTCGCGCGCGCAGACCCCTCCATGCCTCCCCTTTCCAAGGGGAGGATAGCTCAAGTTTTGTATGTATCGGGTGAGGAATCGGCTTCCCAGCTTGCGGACCGGTTCACGCGGCTTGGGCTCAACCCTGCGTCTGTCAATTTCCTGGAGCCCTACCCTGTCGAGACGCTCGTCGCTTCGATCGAAAAGGAGCGGCCTGCGCTTGCCGTCATCGACTCGGTTCAGACGCTCTCGTCAGAACTCGTTGAAGGCACGCCGGGTTCTCCTACTCTCGTGCGATACGCGACGGCGCTGTTGCTCGACCTGTGCAAGCGCACGGACGCCTGCGTGCTGCTCATAGGGCAAGTCACGAAGGACGGCGCCGTGGCAGGTCCGAAGACGCTTGAGCACCTGGTAGACGTCGTCCTTTCCCTGGAAGGTGATCCTTCACATGGCTACCGTCTGCTGCGCTGCATGAAAAACCGCTTCGGATCGACGGATGAAGTGGGCGTGTTCGAGATGGCCGGGTCCGGCCTGCTCCCGGTCGAGAACCCGTCTGCGAAATTCCTGGAGGAACGGGCGGCCGTGCCCGGTTCCGTCGTCGCCGCGTCGCTCGAAGGGAGCCGCGTATTCTTGGTGGAAGTCCAGGCGCTCGTCGAGAAGAGTGGCTACTCGACCCCCGTGCGACGCGCGTCCGGCTTCGATGCGGGACGGCTCACCATGCTGTGCGCCATCCTGTCGAAACGCGGCGGCCTTTCGCTCGCGGATAAGGACGTATACGTGAACGTGATCGGTGGGCTCACCCTCACCGAACCCGCCGCAGACCTGGCCGTATGCGCGGCGATCGCCGGGGCGGCCAAGGGTACGGCGTCAAAGGAACCGGTGTTGTATGCCGGCGAGGTCGGATTGGGCGGCGAAGTACGCAGCGTGCCGCATCTGGAGCGACGGTTGGCGGAGGCGAAGAGGATGGGGATCGGGACGGTGGTGACGCCAAAAACATTAAAAAGCGTCTCGGAGTTGTAAAGGTTTGAAAGGTTGTAAGGGTGTTGGTCAGCCGGCATATGCCGGCTGTTCAATCACCTTTACAACCCTTACCACCTTTACAACTTTTTTATTCCAAGTGCACCCGATCAAAACTCCTCTTCACTTTCTCCTTCAGCACCGGATGTCCGGACAATTCCGGGTCTTCCGCAAGCAGCTTCGACGCGGCATCGCGGGCGCGCTTCATGAGCGGGACGTCGGCAAGCGTCGCGAGTTTGAAGTCCGGGAATCCTGACTGCGCGTTGCCGAACAAGTTCCCTGCTCCGCGCAGCTGGAGGTCGGTTTCCGCGAGCGCGAACCCGTCGTCGCTCTCCACCATGGCCTGCAGCCGCTTTTCACCTGGCTTCGTGAGCGCGTCCGGCAGCAAGAAACAATACGATTGTGCCTCGCCCCGGCCCACGCGGCCGCGCAGCTGATGCAGCTGCGCAAGCCCGAACCGCTCCGCGCCTACGATGACGATGGCCGTAGCGTTTTGCACGTCCACGCCCACTTCGACGACGGTGGTCGCCACCAGCACGTCGATTTCGCCGGAACGGAACTCCTCGATCGCCTCGGCCTTTTCTGGCGAAGTCATCTTCCCGTGCAGCATCCCGATGCGCAGCCCCTTCAAGTCGCCCTTCGACAACATGGATGCCGTCTCTGACACCGACTTCGCCGCGATTTTTTCTGATTCTTCGATAAGCGGGCACACGACGTACGCCTGATGTCCGGTTGCGACCTCTTCGCGCACCTTTTCCCAAACGGCTTTTCGCTCCCCCTCCGTGACAAGGAACGTGGCGATCGGCTTCCGTCCCTTCGGTCGGTCGGGGATGACGGACAATTCGAGGTCGCCGTACAGCGTGAGCGCGAGCGAACGCGGGATCGGGGTGGCGGTCATGGAAAGCAAATGCGGCGCGGGGTCATCTTCGAGCAACGCCCGACGTTGCTCCACGCCAAAGCGGTGCTGTTCGTCGATCACCACGAGCCCGAGCTTTGGCAGGTCTACGCCGCCCTGGAACAGCGCATGGGTCCCGATGACGAACCGCACGTCGCCATTGCGGATCGCCTGGAACAGCTCGTCGCGCGGCACCGGCGCCTCGCGTACCAGGCACTGCGACGCCGTGTAGAGGGCGACGGGCGAGGACGGGAAGAACCGGCAGAACGCGGCGTGCTGCTGGCTCGCGAGGATTTCCGTCGGGGCGAGGTAGGCGACCCCGAGGCCGGCGTTGAGCGCGCTTGAAGCGGCGATCGCGGACACGGCGGTCTTGCCGCTCCCCACGTCGCCTTGCAGCAGGCGGTTCATGGGATGCGGGTTCCCCATGTCCTTCACGATCTCCCAGGCCGCGCGGCGCTGGCCCGGCGTGAGCGCGAACGGAAGCGTGGCGACGAACGACTTCAACCCCGCTTCGTCCACGGGAATCGGATGCGCGTCACGTTTCGCTGCCTGCCGCCGGATGTCGGCGTACTGGAGCTGGTGCAGGAACAGCTCGTCGAACTTGAGGCGGTCGACCGCCTTCTCGAGCGCCTCTTTGGACTCCGGAAAATGGATGCCCGCGATTGCCGCCCCCTCGCTGCCGAATCCCTCGTCCGAAAGCAAGCCGAGCGGCAGCCACTCCTCCATCTCCTGCGTGGCCGGAAGCGCGGCCTTGATCGCGGTGCGCAAGCGGCGGACGGTGAGCCCGCGCGTGAGCGGGTACACCGGCACGAGCCGCCCCGTATGCGTCCCCTGCCCGGCCGGTTCCCAGACGGGATTCACCAACGTCTTCCCGCCGAACTTCGCGTCCATGCGCCCGGCAAGCGACACGCGCGTGCCCGCGCGAAGCGACTTCTCGAGATACGGCTGGTTGAACCACATCACCTTGATTTCCCCGCTCTCGTCCGAGATGACCGCTTCGGTGAGCTTCAGTTTGGGATTCTTGTTGGCCGGACGTGTGGCGATCTTCTCGACCGTGCCCACGACCGTGGCCGTATCGTCATGCCGCAGCTTCGCGATCGGGAGCGTTCGGGAATAGTCGTCGTACCGATACGGGAAATACAGGAGCAGGTCGCGCACGGACACGACATCGAGGGTCTTGAGGTCCTTGGCCGTTTCGCTCCCGACCCCCGGCAGGGCGGTGACAGGGGTGCCTAAGTGCAGGGCCATAATGAAGGCATCTTAGAACATTGCCAGAAAAACAAAACACCCGTCTTTCGACGGAGGTTTTGTGGTGCGCCCGGCACGACTCGAACGTGCGACCCTCAGCTCCGCAAGCTGATGCTCTATCCAACTGAGCTACGGGCGCTCGCAACCTGCGGTTGCAGCGTATTCTTCATCTCTTCGGTTCAAAGCTT
The DNA here is from genome assembly GCA_004297215.1 of Patescibacteria group bacterium. Classification (NCBI taxonomy): domain Bacteria; species Patescibacteria group bacterium. The sequence goes on from SCUM01000001.1 coordinate 471,161, forward strand.
ATACACCCGCTGCAACACGTCGGTCAAGGTTTCCTCGGTGCGATCGAGATTCTCCTTGAGAAACGGCAGCAGCGCTTCCCGGACGAGGTTCGGGTCCGTGTCCTCGAGCGGGATGGTGATGAGCGGGCGCAAGGACGACTGGAAATCGAGGTACAGGTTTTTCACCTCTGGCGGCTCGTACACGAGCGCGAAGCTCTTCATCACCTTGTACTCGTGGAAGGTGCCGCCGATGACCACGCCGTTGGTCGTCAGCACGACGCCGATGCGCGCCGGATCGCGGAACGTGGACAACAGGGTGATGATCCCCATCATGATCACGATCACCGCGAACAGGAAATTCGCGGTCCAGATGGCGTAGATGATGAGCGCGATGCCAAGGACCGAAGCGATCGCGTACCAACGCGTTGATCTGTGCTGACGCGGATACTCGTCCACCTCCCAAGAGAGCAGGTACTCCCCGGCGTGGACGGCGTCCTGCGTGTCGTGATCGTGTTCCTCCATACGTCGTTTCGATGGCGGAAAGGGTGGGATTCGAACCCACGAGACCTTGCGGCCTGCTAGTTTTCAAGACTAGTGCCTTAAACCACTCGGCCACCTTTCCATTGTTACTCGTTGATCTTCGATAAAGACACCCTTCGAGGGTCTGAGGACCCCTCAGGGTCTCAAAGACAGGGCATTCGACTCGGCTGGTCAACGACCATGAGCGGTCACCTACCGCTCAACACTGTCCTTCGATAAAGACTCAGGACATTCGACTACCTTCGTACATGGCACAACGGTAGTCGAATGGCGGAGAGGGAGGGATTCGAACCCTCGCGCCGGGAAAAGACCCGACCTACAGGTTTAGCAAACCCGCCCCTTCAGCCTCTTGGGTACCTCTCCACGTGTCATTTCCCAATACTGAAAGGTACTGGAATCCTAGCCGAAACCTCGAAAACATTCAACCTCTCGCCACCGCGAACCCCCGCACCTCCCTGGCCCCGGCGGCCTTGAGCGCGTGAGCCGCCGCGCCCATCGTGGCCCCGCTCGTGAACACGTCGTCGCACAGGAGCACGCGAGCGGGCATGGCACCGGCCGCCTCGAAGATCCCGTCCAGGTCCCCGGCCTTGCGGTCCGCGCGGCCGACCAGGGACCGCGGCCTGGTGTGCACGGAGCGGGACAACAGCGGGACGCATGGCACGCAAAGCGCGCGGGCGGCTTCCTCGGCCACTTCCCTGGCCTGGTCGAACCCGCGGGAGCGCAGGCGTTTCTCGTGCAGCGGGACCCAGGCGACGGCGTCGACGGGGAGCTCGGACGCCGTCTCGAGCGCGGCACGGACCTGTTTCATCACCGCCTCGCGTCCCTGCCCGTCCCCGCCGAACTTCCACGCCCCGATGAGCCTCCGCAGCGTCGGATCGACATACGGCCCCGCGCACAGGAGCCCGTCGAGCGGCGCCTGCTGTGGCACGTCACCGGGGACAGGAGAAAACGTGACCGCCTCGTCACACGTCCGGCAAATCGTCGCCCCTTCCGCTTTGCACCGAACGCAAAAACGCGGGAAAAGGGCGTCGATGAGCCAACGAATCATATCAGGGAGATCCTTCGTCGTTGATACGACTCAGGATGACGCTCCCTCTGCGGGAGCGTCATTTCCATGTCGCGGACGCGACCAACCACTTCCCTCCGACCTTCTCCATCGTCACTTCCAGGTCCTGGTATTTCACGCTCAAATCCTGCGGCGACCCCTTTGCTTCCTGCCGCTGGGTGCTCACACTGAACCGCATCGTGGTCGCCTGCCCTGAGCTTGTCGAAGGGTCCATCAGGTCGGCCGTGAGCGCGACCACGCGCGTGGTGACGCCGTAATATTCCGTCGGAGGCACCCCGGCGTCCGCCAGGGCCTCAAGCTGCGCGCCAAAGGCGGGGGTCGCGAGCGGGATCACGTCGCGGAGGTTGCCGAACGCGGCCTCGCTCGAGAAGCTCCCGTAGCGCTCGGCGAATACCTTGGCGACCGTCTCCGCGCCGGATTGCGTGACGCGCGCTTCCTGCGTGGGCGAGAGCGCCGCGGGAGCGGCGGCGGGAACCTCCGGGCTCGGGACGACCACGGGCTGGGCCGGGGGGACCGCCGGGGCGGATCGCAGCAACCACCACAGGATGAGGAGGAGGATGGCGACCAGCAAGGCGATAAGGATGAGGAGCTTCCGACGACGGGACATAGGGAAGGCGTTAAGGCCTCAGGCGGACAAGGCCTCAGCTGATGAGGCTTGATTTGATCTTTTCCAATTCGGCCTTCGCCGTTTCCTCGCTTGAGAGCAGCTTGGCGGCCGCATCCGCTTGGGCCTTGTCGTTATCGAGCGCCTTCACTTCTTCGTCGATCGCCATGTCGATCTCCCTTTCGGTTTCCGGCTTCCCTGGGGCCTTCCCGCCTGAAGCCTTCTCCTCCTCCCCCCGCATCTGCGCCTCGAACTCCTTCTTGGCCCGCTCGATCTCGAGGAGCTGCGCCGGATTGGTGGTGACGATCTGGTCCTCGGTGTAGGAAGCGACCACCTTGATGGCCGCGTGCTTCTGCCCGGCGAAGAAGATCCCCTCGCCCACGCCGGATTCGAGCAGCAGGTACTTCTCCCCGTCCGTGAGCAGGAAGGTCTTCTGCACGAGGTCGATGGCGGCCGGCGACTGCTTCAGGAGGAGCTGGAGCGAGGAGTTGTTGACGATCGCCTGGCCGTAGGGCGAACGCAGGAAGTCGTTCACGTCCTGGGTGATGGTGGTGACCCCGAGGAAGTACTTGCGGCAGCGCTTCACGAGCGCGAACACGAACTTCGCCGAGTCCTCGTACTGCATGAGCCACCAGGCCTCGTCGATCACCAGGATGCGCTTCTTGCGCTCGGAACGCACCACGTTCCAGATGTAGTTCACGATGGAGTACACCGCCGTGGGGCGCAGCTCGTCCTCGAGGTCGCGCACGGAGAAGATCACCAGCTGGTTGCTCATCGTGACCGTGGTAAGCGAGTTGAGGAGCCCGCCGAAGGTGCCGGTGGTGTACTTCATGAGGCGCGCCACGAGGTCGGCGGTCCCCTCCATGCCCTCGAGCACGTCCTGCAGGTCCTGCATGGTGGGCGGCTCGATGTTGGACAGGTCCATCAGGTCCGCGGTGATGTCCTTCTTGGCGTACGTCTCGATGAGCGCGCGGTCAAGCAGCGAATCCTCCTCCGGGGTGAACCCCACCTTGCCCGCCTCATTCCCGATCGGCTTGCCGATCATGATGCGCAGGAGGCCCTTGAGGGTGATCACGGCGCTCCGGATGATGTCTTCCACGCGCGTCCCCTCGCCCACGGCGCGCGGCAGGTCGAACGGGTTCACCTTGGCAGGCGAGGCGAGCGACACGCTGATGTAGGTGCCGCCCACCGCGTCGGAGAGATGCTTGTATTCCATCTCCGGGTCGATGACGATCACGTCCACCCCCATCATGAGCGAGCGCAGGATCTCGAGCTTGATGGCGTAGCTCTTGCCCGCGCCGGAGGTGGCGAACACGACGGCGTTCGCGTTTTGCAGGCTGAAACGGTCGAACAGGATGAGGGAGTTGTTGTGGCGGTTGATGCCGTAGAGGATGCCGTTGTCGCTCGTGAGCTCGGAGCTGATGAACGGGAAGCTCGCCGCGATCGGCGAGGTGTTCATGTTGTAGGTGATCATCAGCTCGTCGTTCCCTAGCGGGATGGTGGAGTTGAACCCCTGCTCGGCCTGGTAGTAGCCGGCCTTGGAATAGATGAGCTTGCTTCCGAACATCGCCTCGATCTCGGAGCCGGTGCGGTCGAGCTCCTCTTCCTTGGTGGCGTAGATGGTGATGTAGAAGGCGAATTGGAAGAAATGCTCGGTCCCCTGGGTGAGCGCGTCGCGCAGCGCCTCCACGTCGCGCAGGGCGGTCTCGGCGAGCGGGTCGCGCGGCGCGCCCTTGTCGGCGTTCCCGATGATGGTGGCCTCGAGCACGCCCACCTTCTTCTGCAACTGCTTCAAGATGACGTTGGCCGGGATCGGATAGAAGTACATCGCCACGTCGAACGTGCGGTTCATGTTGATGATCGGCGAACTCCACCCAAGGCCGATGTGGCGCGGATAGGTGATGATGAACACCGTGCGCACGTAGAGCCCCGAGACGCGCAGGTAGGTGGGGGTGACCTCGAAGGAGGCCGGCGAGATGAGGTCGCGCACGGTGACCACGCCCTTGCGGTAGATGCGTTCCTCCTCGAGCGCGATGCGCTCCGTGGCGACGCGCGCCTGCTCGACGCTCGCCGCTTTCGGCGGCGGCGCGGCCTTCTTCGGCGGCGGCGCGGCGGCTTGTCCGAGTTGTCCGATGTCGATTGCCATAATCAGGCCAAATCCTCTGTACGGATCTTCGCCAGGTCGTTCAGCTTTTCCGTGTCGAAGACGTCGGGGTTATAGGCGGTGTAATACAGCTCGATGAGCCCCTGGGTGTCGAGCCGGACGGCCGAGAGCCCCATGCTCGAGAGCGCGCCGCTCGTGACGTCCACGCGGCGGCCGAGCTGCTCCAGCCGGTCCTTGAGCTGCTTCTGGTTCAAGTTGGCGGCGGCGGCGGGCGAGAACGCCTCGCCCAGGCGCGTGAAGAAGTTCTTGCGCTTGTTGGACACCGGGTCGTAGGGCACCACCACGTAAAACCGCTTCTGCATGATCTCCCCGAGGGTCACGAGCTCGGTCACGAACGTGCGGTAATCGGCGATCTGCGCCCTGAGCAGGTCGTTTTCCGTCTTCTTCTGCTGGTCGTTGAGCGACTGGATGTACGCGTCGATGTTCATCTTGCGCGACTGGATCACGATCTGGACGGGATACTCGAGCGAATTGAGGAAGGTGATGTAGGACTGGATGATGGCCTCCTGCTCCTCCCCGCTCTTCAGCGCGAAATTGATGCTGCTTACGAGCAGCACGGCGCGCACGGTGCCGTCCTTGAGGAGCACCATGTCGTCGCGGATCTCCGCGACGTCCAGGTACCGCTGGGTCGCGGGGCCGGGCTTGGGTTTGGCGAGCGCCTTGGATTGCATAGCGCGTAGGTGGTAGTGCGTAGTGCGTAGTGCGTAGATTTTCCTACGCACTACGCACTACGTACTACGTACTCCCGTTTTCCGGCTTATACACCCCGCCGGTGTTCACCACGAGCGTGAGCTCCGCGAGCTTGGACGCCGATACCGGCGCCTTGCGCAGGGGCGGGGCCGGCGGCGGCGGCGCCACCGACCTGGTGAGCGCGCGCAGCTCGCCGTCGTTGAGCGTCTTGTCCCACACGCGCAGCTGGGGCTTGCGGAAGGTCTGGGTGATATTGAGGATGAAATAGTGGAACGGCTGGCCGTTGACCCGCGCGAAGGCGAGCACCACGCCCATGGCGAACAACGGGATCGCGGTCATCAGGAAGTAGACGAACGGCAGGGCCTTGTACAGGATCGCGTCCGTCATCAGCACCACGAGCATGATCACGAACTGCCGTCCGGTGACGGGCCCGAGGATCTTGTCTTCCGCATCGATGAATTGTGGGACGACGAATTGTTCCGGCATGGAATTCGTTACGAACCTACGAACGGCTACGAACCAACGAACGTCACATCCCCTTTTCGTAGTTTCGTAGCCGTTCGTTGGTTCGTAGCATATCTTATCAGAATCTAAGCTCCCCGTTGAGCTTGATGAGCGACGCGAGCTCGGAGGCGGTAAGCATGGCCGGATCCGCCTTGCGGCGCTCCTCGGCCACCTGGACCACCGATTTCCCGGAGCTGAGCGCCTCCTGGCTCAAGGCCACGTACAGCCGATGCACGGCCGATTCCCGCCAGCCCTTGATGGCCGCGATGCGCTGGTCGTACCCCTGGTCCTCTAAGAGCGCCACCTTGGCTTTCACCTTGCGCGCGGCCTCCTCGGGGTCCTTGGAAAGCCGGCGGAACTCGGCGAGCGTCATCCCGCGCAGCTCGTCCACCGGGCCGGCGAGGCGGCGCGCGGCGCGCACGTCGTCCACCCTGGGGCGTCCGGCGCCGGGCGGAATCGTGGCCGCCGACACGCGTGCGGTCGCCGCCGCCTTCATGGCTCCTATCGGGGCGGCCGAAACGGCGTCCGTGGGGCGGCCCGTGAGCTCGGCATAGCGCTTGCTAAGCGCCGCCTCCTCAAAGGCGCGGCGCGCTTCGTCCTTGCTCCGTTTCTCCTCCTGGGTCCGGGATACGAACTCCTTCTGCGCGCTCGCGGCCGTCGCGTCCGTCGAACTCCGGCGCTGTGCGACCAGCTTCTCGAGCGTTTCCACGGTCGTCGCGAGCGCGGCGCCCTGGATCCCGACCCCGCCCTTGTCCACGGCCGCCTCAAGCGTCTCACGCGTCTCGAACGCGTCGCGCACGTCGCGCACGCGGGCGTCGACCGCGAGCTCGAACCGCTTCTTCATGTCGGCGTTCGCGAAGGAGAGGCCGGCGGCCTGCGCGACCTGGTCGGCAAACGAGCCGCGCGGGACCTCACCCATGCCCTCTCCTTCGTAAGGAGAGGGATAGCTCGGTTTGATTCCCTTCTTCTTCGTGAGCGCCGCAACTTCGGCTGCGTCTTCGTCCGTCGGGACATCGACGGCTCTGCCGGCGAGGGGCTGGCGAGCTACCCCTTCCTTACGAAGGAGGGGCATGGGGAGGTCCGTGCCTGCGCTCGTGCCCGCGGTCGGGACGGGACTCGTCTCGCTTCGTACCGTCCCTGCCCCCTCCTTTCCAAGGAGGGGGGCCTGCGGGCCCTCGGGTGAAACGGCGGGTGCCTGGACCGTCTTTGGCGTGTCTGCGAACGAGATCTTCACGAACGCCAACCGCTCCGCGACCCCCTTGAGGAGCTCGCGCGCGTCCGCCTCGGGCATGTCGAGCCCGCCCACCTTGCTCGCGCGCGACATCATGTTGGCCGCCTCGTTCTCGTCGCGCACGCCTTTGACGAACGAGGTGACGAGGAGCACCAGGCGGTTCTGCAGCACGTCCGTCGGCATGCGTACCATGTGCTCGGCCAAGTACCCGGCCACGAACGATTCGGCGGTGACCTTTGGCATGTCCACCGTCTTCCCTCCCTCCATCTTGGAAAGGTCCCCGCCCCAAGAGGCGATCGCGCCGGCCACGTCGCCCACGGCCCCGGCGATGGGAAGCAGCCGGTCGGCCGCGAGGTCCACGGCCGCCGCCTTCGACTTCGCCTCGGGCACGCCAAGCTTCACGAGCTCCGACGGGAGCGCGTCGAGCGCCACTTCCCCGAGCACGACGCGATCAAGCAGCTTCAAGACGCCTGAAAGCTTTGGCAAGGCATGACGCTCCTCCCACTTCTTCAGGAACCGAACGGCGTCCGGATGGCTCAAGAAATCCAGGACGGGCTCTGGGATGTCCGCGTACGTTTTTGCCATAGGCTCCCGATGGCTCGATTAGACCGTGCCGGTCGGCGGCTTAGGCGTCTTGCTGGCCGCCAGCCGGCTCGCATACTCCCCACCGATCTCATTGATATCCTTCTCAAGCCGGCTCATCTGTTCCTGGAATCCCTTCATCGCCAGGCGTTCGTCGCCTGTCTGTTGGAAGCCAGGCTTCTGGTTGAGCTTCTCCAGCTTGATGCGTGCGTCGTTATAACGGAGGAGGAGATCGTTCGCGCGCCTCTGCACTTCGCGTTCAGCCTCGCGCGCGTCCGTCGGCGGAGGAGTCGCGGCTGCGGGCGCTGCCGCCGTGACCAAATCAGGCGGATTGGCGGAAGCGAACGCCGATGTCAGCGCCGTCTCCTGCCAGCCGCTCTCCTTCAGCTGTTCTTCAAGCGCGGCGAGCTTGCCGGTCTGGAGGTTGTCGTTGAGCATCGAGCGGATGTTGTCGATATCAGGAAGCATGGCCTTCTGCCCGTCCGGACCGGCCTGTTTGAACCCGCGCACCACGCTCGCCATGGCGTTGTCGTCGAGGTGCGGCAAGGCGTCGGCCTTTATGCGCTCGCGCGCCTCGGGCTTCATGCGGCCGATCACGAGCGGGTCGGCCTTGATGGCGGTGGCGAACGACTCGGCATTCTTCTCCGCAAAACCGGCGGCCTGGTCGGGATTCATCTGCTGCAATGCCGCGGTCACGTTCAGCGGGCTTTCTTTCTTGAGCTCCTCCTTGGACATCTTGGCGTAGAGGCCTCCCAGGCCTCCCTCATAGGCATCCTTCACGCGACCGCCCATGCGCCCGGCCGCGATATAATCAGGCACCTTGACCGGCTTGCCCTTGTCAGGCCCGTCTTTCCATACGTCGCCGCTGTCGATGTCCGCGATCCGGTCCTTGAAGCCCTTGTTGCCCGACAACGCGGCCCACGCCTTCGGATCCAACTTGCGCAGGCTTTCCACGTCGGTGATCTTGCTGAAGTCGCCCGTGACGTCGGGACGCGTCGCCTGCAGGTCCTTCAGGCTGTCGTTCATCGCCTTGTCCCCCTTGAAGAGGTCCGTCATTTCCTTGCCGCCCAGCTCTTCGTACAGGTTCCCGAACACGCCGGCCTGGTCGAGCGCCTTGCGCGCGTCCTTGTTGCTCGCCATCTCGGCGAATACCGCCTGCATCTGCTGCTTTTGGCGGCTGTCGAGCTTCTTGCCGGACTTCACCGACTGGCCGGCGGCCACCAACCCGGCGATCTTGGCGTCCTCGCCCATCCCTTCAAACGGCTTGCCGACCTTCTTGGCGGCTTCGGCGACCTTGGCCTGCTGGGCCGACACCTTCTCCATGGCCTTCGCGCGCTTGAGCGGATCCTCGATCCCCTTGGCCTTGGCCTCCTGCTTCTTGAGCGCGTCCATGCGCCGGCCCTGCATGAACTGGCTCGTATCGATGCGGCTCGCGGCCGCTCCGGCCACGTACTTGCCGCCGCGCGCCACCGCGCCCGCGCCCTTGCCGAGGCCTTTGGCGCCAAGCCCGCCCGCGAACCGGGCCATTACCCCGCCGGCGCCCTGGCCCTTGTGGAGCATCCCGCCGATCACCCCGCTCGCGCCATGGCAGAAATCCGCCGCGGCCTGGAACCCGGCGTAGAGCATCCCCATGCCGATCACGAAGGTCATGAGGTGCACCGGCTCGAAGATGGCGAGCTTGATGGGAAGTTCCTCGCCCGGAAGCCGCGGGGCGCTGAACGCCTCGAACCCCTTGCTTGCGGCGACGTTGCCCGCCCCGAGCACGGCCAGGGTGAGCCAGAGGAAAAAGGTGAGGAGCGGACCGGAAACGACGTAACAGTTGAACTTCTTCCACCAGTCCGCATAGGCGTCGCTGTGCGTGAGTCCCTGGATGCCGCCCACGAACCAGGTGAGCGGCGCGATGGTGACGAGGATCCACAGCGCCACGATGCGGATCACGAGGATCGCGAGCAGGATCATCACGGTGACCAGCACCCACAGGTTCATGATCACGTGCGCGACCGCGGCAAAGAAGAGGTCGACGCTATAGATAGCGCTGGTGTTCGTGAACTGGCTCCCTTGGATGCCGAACATCTGGACGAAGTTGCCGGCGGCCACGGCCTGAAGCGCGTTGGCGAACGTGAGCATCACCACCTGGCCGATGTCGATGATGATCCCGCAGATGGTCTTAGAGAAATTGATGACGATGGCGAACAGGAGGAGCCTGGGCACCTGCTGCTGCCACTGGAAGCGCGACGACCCGAAGATGGTCCCCACCGCGATCACCACGAGCACCACCACGAAGAACATGTTCACGGTGTCGCGCACGATCGCCCAGCCGGCCGAGACCACAGGCGAATCCACGAACCCGTTGTACTGCATCACCTTGATGACCGTCCCGAGCAGGATCGACATCAGGCTCGCGAGGAACGCCGCGACGTGGTCGATGAGGCCGGCGAGCAGGATCAGGACGTTGTCAATCGTGCTTGGCTCTTTCGGATTTGCCGCTCGCACTTGGATTGCCGTATCCTGCGCCCACGCGAGGCCTGGGGTCGCGAACGCGAGGAAAACGCCAAGAGCCGCTCCGATCTTCGCCGGACGCGAACAGAACCATTGCCAGTGCCTCCGAGGCTGCATAATTGGCGTAAGTATAGCATAGGGGAGGGTCTGCGGCCTATGGAAAACTTGAAGGACCAAAACTTGAAGGACCAAAGGGCTTGAAAAAGGACGAAATTTGAAGAGAAAGGCGTTTATACGACGACTTTGCCGATGATGGCACCGAAAATACGAACCAGTTCCCCTGCCTCGGCGGTCAGCCGTCCTCGTTCCTTCGCAAGCACGACACTGGAACCCACATCAAGGATTCCAAGCCAATACCCGCTTTCACGCGATTCCTTCTTTGCAATCTTCAAACGAAGAACGAAATCTTTCCGACTTACCCCTTCGTTCCCTTCCAAATAATTCGCCCCAATGGACCCGGACGACCGAATGAGTTGTTTGCCATCTTCCTTGTTCCAAGGATTCATCGGCAGCCGCTTCACCAACTGACGGACGTCCATGGCGAACTCAGATGTCCGCCGCTCAAGATCATAAATCCTCATAACTTCTTTCTATGCTATTTCAATCCTTCGCCCTTTCACCCTTCGTCCTTTCACGTTTCCATTGGTCCTTCAAGTTTTGGTTCTTCAAGTTTTAAGAAAATTGGCCCCAGGAGTCCCCCGGAGCCACATCGTCGTCACGGAATCATCAGAATCAGTCCACACCCAGTGCTCGTCGGGTCGTCGGACGTGTCGATGTCCACCGCTTCCCCGTCCACGTCGGCGGCGGCCGTCCCTTGCCTCGTCCCGTACAGCCCTTGCGAGGCGTCGTAGGGGCCGATGCACGACCAGCTCACGTGGCCGTCCGGCATCTCGTATTCCGCCGAGAACCGGAAGCGGTCGCCGCTCCCCACCCCGTCGAGGTCGTAGGTGACGGTCGCGGCGTCGTGGACCGTCCCGAGCTCGTGGTAGAAGAAGCCGTAGCTCCCGTCCGCGAACAGGTACTCGCCGGAGAGGGTGATGCGCTGTGCGGTCGCGGAGAACGGCGTGGTCCAGGTCAGGTGGAGCGCATGAGCCGCTCCAGCATCGTCTGCTCCGTCTGCGCCTCCTCCATCGTCCTCGGTCCCGTCCGTGTCGCCGCCATCAGGCGGAACGCCGTCAGCAGCAGGGTCATCCGATGCCGCGCCGTCGTCTCCGTCGTCGCTTTGCGGCGGTTCATCTTCGTTTCCTCCATCGTCATCTCCTTGTTCCGGCTCCGGGTCGAACTCCGCCACGCCGGGGATGACGGTCTCGTGCACGCACCCGTCCGGGTCGAACCCGAGACGCGTCGTTGGAATAAGCGCGTCCGGCTCGTACCGGACCGCCAGGTCGCCCGCGCCTTCGCACGAACGGTTGATTCCGGCAACGTCGCCGGTGATGACCACGAACCGCACCAGGTCTCCGGGCACCAGGTCGTCCACGACCGCCACGAACCCGTTCCCGACAGGCTCGAACGGATACGGCGCGTAGGCGCGGATGAGGCTCTCATCCGCGTGCGCCGTCTCGACCAGGAACCAGGTCTGGTCCGGGACGTTGCCGGGCACATAGGCGATGCCGAGCTGTCCCCCGTCGAGCGCGAGCAGCGCGTCGGGATCCGGCGACCCGTCCGGCGTCTGCTCCCCGCCGGCACCGCCATCATCGGACAGGCCGAACGCGACGGGCTCGTCGCAGGTCGAGACCCTCGCGCGCGTCACGCAGCCGAACCCGGTCGTGCAGTCCCCGAGCGGGAGCCCGGAGGCGGCGAGCGTGCCGTCAGGCACGAACCGGATGCGTGCCGGCGCATACCCGAGCATGAGCAGCGTCGGCCAGTCCGCGATGGGCATGAGCCCGCGCGGGGTCACGGCGTACACGTCGCTCCTCGACATCTCGCGCACGAGCGTGCCGGTCACGAGGCCTGGCGCCGGCGTCCAATCGAGGTCGGCGGGCGAACTGATGGTGGCGCCGACCCCGTAGCAGGCGAGCTCCTCGTCGGAGATCGTCAGCACGTCGTCGAAGTCGTAGCCGAGCGCGTAGAACGCGTTCTCGTCCACGACGTGGCGCGCTCCTCCGCCGTCCAGCTGGTACACGTGCGGGTCCGCGGGGGTCTTCACGAGCGCCCCGTCGGGATGCCGCAGCGGCACCGCGAGGTCCGACGCATACGAGCGGCCGCCCGGGATGCCGCACACGGCGTCGCTCCCATCAAGCCGCAGGCTCGTCCCGTCCGCGCCGCGCACGAGCACGGCGGAGGGGATGCTTTCGCCGCGTTCCGCCGGGAGGGCGGCATCGCCGCGGTGCACGCCAACGTGCACGTGGTCGCCGTCGCAGGCCCCGGTGCACCCCTCGTAGCCGATGAGCGTCCCCACGGCCACTTCCTGGCCGTCGGTGACGAACGCCCGCTTGAGGTGCGCGACGAGCGCGTAGGTGCCGTCGCCAAGGTCGACGTTCACGTGGATGCCGAAGCCCGTCGCCGGGTCCTCGTCATGCACCCGGGCGATGCCGGCGATCGGCGCGTACGCCTCCTCGTCCCGGTCATTGCGCGTGTCCAGATCGAGGTCATGCCTCGTGGATCGCGCGCGGTGGCTGTGCTCCCCGTCCGTTCCTTGGGTGCACAGCATCGAGGCGCCAGCCGGGACGGGAAGGTGAAGCGCGGCGATCCCGTCCGTCGCCCCTCCCACGTCGAGGTCGGGAGGCGTTTCTTCTGCCGATCCCGTGGTCGGCGCGAGGTGACACCCATACGCGAGGAGCGCGATGGCGAGAAGGGCGAGACAGGCGTTCGTGCCTTTCATCCTGATCTTCCTTTGTGAAGGTCCGCTGATGAGGCCTGCCGCGGTGTGCGACCGCCTCGCCCGGCGCGCCAGATCTTTCGCGCCGCGGCGAGAGCGTTCGACATGGCACGACCCTTGTCCCATGCCCGGTTTCCCCGACCGCCCGTCCCTTCCGCTCCGCGATGCCGCCCCGTTGGCTTCATTCGTATGCATCTACCGCCGCCGGTCGCGAGCTGGGCAGAGGATGGAAGTGGACGCGTGCGATCTTGCCTCCATTTCACTCGTTTTTTTCGCTCTTGTCAACCATTTTTTTGCTAATTTTAGCATAAAATCGTGTCATGTCGATTTGACATGACAATGCAAAATACCGCCGTTTGGCGGTACGTTGCGCGACCATCCCGTTGTCAGCTTAGGCGAACGTCTTGGGGTGGATAACATCCGTTCCCATCCACTGGCGCAAGACGACGGGGACGACGACCGACCCGTCCTTGTGCTGATAATTTTCAAGGATGGCGATCAGGATGCGGCCGATGGCGAACGCGGTGCCGTTGAGCGCATGCGCGAGCCCCTTCGCCTTCCCAGCCCCCCCTGAGCCTGCCGAAGGGTCCTTGTAGCGGATGTTGAGGCGACGGGTCTGGAAGTCGGTCGTATTGCTCGTGGAATGCGTCTCGCGATAGCGGTTCTGCCCCGGCATCCAGGTCTCGATGTCGTACGTGCGGGCGGAGGGAGCCCCGATGTCGCCCGAGCACAGCGCGACCACCTGGTACGGGAGCTTGAGCCCTTGCATGAGCCGCTCCTGAAGCGACAGGATGAGCGCGTGCTCCGCGTCGGACTCCTCCGGCTTCGTGAAACTGAACATCTCCACCTTGTCGAACTGATGCATGCGCAGGATCCCCTTCGTGTCCTTGCCGTAGCTGCCAGCCTCACGGCGGTAGCATGGAGAAATGCCCACGTAGCGCAGCGGAAGGTCCTTCGCGTCCAGCGTCTCGTCCATGAGCATGGGGCCGATTGCCTGTTCGCTGGTGCCGATGAGCACCGCGTCGTCGTTCTTCAGGTGATACACCTCCTCCTCGCCTCCGTGATCGAGGTATCCCATCGCCGCCATGGCCTTGGTGGAAATGATGTGCGGCGGAAGCACGGGGACGAACCCCTCTTTCATGAGCTCGGAAAGGGCGTACTGCACGAGCGCCAACTCGAGCTGCACCGCGGCGCCGGTGAAATACGCGAATCGCGCTCCGGATACCTTCGCGGCGCGTTCCACGTCGATCATCCCGAGCGCGGTCGCGAGCTCCATGTGGTCCTTCGCTTCGAAGTCGAACGTGGTCGGCTCCATGGATGTCCGGAGAACGACATTGCCGGTCTCGTCCTTCCCCTCCGGGACGTCGGCGCGAAGGATGTTGGGATACATCCGCACCTCACGCGCGAGCTCGGCTTCGATCTGGCCGAGCTCCGCCTCAAGCGCCTTGGCCGCCTCCTTCACTTCTTTCCCTTCCGCGGCCAGCGCCGGACGGGCCTCGGCGGAGGCCGTGGGAATCGCCTCGGCGATCTCATTCCCTCGGGCGCGCAGGGCGTCGATCTTGCCGATCTTCTTCGCGCGTTCCGCGGCCAGGCGCGAGGCCATGGACACGTCGATGGGCTTGCCGCGCTTGCGGTTGTTCTCGGCCACCAGCTCCGGGTTCTCCACGATCAGTTTCGGGTCGATCATACGTGGACATCTTGCCGGAGAAGGGGCAGGTTGTCCAAGCCCGAATCCAACACCAGGTGTTGGATTCGAAGATCGCACCCGTCCAACACCCGGTGTTGGATATTTGACTTTTCAAGGTTTTTCATATAATCTTAACTCAATCTCATTCATGACCCTCCGGTTTTCGGGGGGTTTTGCTTTTCCAACACCGGGTGTTGGACCAAACTTATGCGCGAGACGTCATTTATGAACGGAGAGTACTATCATGTCTATAACCGTGGTGTGGACAAGCGCCTCATTTTCCAGGCTGAAAGAGACCGACTGCGCTTCATGAAAGGAATCGTGGCCTTCAATGATGTCGGACGCCATGCTACCAAGTCGCTCCAACGCATCAGCCCTGTGGTACCGAGCAAAACGCCCTACGTAGAAGTGGTAGCCTACACGCTGCTACCAAACCATTATCATTTTCTTCTTCGCCAGGTCGCCGATCGTGGCGTCCCTGAATTCATGCGCCGTGTCGGGACTGGGTTCACGAAATACTTCAACCTTCGCTATCAGCGAAATGGCCGGCTATTCCAATCACCATTCCAGGCAAAACATGTGATGGATGATGGCTACTTGCTCCATCTCTCTCGGTACATTCATCTCAACGTCCTCGATCTTTCATTCCCTGAATGGCGGGATGCTGGGATTCAAGATTGGCCAGCTGCCATACGCTCGATGCGAGGCTACCTTTGGTCAAGTGCCAAGGATTATCTGGAAGGAACCAAAAGATTCTATATTCGACCTGATTCCATCCTCGAACAGTTCAAGCTCCCGGACGCATATCCCCGCTTCCTGAAAGACTGGGTCCAACACCCGGTGTTGGACCCGTAGATGGTGCCCGTCCAACACCCGGTGTTGGACGGGAGGAAAAAGGCTAACCTTCGCCCCGCTCTTGACATATCCCCATTTTTCTGGCCACCATGGAAGTGCAAGTGGGCCCACGCGGGCTGGCCCAACGCTCTTTCAAACAGCCCCAGAACCACCCGCCGCTCCCCAAAGGACGACGGGCAGAAAGGAGGGCGCCATGCGTCCCTTCCTGATGATGGCGACACTCGCCGCCCTGCCCCTCTTCGGAGGGTGCCCGAACGGCAACGGCCCGGACCCGAACGAGGGCGAGGGCGAAGGTGAGGGCGAAGGTGAAGGTGAGCCCGATAGGCTGGCCTTCGACATCCAGGCACCCGATGGTGTCTCGGCATGCGACTTCTACGTGCTGCCGATCTCGACAGAGCTCGACTACGGCACGCTCTCCGACTTCACGTCCGAGATCGAAGGGCTCGTGCCGGACTGCACGGACACGCGCACGTGCAGCATCGAGAAGGCTGGCAGCGACCCGTCGCTCTTCCACACCTACATGAGCTGCGTCAACCATCTCGCGGCGGACATCGTCGGTGAGCTGAACAACGAAGGCAACGTGGAGGTGCGCTGGCAAGACGAAGGGATTTGCGGCCTGGCGCCTGAAGCCACCTACTCGGGACCCACCGGCACGTTCTCGGTGACGACCTACATGGATGGCGGCACGCTCATCCTCGACGGCCTGCCGATCATCGGCGCCGTGGTGACGGGTACGACCTTCACCGCCGTCTCGGAGTTCGACGCGAACCAGACCATGACGGGCGAGATCCTGGATGACGACACCATGTCGCAGATCCACTACATGTGGTGCGACACGGTCACGTGTACCGAGGATGTCATCGACAGGCAGTAACGCAACTGGCACAGCAGAAGCTGTGCCAGTTTTTTCATTAGGCGACCGCGTTAAGGCTGCACGATAACGTATCCATTGTAATTGACCCATGGATTATCATCCGGGCAGCCGGTACCACCAGGGCACTGCAAGGGACGGCACTCATTTTGACTAAGGCCACCCTGACTCTCACCGTCGTAACACTTATCCGATGCATCAACGCCACCGGGACAGACGCCTGTGCAATATCCCCAATTATCCTTCACGAACACGCGGGGCTGGAACACGCAGGCGCCGCCGGCCTCTGGCACCTGGCCGCCCGTGCAGGGGGCGTTCAGCAGGCGGCCGTTATCCGGATCGATGCGGCAGGTGCGACCGGCGGTTTCCAGGTCGGCCACGAGCGTCGCGCTGCAGCGGTAGTCGTGAGAGTAGGATCTGTACGTAGAATCGCATGCCCGCGGAGTGAGGCCGAAGTTTGCCGGGCTGCTCCCGCCGCAGATGGGTTCGCCGTCGCGCGTAGCGCCGCGGTGGTTCTTGTAGAAGTTCCCGTCGTCGGTGGAACCGCTCTGGCTGTCGGTGGGCCAGTCGGCAGGCCCGTTCCCAGGTCCAGGATGTCCGTCGCCCCAGTCCACCACGATGTTCTTGATGGGCATCTGGTTGGAATTCGCGTACGTATAGAAGCTCACGGCCACGTGCTGCCGGCCGTCGATGCCCTTCACGTTGCCGCCCGCGAGTTCGTTCACCGTGAAGGTGCCGGGCGACCCTTCTTCGCACGTGCTTCCCTCGCATTTCTCCACGGACGTCACGACGGGGACGGTGCCGGACTTATTCGAAAGGTCCAGATCATCCGACGTCGGGACGTATGCGCCGCCCGTTTCCCCGTCCGGATCGTCCTCAAAATCGTACTGGAATCGGTTGAACACCTTCGTGAAGAACCGCGAGATGCCGCTCTGCACGCTCACGCCGAATCCCGTAAGGCCGTTGTCAGGCGTCGGTGCGGCCGGATCGCTGCTCCCGACCGCCGCCAAACCCGCAAGCGTGGCCGACACCTCGCCATTTACCGCCTTCCGCTCGTCGCCGCTGCCATCGACCGCATCCAAATCCTCGAACGGCCGCGCGAGCGCGAACGGGAGCATCCCTTCCTTCAGCGCCGGACCCTGCGCGTACTCCCCTTCGCCTGGATATGTGCGCGCGCCCGCAGAGCAGGCGTCGGCCAATGCGGTCTCGTCCCCGACATTCAAACCGATCGTGCCTATTCCCCCTCCGGTTCCCGCCCCATCATCGTCCGCGCACACCGGCAGCGGCCAGCTATCGCTCCCGACGACGTTTCGAGCCATCGCGAATTCGCCCGTATCGGGATCGCGCACGAACATCTCGTCCAGCAATGCGCGGCCGGCCGGGGTGGGGATCGTCTCCGGCCCGTACGGGAACGCTTGCCCGCCGTACGCGTACGATGACGTGAATCCGCTGTCACTCCAGAGGTTGTCGGTCTGCGCCTTGTTATCGAGCCCCTTGCTGCCGGTGCCTGTGACCTGCACGAGCTCCTGACAGGCGTAGTAGGGATAGACGCTTCCGGTGACGAACGGCCCGTCGGACACGCATTCGTTCGCGTCGGAGAGGTCATCCACCGCCGAAGAGCCCAGGCAGATTGTCATGCAGATCCCGAAGGATGTCCCGCCCACCACGTACGCGGCCGGGTTGCTCGCACAGCTCGCAAGGCAGTCTGCGAGATTGTCCGTTGCGGCTCCTGTGCCCTCGATCCGGCAATCATCCTTCACGGCGCAGCGTTTGCCAGTGAGGTCGCAGTGCTTCACCTTCGCGCCCGGGGCGCGATGGGCGATCCCGTAGGATCCTTGCGGGTCATTTTGCAGTCTTTCGTCATTGTTGTTGTCATCCTTGGGCGTCCCGTTGTCCGTCTGCACCCACCCGTACCCTCCCGGTCCCCACCCGCGGCCAGGCATCCCGTCGAACGTGCGGATCCAGATCGGGTCATAGCCGGTGCCTGGCGTCATGGGCACGCCGCGCACCGAGCAGTCCGCGAGATATTGGAAATCCGACACGCTCCCCGGGCCATTTGCGATGTCCCCAAGGCCGTACACAGGCGTCTCGAACACGGACGTACCTAGCTTGGAATAATGCGCGAGGCAATCTTCTCCCGGGTTCGCCCCCGCCGCATGGTGAGAATTTTGGGGGATGCAGATGTACGGGCAGTCATCCGTGGGGCGCGTCTCGCTCACGGCTAACGGATCAGGGATGCGCGGCTGATCGAAATCCGATGCGTTGTTCCCCGCTTTGCAGAATGTGCCTTTGTCTTTGGTCTCATCCGAACTCCCACCGTTCCCTTTCTCGTCGCTGTCGCAATAACCAAGCATGGCCACATACCCGTCCGGACAGAACGCGTTGCGGATGCAGCCGGTGTCATCGTTATTTTTTTGCGGAGAGTGGGAATCATTCTTTTCCCCGTATGAACCAAAGTCGCAATAGCCGCCTGGCCCGGCTTCCGCATCGGACGCTGCGCACGCATAATCCACGCTCCGTGTATCAGGGTCGGGCGAAGTCGGAAGGCCTGTCGTAGAATCCAATTGCACGCCCAACGGCCACAAATCCGCATACACCGCCGTCTCCGCGCAGTAGTAGATTTCCCCGGTGGCGTCGGCCGGGCGCTCGAAGCCAGCTTCGATGGACTTGCCGAACAGGTCGGTGGCGCCGGAGAGCTGGTCCACGGGGAGCCAGGTGAGGCAAGAACGGTCGCTGGGATCCTGGCTTCCGAACAGCTGGAACGAGGAGTCGCGCTCGAGACAGTACCCTTCCCACCCGAGCAGGGTATCCTCGGCCGTGCGCTTGGAGCAGCTGCCCGGACGGAATCCGGCGCTCACGGGGTTTTCGGACGTCGGCGGAGTGCCGGAATCGCAATCGGCGTCGTATTCGCATTCCATCCCTTTCTTCTCCGGGTTGGTGCACACGCCCGTGGGCGGCGCATCGGCGCGATCCGTGCCGTAATACCTGGTGATGGCCCCGTCGCCGTACGTCACCTTCTGGTACGAACACAGGCAGTCGTCGCTCGTCGCCCACCCCGAGCCGGATGCGACGGGGGCGCAGGTGTTGCTGCCGGAAAACTGGGGGATGAACGTAACCGGGGTCGGCGGTTGGAGATGTTCGCTGTCCCCGGCATTGATGTCAGGGCTATGCACCGAGACGATCTTCCCGGCGTCGAACGGCGAGGTGGGTTCGGGGTATGCGCGGCAAGCCGTGGACTCGGCGGTGGTGAGCTGAAGCTTGGCAATGCCGGAGACGTCGGTGAGGCAGCTGTCGTTGTAGCAGGCTCCAAGCTTCGCCTTGGCGCTCGAGATGCACTGCTGCGTACCGGAACACGCGACGGAACCGTCGGGCGAACAGGTGTCATCGAGCGTCTTCAGCTGGTCCACGCACTTGAGGTCGTCACAGATGCGGAATCCGCTCGCCGTGCAATCCGCGTCGGTCACGCATCCGGCGTTGTTCGTGGCCTGGCAGAAGCCGAACACGCACGTGTCGTCGCTCACGGAGGAGGAACAATCGTTGTCCGTGACGCATCCCGCGTTGGAGTTCTTGCAGAACCCGACGGCGCACGAACCGCCGCGGCCCACGCCGCCCGTTCCCGCTTCTTGGCAGCTTCCGGCCACGTAGGCGAGGCGGAAATCCTCCGGGGCGTCTTCGCAGGTCGCGTCCGAGGCGCAGTCGTCGTCGGAGGCGCAGGCGATCTCGCGACCGACGATCGTGCCCGGAAGGGTGACGCCCAGGTCGAGGATGGGATTGAGATTGACGCCGCGGTTGGGGATATTGATGTTGACGGAGGGGGCGGAACCTTGGGCCGGGTTGCCGTCCGCATCCACGCACCACCTCCCCGGGTTCACGTTGACTTGCGACAGGAGGTCCATCGAAAGCTGGTTCGGGATGGCGTACCCGGAGTACTCGAGCCCGTTCCAGCTCACGTCGCGGCTTGTGTAGACGGCCTCATCGAGCGTGATGGGCTGCGGGTCCACGAACCCGGCGCAGGCGTTGTCGCCGGTGCCTTGCCCGCGCGTCTCGCACAGCGCCAGGCCGTCGCAGATGGTGCGGAAGGTGGACGTGTTGGGGTCCCAGCTCGCGTGCGAGCTCGCGCACTGCAGCCACTCCGCACAGTCGCGGTTGCGGTTCACCTTGATGACGTCGTTCGCGTCGTTCTTGAACGCGGCGTCGATGCTCACGGCGGCCACCGCGGTCCCGTCGCTGCCCTTGCCCGTGCGCAGGTCCACGCAGGTACCGGAAACGGCGTCGCCGCGGTCGTCTTCGAGCGACGGGCAGTCCGAGTCCACGAGGCAGGAACCGGCGTACTCGGCGGCGGCATCGGCCGTGGACGTGTCAGAATTCCCCACGGCGAGGTCGCGATCCGCGCCCACGGGATAGCGGCACCGACGGCTGCACAGCGCCTGCGGGTCCGGAAGGCCGGCGAGATTCGCGAGGTCGTACCCGGCGGAGGTCGCGGGGCAAGACACCGGGTCGCGCAGGTCGAACGGGCGGCCGCCGAACAGCACGTCGGCATGCTCGGAGGCCACGTAGCTTGGACCGGACGCGAACTTGAGCGACGGGTCGGTGACATTGCGGAACACGGCGCAGCCGAGCTTCTGGCTCACCTGGCCTTCGCAGCGTTCGCTGCCGGTAGCGGTATCGGAGAGCGCATCATTATCGAGGAAGGTGTACTGCACCCCCTGCGGATACGCGCCGTGGTCGGTGTCGGACGGGTCCACGAACGCGGTGCACAGGTCGTACTGGGAGCCGCACTCCCCCACCCAGCCTTCGTAGCCGGCGTCGCCGTTGCGCCGTATGCCGAACGTGTTGCCGCTGATCACGACGTCCTCGTCGCACGGGACGATCGTCCCCTTCACGAACCATCCCGAGGCGTTCTGGCCGCCCACCCTGATGTCGGTCTTGAACTCGCAGCGCTGGTCGAGGGGATCCTTGAAGTAGAAGTTGCCGTCCTTGGTGGAGGAGAACTCCTGGCAGAACAGGTCCTCGTGCCCGCACAGCACCTGGTCGTACGTGTCCGGGTCGTCGATCACGAACGCGCTCGTAAACGAGGTGACCGCGGTCTTGTCCTGATTGAACTTGGGAGTGCCCACTTCGGTGCAGCCCACGGCGGCCACGGAACACTGGTCGGAGCCGTCGTCCACGAGATAGAGCGGGGAGTCGTTGTACACGACGCGCGCCTCCGGGCCCATCGTCACGTTTGGCGTCCCCGGGGGGATCACGCCGTCAGCATCGAACAGGCAGAATCTCTTTCCCGGAGCGATCTGGCATGCCGTGCGGCCCTGCACCGCGCACGGGGTGAGGACGGACACGGCCGCGCCACCCGTCGCGACGCAACGCGCGTTAAAGGTCTGGCCGTACTCCGACTCCGACGCATGCGTGTCGAAGAACGCTTCGCAGCCCACCGCCTGCTCGCTGCACAGCCGGCCGAAGCGGTAGAACTCGTCGGTCGCGCCTGCGCGATCCGTGTACGCTTCGCAGCCGAGATAGAACTGCGGCGCGTTCTGGCCGTTGGGGGCCGTGTCGCAGGAGGCCGGGGTTACCCAGGAATCCTTGATGAGCGCGAGCGTGTCGTCGGCCATGGTGACCCGGACGTTATCCAGGAAGAACTCGGTGCCGCCGCTCACGGCCGTGAACTGCAGGGCGGACTGGTCGTCGAACCCGTCGATCGTGGAGGAATCGATGGGGCCGAGGGAGTACGGCCGCCAGTCCGTGGTGAGGTCGGCTGGGACGTCCGAAATCGGGGAGGGCGTTCCATCGACGGGGCGGAACGCCACGTTCACGTCGCCGGTGCCACGCGCGAAGAAACTCACGGTAAACGTCCTCCCAGGGACGACGTTCCCCACAAACGGGCTCACGCTCCCTTCAAGGGTGGAAGCCCCTGCCCCGGCGGCGGCGTTGCTCACGCGCAGCGAATGCCCGCCCGCGGAAACCGCGTCGTTGCTCACCGCGACCGTGGCGCTCCCCTGCGCGGTCCAGTCGGTCGCGCCGTTTTCCTCGAACGTCTCCTCAAGCACGGTGGCCACGTTGCGGCCCCCGCCGCCGGTGTAGGCGCGGCACCCCGCGGCAGAGGCGGGACATGAGCGCGATCGCGACGGCAGGCCGAAGTAATGGCATTCGCCGGAAGCGGTGAAGAACCCGCCCGTGACGAAACAGGTGTCCCGCGCCGCGGCGGGGTCGGAAACGAGCTGGGTCTTGCGGTACGGGTGGCAGCTCTCGTCCACGAACACCGTCTCGCTGAAGCGGCGGTAGTGGATGTCCCCGTCGCCGTCGTAGAATTCGCCGCAGTCGAGATCGGTGATGGTGTCGGAGTGCTCGTCGCACGCGGCGTCCGCGCGCGTCGCCGGATCCGCGTCGTCGCACCTGATCGAATTCGGGTCGTCCATCACCGTGGCCGTGCACGGCGCGTCGTCGCGATTGGACTTGAGCAGCTGCGTCGGGCGCAGCTGGAACCCCTGCGCCTGCGTGCCGGTCCAGGTGAAATAGGTGACGCGATCCGCCCCGGCTTGGACGGGGGTGGTGCACGCGCGCAAATCGGTGTAGTGCTCCACCGCTTCCCCGCCCGCGGCGAGCGTATCGAGGTTCGTGAACGCATCGCAGCCGACGTTTGCCTCGGAACAGGCCTGTGCGGTCGTCGGGATGAAATTCACCGGGAACGCGGAGGCCTCGTACTTGGTTTCCTCCTGCTTGAACGCGGCGTACCCCACGCACGCGGCCGGGCAGCGGTCGATGTCGGAGGCGACGGCCGAGACGGACGGGTCGCCGTCCTCGGGCCGGTAACGCTCGCACCCGACGTCCACGGCCGCGCACACGGGCGCGAAGCCGGCGCATTCCTTGGGATCCGTGGGCAATCCGCGGCAGTCGAGGTAGCTCGGCGGAACCTTGAGCGAGGCGACGGCCGCGTCCACGTTGCCGGCATACCCGTCGGTGAACGGCGTGGCGTTTTCTCCCCGTTCAAGTTGCACCGAGTCGAGCGTTGCGCCGGACGGGGCGCTGAACGAGACGCTCGCGAGCGCGTTTGCGGGGAGGCTGAACGTGCAGGTCGTCGCGGCGTACGCCGCCGAAAGATTCGGCGCGGCCTGCACCTGGTTGCGCGGGGCAGCGGCGCCGATCACGGCGCACCCGCGCGTGGAGACATTGGTGAGGTCGATCGCGACGCCGGCAAGGGTGGTGAGCGTGACCGTCCCGACGGCCGTGCCGCTCCCCTTCGCCTCAAAGCTCAAGGTATAGAAGGAATCCTTGGACAAGAACACGCCGGATTGCGAAATCGTCCCATTCGTCCCGGATCCGATCCCCACGGCATCGGACCCCTGATCGGCGCCGAGCGCATCGGAGTACGTGACGGCCGATCCGAGCTGCCAGCCTTCGACGACGGGCGGGCTCCCGGCCGTGCCGCGCTCGAAGCTCCCGTTCTGCAACAGGTTGAAGGTGACGTTTTCCGCGCGAAGCAGCCCGGCGCATCCGGCATCGTTGCCGTTGCAGGACTTCACGTCATTGTTGAAATACGCGCGATCCCTGAACGCGTCCTGGGCGGCGTCCTTGGCGGCGACCACGTACGTTTGGCCGGCGGGGAGGAACTCGAACGTGTCATCGGCCGTGTCCGACGCGGTCCCGTGCGTATCCGGGAACTTGTTCACCCTGGACCACAGGCAGCCGGCGTTCCCGGAGTTGCAGCCGGCGAAATCCACGGTGTTGAGCAGGAACCCGTTGCGCTGGTTCGTCTGCGTGTTCTGGAGCGCCAGGCACCCGGCGAAGTCGGCCGGACAGGCGTCGCCGCGGAACTGCCAGACGTTCTTCTCGCGCACGCAGTAGCCGAACCCGCCCGTGCACTCGCCGTCGGCGTTCTCGGACAGGCAGCTCGGGGTGTCTGCGCACACCGGGGCGCGCGCGCCGGAGTTCGCCGCCGCGAGCGTCTCGCCGTTCACGAACGCGCGGCACTGGGTGTCGGGATACTTGAGGATCCAATTTGGATCGATGAGGTGGCACCAGCGGTGCATGTCGTCGGCGGTCCCTGCGGCATTGCAGTCGTCAAACCCGGCGATCACGTCCTCGAGCTTCACCGTCTCGTTGGGCTTCACCTTCCCCGCCGCCATCTCCCAGCCGATGGGGAGGATGCGCGCCTTGCGCAGCTTCACCAGATTGCCGAAACAATAGGCGCTGTCCTTGCACAGGATGTCCTGGTTCTTGGGGTCGTCGGGTCGCACGAGCGGCCAATCCTTGTGGATGAACCGCTCCTCGATCGCCTGCGCGACCGTGAGCGGATTGTCCGTGGCTCCGCGCGAGACCGCTTGGAAGAACGGCTGGTCGATGACGCAATGGTTGGGTCCGCGCATGACCACCCCGCCCGTGGGACAGGTGATGAATTCGCCGAGGATGTTGTAGTTGTCGACCGACGTGGGCGTGACCGCGATCAGCTTGGAGAAGTGCTCCTGGGCCTGCTCGCGCGCGTTGCTGACCACGGCAAGCGAATCGAACGGATTGCTCGGGAGCTCCGGGGCCGGGAAGAAACCCTCGTAAAGCTGCTGCGTCCATTTGGAGCCGAGGGTGCTCGTGAACACGCCCACCGTATGCCAGAGCATCCCCCACCAGAACTGCGGGTTGGCCGCGATGAGCGCCGCCACCCGCTCCTGCTTCTTCTCGTCCTTGCCCACGTTGGCGTGCAGGAAATCCTCGCGCAGGAGGACGGCGGGGGTCTTTATCTGGCCGGTCACCACGTCGGTGACGTCCTTGAATCCGCCGTTGAACTCCCGGTCGAGCAGGTCGAGGGTGCGCTTCTTGTTGTATTCCTCGCGCGTGGAGAAGGCGAGGTCGATGGACATGGACAGCTCGTTCTGGCCCGGTCGCAGCCCCTGCGCAAACGCGGCGAGCACGGGGCCGGTGGGATCCTTGGCGAGTTCCGCGGCCGAAGAAAGGAAGCTATTCCAGTTCTTGCCAATGGAAAGGAAATCGCATTTGGGCTTCTGTACCGTGTAAGATGCCTTGATGCCCAACGAGAGCGCAAGCTTGAAACCGTCCGTAAGCAGGCCTGGGTTGCAGATGTCGAACTTGAAGCCGGTGAGCTCGCCGAACCCGGTGTTCAGGAAATCCATGGACCCCCCCACGATGTCGAGGCCGATCGGATTGTTCCCGGAATCGAGCGGGTCGAACACGTGGTAGAGCGGCTGGTCGCCCTTTCCGCCGCTTGCCACGAACAGGGCGGACTCGTACGCGAGGCGATCGAGCACGAACGACATGAAATCGAACAGGGCGAACACGATGTTCGCCTCTACGATCGGCTTGAGCATCCCCTTGTCCACGGTCTCGATGGAGGCCGCCGCATGTTCCGCGATGCACCCCTCGCTGTTACCGGCAACGACAGGACAAGGGACGGCTTTCAGCGCCGCCTCCGTTGCGGGCACGGCCGGACTGGACGCGCTTTCATCCGCATGCGCAGGAACGGCAAGGAAGAACCCGATGATCGAGACCGAACATACGATCGCGACCGCCCCGGCGACCCATCGGCTCAACGCTGGAATGCCTCCCGTTCTACGCATAACACGTTATGGGGCTGAGGGGGGGAGCACGTCCGTAAACTGCCCGGCGGCGACCGCGTCCTTCACGGTCTTGTCGAACAGGTCGCGCAACGCCTGGTCGTCCATGGAATCCACGGCTTCCTTGGGGAGCCCTGCCTGGATGAGCGCCGCGCGCAGCTCCTCCGGGGAGATGCTCTTGAAATACGCTTCGAGTTCCTCGGTGGAACGGAACGAGGTCGGGGCCGACGCGAGGATCGGGGCCTGCGGAGGCTCCGGCACCGCGATCGTCGCCGGGCGCGCGAATGCTTCGTACCCGCTCCCACGCCCGCATTCCTTGCCAAGCGGACAGTTGGGGTCGTTGCCAGCAAGCACCTCCGTCTTGTCGTCGATCCCGTCGGAGTCCGAATCCTTGAGGTAAGCGCTCGTGCGATAGACGTTCTGCTCGTCGTAATCGGACAGGCCGTCCTGATCGGTATCCCGGGACTTGGAAAGCTCGATGGACTTAGCTTCCTGCTGGCTCGGGGTCAGGTACCCGACGGCGCTTCGCGCCAGCTGCTCGTCGATGGGCCGATGGATGCTTGATCCGAAGGACGCGAGGCCGATGCCGGCCGCGGAAGCCCCCATGACGACAAGAAGGACAAAAGCGGTCTTTTGTTCCCGGGAGAGCGCCTGGAATTGACGAAAAAATTCACCCACGGGAACGGGATTCAAAACGGGATTCCCGTGCGGAATTATACCACATCAAGCGCCCGAGCGAGCGAAACCCATTCATCCACAGCGAGCGTCTCGGCTCGAGCCTTCGGATCGAGCCCGGCCTTCGACAGCATTTCCTTCACTTGTCCGGTCGTCCCATACCCTGCCGCGACCAGATTCCCGTGCAATTGCTTGCGCGGATGGGAGAAACCGGCTTTCGCGAGGCGTATCACCTTCTCCCTCGGCGCGACCCCCTCATGCTCCCCCTTTCCAAGGGGGAGATAGCTCGTTTCCGCTACCCTCCCCTTGGAAAGGGGAGGCATGGCGGGGTCTGTGCGCAGGTCGAGCCTCACCACCGCCGAATCCACCTTCGGAATCGGCCGGAACGCCCCGCGGGGCACGTTCGTCACCTTTCGGACGTCGGCGTACAGCTGACAGACGACGGACAAGAGCCCCATGTCTCCCGGCTTGGCCGTGATGCGGTCGGCCACCTCCTTCTGGACCATGAGCACCATTCGCGACGGCCGCGGCTCGTGTGCCAAAAACCGCTCGAGGATGGGCGAGGTGATGTGGTAGGGGATGTTGGCGACGAGCTTGAAAGCTCCACCCACGACCCCCTCATGCTCCCCCTTTCCAAGGGGGAGATAGCTCGCTTCCGCTACCCTCCCCTTGGAAAGGGGAGGCATGGTGGGGTCTGTGCGCAGGTCGAACTTGAGAGCGTCGCCTTCCACGAGCGTGATGCGGTCACCGAACCGTTCACGGAGTCCCGGAATCAGGTCGTGATCCGCTTCGATGGCGGTCACCTTGGCGCCGGCGTCGACAAGGGCCTGCGTG
The DNA here is from genome assembly GCA_004297215.1 of Patescibacteria group bacterium. Lineage (NCBI taxonomy): Bacteria > Patescibacteria group bacterium. The sequence continues at coordinate 498,314 of SCUM01000001.1, forward strand.
AGCACGCCGGTGCCGGGGCCGATTTCGAGCACGGCCTCGCCCAGGACGATCCCGGCAGCCGAAACGATCTTCCGCAGGACGGAGGCGTCCTGGAGGAAGTTCTGTCCGAATGATTTCTTGGCGCGAGGAAGCATAGTTTCCCTGGGACCCGGTCCCGGCTGAAGGCGAAAATTTCGGGTTTGAAAATTCCAAACTTCGTTTGGAATTTCATGCTTGAGATTTCAGATGCGTCCTCATCCATGCCACCGTCTTCGCGAGCCCCTCCTCGAGGCCGACGGCCGGTTCCCATCCGAGGACCCGTTTGGCGAGCGACGCGTCGAGCACGCTCCGGCGTTCCTCGCCGCGGACCTCCGGGCCCGAACCGATCTTCCCGCGATAACCCGTTTCGCGCCGCAGCAGCCGGACGATCCCGTTCACCGACGTCTCGCGGCCGGTCGCGATGTTGAATACCCCGTGCGCGGACGGCTTCATCGCGAGAAGGTTCGCCCTGACGACGTCATCGACGTACACGAAATCCCGGCTCTGCTTGCCGTCGCCGTACACGACCGGCGTCTTCCCGGCGAGCATCTGGCGCGCGAACACGCTCACCACCCCCGCTTCGCCTCGCGCGCCTTGCCTGGGACCATAGACGTTGGCGTACCGCAGCGCCACGTACGGCAACCCATGCGTATGGCACACGCTGTGCAGGTAGAGCTCGAACGCGAGCTTGGAAACCCCGTAGGGGGAACGCGGCAGGCTCGGGACGTTCTCGGGGGTCGGGATGACCTTGAGCCCGTGATAGATGGCGCCGCCCGAAGAGGAGAAGACGAGCCTCTTCGCCTTGGCGCGCACGCACCCCTCCAGCACCCGCAACCCGCCGATCACGTTCACGCGCGCATCGCGGATCGGCTCGCGCACCGACACCCGCACGTCGATCTGCGCGGCCATGTGGAACACGACGTCGGGCTTGAGCTTCTCGATGAGCGCGGAAACCTTCGGGCTCTCGACGGAGAGCCTGAAGAAGGTCGCGTTCGGGTTCAGGTTGTCCCGCCGCCCGAGGGAGAGGTCGTCGATGACGTACGTCTTGATGCGGCGTCGGATGAGGGCGTCCGAGAGGTGCGACCCGATGCACCCGGCGCCTCCGGTGACGAGCGCGCGTTTGTATCTCATAGTTCGTAGTGCGTAGGTGGTAGTGCGTAGGTGGTAGGACGAAATCCTACGCACTACGTACTACCCCCTACCCCCTTTTAATTCCAGCTGCAAATAGGCTTCCATGAACGGCTCAAGCTCGCCGTTTAGCACTCCCTCGGCGTCGCTCGTCTCGTACCCGGTGCGGTGGTCCTTCACCAGCTTGTACGGATGCAGCACGTAGGAACGGATCTGGTTGCCCCATTCCGCGCTCTGGTAGTCGCCGCGCAGCCCCGCCTCCTTGGCCCGGCGCTCTTCCTCCTGCCTGGCCACGAGCTTTCCCATCAGGATCTTCATGGCGGTCTCGCGGTTCTGCTTCTGGCTGCGCTCGTTCTGGCACTGCACCGTGATGCCGGTCGGGACGTGCACGATGCGCACCGCGGAGTACGTGGTGTTCACGCTCTGGCCGCCCTTCCCTCCCGACATGAACGTGTCGATGCGCAGGTCCTTCTCGTCGATCTTGATGTCGGGCAGCTCGTCGAGCTCCGGCACGGCCTCGACGAGCGCGAAGGTGGTGTGGCGCATCTTCTCGGCGTCGAACGGGGAAATGCGCACGAGGCGGTGCACGCCGTGCTCGGACTTGAGGTAGCCGTACGCGTGCCGGCCCGTGATGCGGAAGGTGATGCTCTTGAAGCCGACGTCGCCCCGGCTCTCGTCGAGCACGTCCACCTCGAAGCCCTTGGCTTCGGCGAAACGCATGTACATGCGGAACAGCATCGCGCTCCAATCGTTCGCCTCGGTGCCGCCGGAGCCGGCATGGATGGACAGGATGGCGTTGCTGCCGTCGTAGGGCCCGGAGAACAGCACGGCGAACTCCATCTTGGCGAACCGCTCCTCGAACCCCTTGAGTGACGCGGCGATCTCGTCGCGCATCCCCCCCTGCCCTGAGCTCGTCGAAGGGTCCGCGTCGGCGAGCTCCGCGACGTCCTTCAGGTCGGAAATCTCCTTCAAGAAGGACTCCCAGGATCCCACTTCGCCCCGCAGGTCCGCCGCGCGCTTGCCCACCTTGCGCGCGTGCTCCTGGTCGCTCCAAAAATCCGCCGATTCCATCTCGGCTTCGAGCGCCTTCACCTCCGTCTTGACCGTATCGAGGTCAAAGCAACCCCCACGTGCGCAGGACGCGCTCGCGGAGGGCTTCGATCTGGCGGATGAGGTCTTTCATATCGAGAGGTCGTAAAGGTGGTAAGGGTCGTAAAGGTGTTGGAATCTTTTTTAAAAAATTTCCTTCACCTTTATCACCTTTCAAACCTTTACAACTTTATCGTCTTCGCGAACTTCCCCAGCACGGGCATCTCCCACTGCTTCCCGTTGTACGCGTTCACCATCCCGAGGATCATCAGGCAGAACAGGGCGAGGGAACCGAAGAGCCACACGACCGGTCCGATGGGCGGCACCGCGATGCCGGCCCACAGGAGGATGAGGGCGATGAGCAGCACGAGCCCTTGCTTGCCATGGAACCGGGCGAACGGACTGTCCTTCGCGAGGAGCAACGGGACGAGGCACAGGATGCCGAGATAGCCGATGGCGGCAATGGCGCGGTTCTCCTGCGCGTCGTCGATGGGTTGTTTGGCTGAGTCTGACACAGCGGATGAAGCATAAGGTAAAACATGAAATCGTGAAAGGATGTTGAAAGACATGTGAAGGAATGAAAAACGAAACGGTTTCACCCGTTTCGCCTTTCACACGTTTTCACGTGTCCGTTCAAGATTTCAAGTTTTCACGTTTCAAGTTTTCTCCTAGTACATGTCTCCCATCCCGCCTCCATGGCCCCCATGGCCGCCGGACGATTTCTCTTCCTTGGGAATCTCGACGACCGCGCATTCGGTGGTGATTACCATGATGGCAGCCGAAGCGGCATTCTGAAGTGCCGAACGTGTGACCTTAGCTGGATCAATAATGCCGGCAGCAATCATGTCTTCGTACTCGTCCTTTGCCGCGTTATAACCGATATTCTCATTTTTGAACTGTTCCTGTTCTTTTTGAATTCGTGCAAAAACGACTTCACCGTTTTGCCCGGCATTTTCTGCAATGATTTTCAATGGAGCCACCAAAGCAGCGAGCAGAGTCAAGACACCGGTCCCTTCCGCATTTCGTTTAATCGATTGTATGGGATCTGTGTCTGATGCCACCGGTTTAAAGTAGTGCGGCAGTAGATTGAAAGCGGTGCGCATCCCCGCAATCATCAGAGCAATGCCACCACCAGGAACGATGCCTTCTTCTACGGCCGCTCTGGTCGCGGACACAGCATCCTCAATTCGATGTTTTTTTTCTTTCATCTCGGTCTCGGTCGCTGCACCAACCTTGATAACGGCAACGCCACCCGACAGTTTTGCTGCACGTTCAAGCAATTTTTCTTTGTCGAAATCCGATTCTGTCTGCTTAATCTGAGCGCGGATGGCCGCGATACGATCCTCAATCGCTTTTTTATCTCCCGCACCACCAACAATGGTGGTATTTTCCTTAGTCGACACCACCTTGGACGCATGACCGAGGTCTGCAAGTGTTGCTGTTTCAAGTTTTATCCCGAGTTCATCAGAAATGAGCTTGCCGCCAGTCAAAATTGCAATGTCCTCGAGCATGGCCTTGCGGCGATCACCGAACCCAGGTGCTTTAATCGCAAGGGCCATGAACGTACCGCGCAATTTGTTTACAACAAGAGTCGTTATTGCCTCCCCATCCACATCTTCAGCAATGATGACAATCTCCTTTTTGCCAGACTGAGCAACTTTTTCAAGCAAAGGAAGGACGTCCTGTACCGAAGAAATCTTTTTATCAGTGATAAGAATGTGTGCGTCGCGGAAATCAGCCTCCATACGATCCGCGTTGGTAATCATGTAGGGGCTGACATACCCACGGTCGAACTGCATCCCTTCGACAACATCAACTTCTACGCCAAACGACTGTGATTCCTCGACAGTAATCACACCATTCTCCCCTACTTTCTTCATAGCCTCGGCAATCATCTTGCCGATCTCGGCATCGTTCGCTGAAATGCTGGCCACCTTTTCAATCGAGTCACCTGCAATCGGTTTTGCCAGTTTCTTAATTTCTGCAACAACTGCCTCAGTCGCTTTTTCTACCCCACGTCGAATACCATTTGCATCAGTTCCGGCAGCAATATTTTTCAAACCCTCAGCGATAATTGCCTGTGCAAGCACCGTCGCCGTCGTCGTGCCGTCGCCGGCCACATCGTTGGTCTTGCTTGCCACCTCTTTGACCAGTTCCGCGCCCAAATTCTCGGCCTTGTCCTCAAGGTCGATCTCCTTGGCCACCGTCACTCCGTCCTTAGTGACCATCGGCGCGCCAAAACCGCGATCAAGCACCACGTTACGACCCTTAGGCCCCAAAGTCACCTTGACCGCGTTCGCGAGCTTGTCCACGCCGCGCTTGAGCGCCGCGCGCGCCTCCTCGTTGAAGATGATCTGCTTTGCCATAGGTTATTCGATCACCGCCATCACGTCGTCGGCCTTGATGACGAGGTACTCGTCCTTGCCGACCTTCACCTCGTCCGGCGCGTACTTCTTGAACACCACCTTGTCGCCCGCCCTCACCTCCATGGCGGCGCGCGACCCGTTCTCGAGCAGCTTGCCGGGGCCCGCGGCGATCACTTCGCCCCGTTCCGGGCGTTCCTTGTCCACGGTGTCGGGAATGATGATGCCGGAGGCGGAAGTCTCCTCCTTGGAGGAGGCTTTCACGATGAGGTGGTCGCTGAGCGGACGGAGGTTCATAGGGTTTAGCAGTCGAATATTTTGAGTGCTAATGCCGGCATCTTGAAGAAAACGGGGGGGGATGTCAAGGGATGAAAAAAGCCCTGGCGAACCAGGACTTCGTGACGGGCGCGCAGCGTGCGTCAGCCGATCTTGATCTTGCGTCCGCCCGGCGGAAGCGGATCGGGGCAGAAGGAACGGTCGGTGACGAAGACGGAACAGGCGTCGAACGCCTGGTCGCGGGCGGCGGTCACGGATGCGACGAGGAGATTCATCGGGTCGTCCTTGTCTTTCGACGGGATGAAGACGGACGCCTGCCTGATCCCCGACCGGTCCATCAGTCCTTTCAGGATCCCGACGGCTTCCGCGTCCCAGTCCCATGCCGACGGACGTGCCGCCATCTGGTTGACGTCGGCTCCCAGGCGGATCTTGCGTTCACGAAACCCCGTCGGGTCGTCATGGAACGTGGCCGCGTCCCCGTCCAAGACGAGGACCGCTTCGGCGTGGATCGTCCTGCTCACCTCAAAATCGTCATGGACGGCCACGGCCCGGTCGAACTCCTCGCAGGTTTCCCGCTCGAGGAAAGCGATGGCCGACAGCCCCATCTCCCGCACGAAGGCGCGCGCCTGCTCCGCCTTCTTGCCGCGCGCGCATTCCTCGAACAGGAGCATGATGGCCGCGTCCACGGTCGCCTCTCGCTCCTGGGAGCGCGTCGCCATGGTGGCGCGATGCTCGGTCCCTTCCAGCGCGACGAGCACGAGGCCCGACCCGATGACCTTGACCGGGCCGTAGAGCACGCGCCGGTCGGCATCGGCGTCCTGGAGCATCCGCACGCCGGCGGACCCGAACGCCTTCTCCGTGTCGACGAAACGCCGGAGCTCCCTGGAACGCGCGTTGGGCGTCACCTGGTCCCAGATCATCTTCGCGCGCGACGCCGGATCCTGCATGGGCGGCGCGAAGTGCAACAGCGTCTCGAGGAACGCGCCATCGAGCGCGCCGCGCTCGCAGGCGAATGCCAGGCGGCCGCGCAGGTCATGCGTGCCCATCCTGCAGGCGAGGGCGGCCATCCTGTTGGCGCGATAGGCGTCGCGCAACTCGGTCATCGAACGGGAAAAGGGGGAAAGATCGGACATCGGATGCCTCCTTGGTTGCCCGCCAGGCATTGGTCGGGACGACAAAATCTACCAAGCCGGACCCGACGCGTCAACCTTTCCCCCGTACGACCGAGGCGCCCGCCACGGCGGCGAGCGACAGCCCGGCCCAGAGGCTCCACAGGTAATGGTCGAACAGGCCAAGGGTGATGAGCAAGACGGTTCCGGAGAGGGCAAAGACGCGTTCGGAGCGGACGTGGATTCCGTTCACCGCCTTCCATCCGCGACGCAAGAACGGAAGGGAGGCGAACAATCCTACGAGGCCCACCTCGACGAGATACAAGAGGAATGCGTTATGGACCGGCTGATATTCGTACGCCGGCGCGCCGGGTCGGAACGTGGAAAGCGCGAGGGTGTAGAGCGACGGGCCCACTCCGGTGACCGGGCTGATCGCAAAGGCCTCGGGAGCCTCTCGGTACGAAGCCGAACGCTCGGCGAGCGAACGGGCCTCGAGGCGCGCGCCGGGAGTGAAGCGCGTAAAAAGCTGGGTGTGGAACACGAGCATGGTGATGACGAGCGCCAGCAGCGATGCCCAGATGAGCGGCAGCCCGGCGTGCGCGCGAAGGCGGCCGTGCCACATGAGCGCCGCGACCACGAACCCGAGCGAAAGCGCCGCGGCAAGCCAGGCACCGCGTGAGAAGGTGATGACGAGCGTCGCGGCGAGGAGCATGGCGGGCAACGCGAGATGGTGTCGGCGCGCGTGGTCGCGCAAACGCGACGCGAGGACGGCCAGGGCCCAAAGCCCGACAGCCAAAAATCCACCGAACACGTTCGGATGCGGGAACGGGCCGTAGGCGCGCAGCGTGCGCTCCCCTGCCGCCGACTCGACGACCGACTGCCCGAGCGTCGCGGCATCATGACCGGCAAGCCCGAGCCATTTCTGCGGGAATGACGAGCCGGCAATGACCTGGTCCCAGCCGAGCAACGCCGCGGGGATGAGCCCGACGACGAATGCCGTGAGCGCCTGCGTCGCGTCCGTGCGTTCGTCGAGCAGGAGCAGGAACAGGAGCGCGGCCATGGCGGCATGGAAGGTGGCGCCTAGCGCGACCGCGGGGATGGGCGTGAAGACGGACGAGAACGCGCAGGCGAGGAGGATCCACGAGAGCGGGATCGCGAATCGCGACCTGTCGCCGAGCCGAAGACGGCCGTAGAGCGCGGCGGAGGCGAGCACGAGCAGCTCCGCGGCGTAGAGGGAGACGGTGCCGTACTCCCAGGGGAGACCGTCCATCTTTCCGGATACGACGATCCAACGCGTCTGCCAAGGAAGCAGCACGAGGGCGAGCAGGAGGGCGAAGCGCCCGAGGCGTTCACGCGTCATAGGCATAGGTCCGGCAAAGGGCCATCCATCGGTCGCGGTATTCCGCACGGCGGTCGTTTTCGTGGAACTTGAGCATCTCGTCGTTCACCACCACGCGGGAGTCGCGGTTCATGAGGGTGCGCAGGGAGTGCGGGAGGCGGCGGAGTTGGATCCAGCGGGCCAGACGCTCGACATGTCCACCACGTCCAACACCCGGTGTTGGACGTGTCGTTTCCTTAGGAAAACCAGGGTTCTCAAGATCTCGATTTTCAAAATCGCCAGGTTTTTTACAAAAACTGGAATTCCCAACACCAGGTGTTGGGTCCTGTGAACGGACATCTCCGTACACCGTCCGCAGCGACCGGATCCACACCTCCAGATACGGATCCCCTCCCGGCAAAGCGAGCGTCTCGAGGGCGGGCGCGGCCGTGGACGCGAAGAAGCTGAAGCAGAACGGGTCGCGCGCGCCGTCTTCGGGCCTCTGGCGCAGGATCGCGAATGGCGTGACGCACATGAGCCGCGCGGTCCAGGTAAGCCCCGGCATCGTGCGTACGAACAGGTCGATGTCGCTCTCCGGCCGCGTATGCATGAACGCGAGCGTGTTCGCGGCCGCGACGGCGCGCACGCCCGGGACACGACGAAGGAATCGGACGGCGCGGCGAAGGGCACGCATCTTGCGCAGCGCGTCACGACGACGCGCGTGGCGCGTACGCGCGAGCGCCACGGCGTCAGTGCCCGGAAGCGCATGGAAGCCGTCCTTAGACGGGTATCCCCCGCCCCGTAGCGCGGCATCGACCTCGTCGAGGGACGGCTTCTCGCCCGTGACGAACAACCATTTCCAGGTCTCGAACGCCGTGGGGGCGTAGTCAAAAAGCGAAAACCAAGCGAGGGTCCGGAGAATGGCCTTGTGGAGCGCTTCGTCCATAAACGCAAAGGATGCCCGTCTGGGGCATCCTACATGCTTCATCCGATGACCTCCACTGCGGCTGGTTTCTTCTTCCGGAACGCGACCATCTGCTGTCCGATCGACACCAGCGTGTTCGTGATCCAGTACAGGAGCAATCCGGCCGGCAACCCGGCGCCGATCACGGCGGTCATCACCGGCATGGTGTACTGCATGGACTTGTTCATGGCCGCCAGCATGTCCTCGTCCTTGGCCCCTTCCGGCACGGGCTTCTTGACTCGGGTCGCCGTGAGCATCCGCATCTGGGCGAAGGTGGCGAGTCCGGTGACGAGCGCGAGCGGGACGTTCTTCTTGGTAAGGTCGAGGATGCCGAGGAAGGTCTCGTTGATTCCCCCTGGATTGGGCACGAAGGAGTACAGGTTTGAGAACCCTTCGGTCGTGAGGCCGGACTGGAGCACGGCATACAGGGCGAACAGCACCGGCAGCTGCACGAGCACCGGCAGGCAGGAGGAAAGCGGGTTCACCTTCTCGCTCGCGTACAACGCGATCACCGCCTTGCCGAACGCGTCCTTATCGGCCCCGTGAGCCGCCTTGAGCGCGTCGATCTTGGGCTGCAACTCCTGCAGCGCTTTCTGGGACAACAGGGAGGAGTGGTTGAGCGGCCAGAACACGAGCTTCACGAGGATGGTGAGCGCGATAATCGCGAGCCCCATGTCGTGCCCGGGAATGATGTCGTACAGCCCGATCAACAGGTTGTAGAGCGGCTGATAAAGGACGGCGTGCAAGAGACCTCCCATAGGATGTCAGGAGTTAGTCGTCGGGAGTGGGGAGTCGGTAGGCTCGACGACCGGTTCAACGGTCGCCGTTTCCAACGCGGCCTCGGCCACGACTTCGGGGGCCGGCTTCCCAGCTTCTACGATGTTGATCTTCCAACCCGTGAGGCGGGAGGCGAGGCGCACGTTCTGTCCGCCGCGGCCGATCGCGAGGGAGAGCTGGTCGGCGTCCACGTGCACGGTGGCCGTCTTCGACCCCTCGTTGAGGTCGACCCCTTTTACCTTCGCCGGCGAGAGGGAATGGGGGATGAACCTGATCGGGTCGGCGTTCCATTCGACGATATCCACCTTTTCCCCGCCCAGCTCCGAGATGACGGTCTGGATGCGGGTGCCGCGCTGGCCGATGCACGCGCCGATCGGGTCTACCGCGTCGTCGCCGCTCGACACCGCCACCTTGGAGCGGCTGCCGGCCTCGCGCGCGATGGCGTTGATCTTCACCGTCCCTTCCCCTACCTCCGGGATCTCCACCTCGAACAGCTTGCGCACGAGCTCCTCCGACGCGCGGGAGAGCAGGATCTCGGGGCCGCGCGTGGTAAGGGAGACCTGCTTCACGAACACCTTGATGCGTTCGCCCGAATTGTACCGCTCGCTCGAGACCTGGTCCTCCGGGCGCAGCACGCCCGTGGTGCGGCCGATGTCCACCAGCACGATGCGTCCTTCGCGGCGCTGCACGGTGCCCACGATCACCTTCCCCTCATGCTCCTTGAACTCGCTGAACACGATCTCGCGCTCGGCCTCGCGCAGCTTCTGGGTGATGACCTGCTTGGCGGTCATGGCCGCCATGCGGCCGAACTCCCCGGCCATGGGCATCTCGGTGCGCAGGACGTCGCCGACCTGCGCGCCCATCTTGAGCACGCGGGCCTCGGAGATCATGATGTCGGTCTTGGGGTTGAAGCGCGGCAGGCCCTCCTCGTCGATGCTCACCGAAGAGATGACCTCGCCGCGGGCGCGCGCCTCGCGGATGCGCTCGGTGAGCGCCTCGATGCGCGCCTTGCGCTCGAGCTCCGCGCGCTCGAGCTCCTCCGGGTCCACGTCCTCGACCACGGTCTTCACGTCGAACACCCGCGTCTCGCCGGTCTCGGGGGAGAATTCCGCCTCGACGTTCATGTTCTTGTCGCCGAAGTCCTTGCGGTACGCGGCCGCGAGCGCGGACTGGATCGCGTCGATGACCGCCTCGTACGCGAGCCCTTTTTCCTCGCAGATCTGACGGATGGCTTGTTCGATGGGAGAAGGCATAGTGAGGAGGCATGAAGGCCTCAGGCGGACAAGGCATCAGCGCTGAAGCCTTATCGCCTGCGGCCTTAATCGCCTTTTTTTAACAGTCGAACCCGTCGCATGCGACAGGTTCCAGTGCACGAAGGCTATCACCCTGCGCCCGGACTGTCAATCGACGGAAAATGGGTGATGGCCCCGCTCGGGTCGATCGCGATCACGTCGAGCCGCCACGGCCTGGCCTCCAAGGCCTTCGCCGAGACGTACGCCTCAGCGCTCAAGCGCATGGTCAGGAACTTCTTGCGGGTGATAGCTTCCTCCGGCGCGCCGAACCTCGCGCTGCGCCTGGTCTTCACTTCCACGAACACGAGCTCCGGCCCGTCCTCGCACACGAGGTCGATCTCCCCGAACGGCGTGCGCGCCTGGCGCGCGACCATGGCGAGGCCCTTTGCGCGCAGGAACCGTTCCGCCGCACGCTCCCCCGCGTTGCCCAGCTGCCTTCGAGGATCCATAGGCGAAAACTTGAAACATGAAAACTTGAAATCTTGAAAGGACACGTGAAAACGTTTGAAGAACGAAATGGCTAAAACCGTTTCGTCCTTGTTCCATTCGTCCTTTCACGTCTCCATTGGTACTTCAAGTTTTCACGTTTCAAGTTTTTATTCACGGCAGGTATTTCTCCTTCTCGCGACGCAGGCGTTCGGCTTCGCGCGCCTTCGGCGCCACGCGCAGCGCCTGCCAGGCGATCGCGCAGGCCCACAAGAGGGCGCCGAGGACGAGCGCGGCGTACCAGAACCGGTCGCCGAGGAATCGGACGTTCTCGTAGCTCAGGAACGCGAGCACGAGCCCGACGATCCCGCAGGTGGAAAGCAGGCGGCCGACGCGGCGCAAGGCGCGCATGGCGTGGCGGTCGTACGAAGAGCGGGACGCGACCACGCGTACCACGACTCCCGAGACGACGCACAGGGCGAGGAGGCCGAGCAAAATCCGCCCGGCGACCGAAGAGATGTCCGGCGCGGCGCCGAACCAGAAGGAGACGGAAAAAAACGACTTGAGGAAAGAAATCATAGCGCCCAAAGAATGACAGCCGCGGCCGGAAACGTCAACGGTTATGCCGCCTTGAACACGAGGCCCCAATGGTGCGGGCCGGCGCGGAACGACTTGTGCTGCACGAACCCGGCGGACGTGACGATCGGGACGAGCTCCTCGGCGCTCAGGCGCCTCGCGGCGGGCGGGCCGAACGAGGCGCCGGCCTTGTCCCAATCCACCACGAGGAAGGTGCCGCCACGCTTGAGCACGCGCTTCACCTCCTTGAGCACGTCCGGGCTCTTCTTGATGAGCGAGGCGATGTTCACGATGGACAGCAGGTCGGCGGCGGCGTCCGGGATGGATACGCCGTGCAGCCGTTCGATGTCGCCCCACACCGTGGTCACGTTGCTCATCCCCTCGAGCTTCATCCGGCTCTCCACGCCGGCGAGCGCGCCCTTCAGGATGTCCACGGCCCACACGCGGCCGTCCTTCCCCACCATCTCCGAGGCCGGGAACACGAAATGCCCGAGCGTGCCCGCGCCGAAGTCGGCGTACGAGGCGCCGACGGACAACCCCGCCTCGGCAAGGACGGCTTTCGGGTCGAGGAGCGCACAGCCGGTGGAGAGTTTCATAGGTCAGCGGACGAACACGCGGGCGAGCGAGGTAAGCATGTCGGAAACGATGTTGGTGGCGATGAAGATGCCGAGGAAGGCGACCGCGAGGCCGATCAGCTTGAGGAACAGCCGGGTCTGCCCCACCCCGATCCTCTGCTCGGCGAAATCGATGGTGCCGGTCCAGGTGAACACGACCTCGGTCTTCCACACGAGGAGAAACCCGAGAAAAGCCACGACGAGGCCGAGCGGGATGCGCGCGATCGGGGACATAGATGGCGGAAGTATACCACAAACCCCCCGTCGGCCTGACAGGGGGTTTCGGGTGGGCGCTGTAGGGATCGAACCTACGACCTTCTCGGTGTAAACGAGACGCTCTGACCAGCTGAGCTAAGCGCCCGGGTTGACGAGGGCGTTTCCGAAGGGTATCTTAGCCGACGCGTCGCTTCAAGGAAGCGCGCGCATCACCCTACACGCAGCGGAGAAGCACGATGCTCACCAGCAGGGTCCTGAACCGAGAACCGGCCATCAACGAGAAGAACGTCCTGGAAGCCCTCAGGAACGGGGCGATGGACCGGGACAGGCTGTTCGTCCGCCTTGATGCGGCCTACCCGAACAAGAAGCCGAACAGGGACGGCATCCGCGGCGGCCGCCTCCATGACATGCTCGAACGCATGGAGCGCGGGGGACAGATCGCCGTCACGCGCGTCGAAGCCGCGGGCTACGGGTCGAAGCCGTGCGTCTTCTACTCCCTCCCGCCGGTCGTCGAGCAAAAGAACGCGACCGAGATGGACCCGTCGCCCGTCGGCATGCCGACGGCCGATGTCGCGTTCCTCCCGCCACAGGTCCCGCCGGCCCTCATGCCGTCCCACGGGACCTGATCCCTCCTTCCCCGTCGACGGGAAACGCCTGACCTGCCCCGTGCAGGTCTTTTTCATCCGTCCATGCTTGCCAAACGGCGGGTCGGCTGTTATCCTGCCGGCACCAATTTCGCGGACGTGGCGGAATGGTATACGCACTAGCTTGAGGTGCTAGCGCCCGCAAGGGCTTGAGAGTTCGACTCTCTCCGTCCGCACCATCGACGACATCCTTGAACCGAGGAAACACGAGGAAAACCGACCATTCGTGGCCGGTTTTCTCGTTGCTGCAGGGTGCAAGGACGCGAACGTCATTTGCGACCTGTGGATAAATCACGATGGTACGTCTGGGCGGCCGCTTCATCTATAGACAGCGGCTGATCCCTGGTTTGCATTGCCTCCGACATCGTCGAGGTCAGCACCCACGATAAGTGTCTCCGCCGATTCTGATACCGAAACGCCAAAGTGATCGATCGTGGCGCCGTCAGCGGCGCTGAACTTCTGGGCCTGATTCCAGGTCGATCCGGCACGGACGAATACGTACGCGGAACCCTGGTCGACGTTCGCGCCGACGGTATCTCGCTGGGCGCCAACGGCGACGACGTCGCCCGAGATGCTCACGGAAATCCCGAAGTCAGCGTTCGTGGAGCCATCCGAGGCAACGAGCTTCTGCTGCTCGGTCCAAACAGAACCGCTGCGGACGAACACGTAGGCGCTACCCTGGTTCAGGTTGCTTCCGACGTCGTCTCGGTTCGCGCCGACGACGACCGAATTTCCGGAGATGCCGACGGAGATGCCGAAGACGTCGTTCCCGGCCGCGTCGCTCGCGACGAGCTTCTGCTGCTGATTCCAGGTCGAGCCGACGCGGAGGAAGACGTACGCCGCGCCCGGCTGCCCGCGGCCGGCGATGTCCACCCCGTCGGCGCCCGCGACGACGGAGTCACCATCGATCGCGACGGACCGGCCGAGGAAGTCCGAGGCGACGCCGTCGCTCGCGATCAGCATCTGCTGCTGCGTCCACACCCCGCCGCTGCGCACGAACACGTACGCCGCGCCCTGCGCCGACCTGCCGGATACGGCATGGAAGAAGGACCCGACCACGATCGTGTTGCCAGAGATCGCCACGGCGCTGCCGAACTGATCGTCCGCGGCTCCGTCGGTTGCCACGAGCTTCTGTTGCTGCGTCCACACCCCGCCGCTGCGCACGAATACGTAGGCGCTTCCTTGTCCCGTGTTGCCGTTGACGGCGTCGAAGAAGGCGCCGACGACGGCGGTGTCCCCGGAGATCGACACGGCTTGCCCAAACTGCTCGCCCGAGCCGGGCGACGTGGCACCGTCTCCGGCGACGAGCTGCTGCTGCAGGGTCCACTGCGCCCCGTTGCGGATGAAGACGGACGCGGTGCCCTGGTTCGAGCTGCCGCCGACGTCGTCGCCGGGCGCACCGACGATCGCCGTTTCACCCGAGACGCTCACCGAATGCCCGAAGGCGTCGCTTGCGGCGCCGTCCGCGGCCGTGAAGGCCTGCTGAAGTCCGGTCGGGAAGATCGGCGCCTGGACACAGCCACCTGGCGGTGAGGTCGCGGCCCCGCTCGCCCAGAAGGCGCTCCCGTCGAAGGACACCGCCAAGCCGCCCGTCCAGTCGCAGCTCACGTCGAAGCCGGTCCACCAGAAGTCGGCGGTCTGGGCGAGGTCGGCCTCGGCGACCATGTAGTGGGAGGCCGACAACACGTCGCTTGGCTCGCAGCGACGGAAGTTGAATCGCCAGGGAAGGCCGTTCGTACAGCTGGCGCACTCGTTCGGGAACGGCGCGTCTCCGACAGGCAGGTCGGGGAGCAGGTACTCGACCCAGCCGTCTCCGTCGCTGTCGTCCACCGGGATCTCCTGCCCGCTCTCTGCGATCCCTTGCGCCCATCCGATGACGCATAGGTCGCTTCCCGCGACGAGGTTCGAGAGCGCCGTGCCGTCGTGGAGCTGAAACGCGCTCGGGTCGAGGAGCACCACGCGGCTGTCGAGCGAATCGAGGCGCAATGGGGGAAGCGGCAGGCACGTGCCCGCCAGGCATTCCTCGTTGTACGCGCATGAGCCGCATGAGCCCCCGCACCCGTCGGAACCGCACGTGCCCGCACACTGCGGCGTGCATGTGTCGACCATGAAGGAGCAAGACGATCCAAGCCCTGGCGACTCCGTCGGGTCATCGACGAGCGTGATCGGTCGCTCGTCGCTGTCGAGCACCACGAGCTCCGCGGCGCAGGCCGAAACGTCGGCCGGCGTCGGACAGAACCAGGCGTCGCTCGACGCGACGGTCGCTCGAAGGTCGAAGCGCAAACCTTCGCCCTGAGGCGGCGTGAGCAGGCATGCGTCCTGCGACCCGCTCGTCGAGCACATCGAGACCCACGGACCGACGGGCTGTCCGGTGGCGAGGTCGAAACGCTGCGCGAGCAGCTCGAGGCCCGTGACGGAGGGCCCGAGGCAGCGGTAGATGGCGTAGACGTCTCCGCCGGCGATGTCGCAGTAGTCGAGGTTCGCCCAGCAGTCCGGATCCTGGCAGTCGATCCACCCGTCGCCGTCGTCGTCGACCGCGTCGAAGCAGGATTCCGCGCAGACGCCCTCGTCCACGAGCGCGTCGCAGTCGTTGTCGATCGTGTCGCAGCGCTCCAGGGCGCCCGGGTTGACCAGCGGATCGCCGTCCCCGCAGTCGCCGGCGGCGCACGCCGCGCCGTCGAGCCGCGTCATCGTGAGGTCGCAGTACCCATCCCCGTCGCTGTCGCAGAACTCGTCGACGTTCCCGTCGCAGTCGTTGTCCTGGCCGTCGCACACCTCGCTCGACTCGATGCACGGGCCGACGCAGCCCGGCTCGCCGACGAACAAGCAGCAGCGACGCTGCGCGGGGTGGCAGCCGACGTCGCCGCAGTACGTGAGCTGAAAGTCGTTCCACTGGCACTGGCCGTCGAAGCAGCCGCCGGGCTCGTACACCTTGAGCTGGGTTTCGCCGTAGCACTCGGAGGGAGGGATGGTGTCGCAGGCGTCGGGCTCCCCGCAGGGGTCGCCGCAGTTGTCACTGCCGCAGATGGCGTTGCGGGCGGCGCAGTCGGACACGCAGTCGGGAACGCACACGGCGGTCGTAGAGCTGGTATTCTCGCAGTGCTCGCCGAAGCCACACGGTGGCGGAAAGATGTAGAGCCCTTCCCCGTTCTCGTCGAGTACCCAAGGGTGAACGGTGTCGCCTGGGTTCGGCGCCCAGCACTGCACGACGTCGGGCGTCGTGCAGATGGGGACACCAGCGCAGTCAGGATCGGCGCAGCCGATGAGGCCGTCGGCATCTTCGTCGGTCTGGGCGCCAGTGCACTGCTGGTCGACCGCAGGACACCCATCGACACAATCCTCCGGGGACGATGAGCAGTCCTCGGTCACCGTGGAGCAGACTCCATCGCCTCGGACGGGGCCGAAAGGTGGGTTGGAGCAGAGCGCGAGCACCTGTTGGCAATCGGCGCTCGACGCGAGCGTGGCGCAGTCGCTCGTGCTCTGATTCTGGGGGTTCGCATACAGATGAATGCGGACGCGTCCGTCGAACCCCGGCAGACTCCTCGTGGCTTCCCACCACATGAAACCGCGCGAGAAGTACTGGCATGGATGGCTCGAAGGACAGAGCGGCTGGGACGCTGGCGCGCTCGGCGCCAGCTTGCGTTCGTCCGCGTCGCTACCAGCGATATGCTCCTCGGACTCGGGAGCACCGAGCTTCGTCGGGCCGCCGGTCGGGTCGTCGTCAACCGGATCTTCCCCGTCGGCCATCAAGCACTTGAACGCGCCCCAGAACCCGCACCTTATCTGATGAACCGCGGTCTTGTTGTCGCGAAGGATGAGCGCACTGTCACGCGATCCCGGGCAGAGATCGTTGGGTGCGATGAAATCCTGGATCCAGACGCGTGGAGTGCCGGACTCGGGCCAGGGATGAACGGGATCGAGCGCGTCGCCGAGCTCCGCCGGACGGTCGATCCCGTCGACATCCCGACCTTCGATGTATCGCTCGACGAACGCGTATGAGTCGACATCGACGATGCCGTCTTGATCGAACGGTCGCCAGACTGCGGCGGTGGAACTTGTGCCTTCGAGCTGAACCCATCCAGGCCCGCATCGATCGCAGTAGGGATACTCATGCGCGGTAACCGCGTTGCCGTCCCACAGGAGGAAGCCGCGGTGGAAGTCTTGACGAGCGCCGTTCTCGAAGGAGTACTCGTCGGTGATCGGCAGGCCGAGCGTTTCCTCGGGGTTCTCTCCGAATGCGCACTGCGGCCCAGAGCCGGAGCAGGAACGGTAGAACTCACCGAATCCAAGTTTCAGGATTACTGCGCGATGTGCACCACCGAGGGCGTCGAAAACGATATCAACGCTGCCATTCAGCAGATCGGGCGCAGCGCCGTGATCGAACCTGTAGAAGTTCCTTGCCACACCACTCGGTCCGAACGAAGAAGCCACCACAGGCACCGCACTAGATCGAGCCCATGCTTCATAGGGGTGGGCCCACGTTGCTGGGACCAGGGTCGTCCCCGTGAGTGAAACACCGAGCCTGACGACGGCGTCACGCATCTTCGCGTCGTTCCATGACCTCAACCGCTGTGCTCGGTTGATGCAGCCCTCATCGACGCCGATGGGCTCAACAAGCTCCGCGCTGCCGTCCGCGTTGGTGTCGGCGCTGAGTTCGACACCAAGATACTCCGAGCAGATCTGAGTATCCTTCTGGTGATCGAAATGAAGATGTGGCGCGAAACAGTCGTCGTAAGAAAGAGCGCCCGGACGACAATCACAATCTGCTAGACGGCCTGCACCGCCAAGGTATCCGACAACATCCCCTGCCGCAAGCAGGTTCCCCTTGCGAACTTCAACGGAGGACATGTGGGCAAATCGCGCGTACGTCCCTCCGTCGCCACAGCTATCGACATCCTCGTTCCCGTATCTAACCACTACGATCCGGCCATAACAACTCGACGCCTTCTCCGCACGACAAACAACACCGTCCTGTGGCGTTACGATGGGAATCCCTTCATCATTATAGCCTTCAAACGACGTGCAAGCTGACGCCGAGACGTTGGGGTAGGTAGCCGCGTATCGTACCCAATCGATCCAGTTGAGATCCCAGGCGGCCTCATGTGCATGACTTGTTCCGCCACACCATCCGCGAGCCAACCACACCGCCTCGCCGCCGATAATCGGCATCGCAGCGTCGAGCGAGTCGCTCGCACACCCGTCATCACGATCAGGGCAGGGTGTGGCCAGTATCCTTGTGGCGACAGACACCACGGAAAGAAACACGATAGTCTGCTGTTTCATTTATCTCTCGATCTCGAGGCTATCGACGATTCCATCACAGGCATCCGAAATTGGTTGCGCTTGGGCATCAGCCACCAGTTCCGAGCGGACTGTGTTTGAGACCTCAATAACTGTCCGCGGATCAATGACAACGAATCTTTGCGCTAGAACCATGACGTTCTCGGTCTCCACTAGACGTCTAAATGCGACATTGCCTCGCAATGTAGTGAAGGTGTTCTCGTCTCCTACGCCCGCGGGAAGGTCTCCATCGTCACGCAGAGAATTCGCGAACTCCTTCAGGTCCTCGTCCGTTCGTATTGCGAAGGGACTCTCGTACAGCTTCATCGCGCACAAGAGCTCATTCCACCGAGCGGTGTTCCCATCTGGGGAGGCGTGCCATACGTTGCTAATGGGTTCACGGACGCTCCAGCCGAGTGGTGTCGTGAAGCGGGCTGTAACTGCGCCACCGAGTGAGATTCTCTCAACCCCATCCGGGAGCGGCTGCACGGGCTCGTCGGTGCATCCAGCGCCTGCGAGTGCCACGACGAGCAGAGCTAGTGCGAGAGCCTTTGCGAGGTGTCGTCGATGTCCTGGTGTTTCGGTCGGCATAGTGCTGGTACCCTCGGTCAAGCCGTCGGGCGATGATAGCGCGGTCAGCGGATCCGCGTGGAGGCGCACCGACTTGCGTCCCGACTGCGCCGCCCAATTGATGAGGCGCAGTCCACAAGTCGGTGACGCTCGCACCCTCATGGTGCCCGACGTCGCCACTGCCGTCCAGACTACGGCGCCGTTGCATCTATGTGGCGAAGTTGGCAAGGCTTCCCGACGGCGCCCTGGCGCCCTTGGAGGCAGCGCATGCGCATCGACGAGGCGGCGCGGCTTTTCGTGGCCCACGTCCGGGATGAACGCCGATTCTCCCCGGCCACGGTAGTCAGCTATCGAGCCGAGCTACACCTGCTCGGCGTGTTCGCCGTGACTCGCGCCGTCGCCGATGTCGAGGGCGTCACGCACGTCCTGCTCGTCGAGTACCTCGGCTCCGGGGAGCCGCCCGTCGCCCCCTCGACCCGCAACCGCAAGCTCACGGTGCTGCGCAGCTTCTTCGCCTTCCTGGTGGATCAGAGGCTCGTCGCGGCGTCCCCCGCCCAGGACGTCCCCTTCGCCCGCGCCCCTCGGCGCGACGAGCCGAGCCTCTCGGCTCGCGACGTGGGCAAGCTCCTCGCCGTCCTCGCCAAGGAGGTCAGCTGGCGGGGCGTCCGTGACAGCTGCATCGTCCTCCTGCTCTTCCACACCGGGCTCCGGCTCTCGGAGATGCTCTCCCTCGACGTGGGCCAGGTCGACCTTGGCAACGCCCTCCTGCGCGAGGTGCGGCGCAAGGGAGGGCGCGAGCAGCCGCTTCCGCTCAACGCCGACGCCCTCTCGGCGCTCAAAGCGTGGCTGGAAGCCCGCAAGGGGCTTGTAATCGAGGGAGACGCCCTGTTCGTCTCACGCCTGGGCGGACGGCTGTCCAAGCGCGCCGTGCAAGGCCGGGTGAAGGAGGTCGGAGAGGCCGCAGGGGTCCCGTCCCTGCACCCCCACCTTCTGCGCCATAGCTTCGCCACCGAGGTGCTGGCCGCCGGTGGGAACCTCGAGGAGGTCCGGCGCCTGCTCGGGCACGCGAGCATCACGACGACGAGCCGGTACAGCCACCCGAGCGACGAGGCGCTCCGGCGCGCCGTGGACCGCCTCTCGACCCCACCCAGCCCGCCCAGGCGTCCTCCGCGGGGAGCGCGATGAGAGCGCGGCACGACCGTGCGCTGTCTCGCGCGCTTGACTTCCTCCCGCGTAGTCTAGATGCTTCTGCGCCGTCGGTCGGGCGGCGCGCCGCACCCACGGAACCGCGGGGGCGAGTTCTCGTCAAGGTGCCGCACGACCCAGGAGGAAAGATGAAGACACGCCATCGGATCGTTCAGGTTCTCGTCGCTGCGGCGACGCTCGTGGTGCTCGTGGCGTGCGGGACCATCAAGACCACGCGCGATCGGTACGCGGTCGTCCCGTACGACGAGAAGGAGTTCCGCCAGGAGAAGGACGGCCTCATCGTCGAGTTCAAGCCGGTGGATACCTACCCGCCCGAGCTCATCGTGAACCTCGCCTCGTGCTCCGAGACGTACCAGCAGCAGATGCAGCGCCAGAAGACCGGCGGGGAGGCGCCGCGCGAAGACGTGCTCATCCTCGATCCCCGTCGCGGCGAGTACTTCTCGCGCGTGACGGTCACCAACACGAGCGACCACGTCGTGCGCATGACCACCGGCGTCTTCAAGCTCTTCGACCCGGCGAACAACGCCAACGACGCCATGACCAAGGACGACATCGTCGCGTCCATCGAAGGGGCGCGCTCATGCGCCAACACCGCCGAGGCGACGGCCAAGGCGCGCAACATCAAGCTGTTCGACCGCGCCGTGGAGTTGGTGCCCAACAGCAGCTTCTCGGGCTGGATCGTGTTCAAGGTCGCGCCCGAGATCATGTCGACGCCGGGCACATGGAAGGTCGCGCTGTATGAGCTGCCCATCGCCGTCGACGACGCCGGCAAGGTCACGAAGACGACTCGCTTCGAGATCCGCTCCATCTCGAAGAAGTTCGTCGACCGTTACGAGCAGGCCAACATGTTCGCCGCGCCACAGCTCGTCGGCACCGACGAGGTGACGCAATGAGGCCGGCGACCGAGCGGGCCACGCTCGCGTTCGCCCTTTGTGCACTGAGTGCGTGCGTCCCGACGCCGTCAAGCGGTGAGGGTGAAGGCGAGGGCGAGGGTGAAGGCGGGACTGGCGGAACAGGCCTGGCCCTTGGAGTAATCTGCATCAGTGCTGGCGGCGACGAGATCTGCCAGAATCAGGATGAGCTCATCGACCCAAGCATCAGCCGTTCCTCCGGTGGAGGGAACGTGTCGCTCTCCATCGAATTTGGCGACCCGTTCGATGGGCCCCTCAGCGCAGGCAGCTATGTATCGGGTCTGTATATCCTCGGCATTCCCGACGATGCTGAGGTGCCGTATGAATTCTTTGAGATTGGAAACGATGCACAGTGGTCAGTGTCGTGTGGTGCGTTGGCAACGAACAACCACAACAATAACCCAGAAGATGGACATATATATTCATATTCATCATCATCGTTTGAAGGTGATTTTCATATGACTGAAAATGGATATGATCCATTTTCAGGATCACTCGACGGGTGTCCGACTGTTGCGCCCGATCTGTCTGTTCGGTTCAATCTCATTCCGTAATGCGACGCGGCAGTCCAAGAAAAGTGCGCCACTTCGGGTGGCGCACGCGACGTTGACTACCGAACCGCCATTACCAGCCTCCCAGCCGCGCGCTCCAGCTCTTCGCGCACGGACATGTTCCAGGTCGGGACGAGATGCGCGGCTCTCGTGAGGGCATTCACGGCGTCGGCCAGCGTGTCGCCGGGCTCCTGCTTCCAGGCGTCGACGAGGGCGTTCACGACGGCGTCGCCGTCGCGTTCTCCGGGGACGACGACCTCCCTCGTCTCGACCCAGCGCTTGAACGTCGCCAACGGCTCGACCTTGAGCGTGCGGGCGTGGCCCCACGCGTCGAGGAAGAACCCGATCTTGGAGCGAGCCGCCTCGACGGCGACGGGGAGCGCGGCGCGGATGCGCTCGCGGTCGCCGCGGTGCACCTGGCTCGTGGTCTCGACGTCGCCCTCGGCCACGATGATGAGGTTGAGGCAGAGGTTTCGCAGTACGACAGCCGTGACGCGGATGCGCCCGCGTCCGGTGTCGTCGCACTCGAGCCTCACGCCGACGCGGAAGACGTCGCCTGCGGCGAGGTCGACGACATGCTCGGGCATCCACAGCGCCGTCGCCGTCAAACGTGCGTCCTCGTACAGCAGCTCGACGCGCGCATCGGCGAGCGCGGGCATCGCTGCCGTCACCACCTCATTCGCGTCGACGGAGGCGTACGTCGGCGTGACGACGGCGAAGGCCGACCTCCCACCGTCGTTCCGCCTGGTCCGGAGCACCACCGGCCGGGAGCTGCGCAGCTTGATCTGGGCGTTCACGTTCCTCGCGCGCAGCTCCGGCGTGCACAGCTCGGCGAGGTACTTGGCTCCCGCGCCGAACCCGAGGTGCTGGCAGAACGCCTGGAACGGCCGCGCTTCGAGGTTCATCGAGGCGCCGTCGGCGTAGCAGAGGCGGCCGTCGGGTTGGAGCCACAGCTCCTCGGGCTTCACGGTGATGTCGCTGCGCCTCTCGTTGCGGATCCGCTCGACGAGCGCAGCGGCGGCCATCGGGAAGAGCGGGAGCGCTTCGACCTGCTCGCGCTCGACGCGGAAGTTGCGGTCCCCGAGCTCGACGACGCGCGTACCGGGCGCGAACAGCGGCGGAGGCAGGGCGAACCCGCTGCCGACGAGTTGGCGCTCCTGCTCCTCGATGCGCTCCTTCGCGACGAGCGAGAGCTTGCCGGCGGCGGTCGTCGCGGGGGCGAGGAGCGCGACCGCCTCGGCCGCTTCCTCCTCGTCCTTCACCGACACCAGCGCAGCGGTCTGGTCGCCCGCCTCTCGTGCCTGCCAGTACGTGCGCATGGCATCGGCCTGCTGTTCATCCTGAATGAGCGTGGTCTCTCCAGCGATCGTGAGACTGAGCATGTCGTTCTCCTCGTTGCCGGCTTTGCTTCATGCAGAGACCGGAGGGCGCCCTCGACTCGGTTGGTCGTCGAGGTACGCCCTGCGATCTCCGTGACCGTCTCCCCCGCCGACGTAGCGGCCGTGCACCGCAACATCGGAGTCCGTCCCATCGCGCACGGCGACGGGAGCGGAGCAGCCACCTCGGGTCTCCGGGGGCCGCGGGGAGGGTCAGGCTTTGCAGCGAGAGCAGCGGGCGATACCGGTGCCGTCGACGGCGTGCTCGGCGTCGAGACGTCGGCGGCAGTCGCGGCAGCGGCCCGAGAGCATGCGCCGCACGCGGCGCCAGCGACGCATCCGCGCCTTCGCCGACGGGCGCTTCCTCGTCGTCATACGTTGCCGACCCGCTTGCAGCACCAGTAGCAGCGGGGCTTGCCAGCGACGGACTTGTACGGCCCGGTGATCTTCGCCTTGCACAGGCCGCACTTGGGTTTCGGCCGGTGGAACCGCTGGAATCCACGTCGGGGGGAGTACACGAAGCGCATATGGTCGGTGGTGAGGTCAGAACAAAGGCTGCTGATCGTCGTCGACGGCCGACGTGTGCCAGACGGGGCCGAGGAGCTTCGCCGGCTCCTTGATGTCCGCGGCCTCGGCGAGGAGTGCGAACCAGAACAGGCGGGAGGTCGCTCCAGGGAGCGCGGCGCGCGCCGCCGCCCGAAGGCGATCGAGCCTGGGCTTCGTCGTCGTGAGGGTCAGCACCCGGTGCGATGCGCATCCCCCGAAGGCGAGCGCCCGCGTTCGCCTGGAGCGCCAGTACGCGGCGTATCGGTCGGCCATCCTCTTGGGCGCCACCGTCCCCATGTCAATCTCGACGTCGAACGCGTGGGCTTGCCCGCCGTGCTGGAGCGTGACGGAGGCGTCGGGGACGACGCGGACGCGACTGGCGTTCCAGCCCTCGCTCGGGGCACGGAACTCGACCTCCTCGGGAACCTGCTTCCAGCAGAGGAGTCCCACGTCGCGCGCGAGGTCGCGGTCGAGCGTCGTGAGCGCGAGGCGGAGGTCGTTGCGGCGCAGCGTATGGTCGAGGAACAGGCCGCTGCGCCGCTCGGACTCGGACACCGTCCGGCGCTCCGCCTCGGGACGCGTCTGCTCGAGGGCGCGGGATCCCTTCCTCGAGAGCGCCCACACCGTGCAGCTGCGCCGGTCGTATGGCCGCACCGGCATGAACACCTTGGTGACGAGCGACGAGGCGTGCAGGCGACGCAACCGCGCGGACGCGGCCTCCTCGGTCGGGAACCAGAGCGTCGCGAGCTGCGGCGTGGTCGCGAAGCGGCATGCGCCCAGCGTCGAGAGCACGTCGAGGTCGCGTTCGGTCGTGAGCAGCGTGATGGGCTTGCTCATACGGGGAGGTTGGATTCGAGCCGGGCAAGCACCTGCTCTTCGAGGACGAGGACGCCGCAGAGCACGGCGAGGAACAGGCGCGAGTGGTACCGGTCCTTCCCGTTGCGCTCGCGGCTGCCGGCCTCTTCGTCGAGGCGCGAGGCGAGCTCCGGGAACAGCTCGATGGCCGCGTGCGCCACGGCGAGGTTCGTCGCGAGCCCGGCCTTGGCGCGCACCATGGCCTTCGCGCGGACGTGCTGCGCGAGGCGCTTCTCGATGGCGATGCCGCGCCGGCCCGCCTCGCTCTCGATGAGTGCCAGTTGGGCGTCCATGGTCGCGTTCGTGTCCTTGGGCTTCTGGGTGACGACGGCGATCGTGGTGACCCGTCCCTCGTCGAGGATCTCCCCGATCTGGGCGCCGAACTTTTGCTCGCGTCCCGACGCCGACGGGAGCTTGCGGACGTTCAGGACGAACTGGTCGAGGAGCCGCTCCGAGGTGACGAGAGCGAAGCCTACTTCCCGGCCGCTGGGTGCGATTGCCAGGCAAGTGGGCGTGCATGGCACGCGGCGCACGGGCCTCATACCGAGAGGCCGCCCTCCTCGTCGTACAGCACCTCCTCGAACGCGGCGGTGAGGTCGTGCAGCACCACGAGCGGCGCCATATGGAACGAGCAGACGGGTGTGAGCGCGTCCTCGACGAGCGCACCGGCAGCAGCGTCGACGGCGATGAGCACCACGCGGTTGGGCCATCGGGCCTCCAGCATGCCGGTGACGGCCTGGGCAAGACGCTCGATCGACGGCTGGTCACGCGGCGCGACGACGAGGAACACCTTGCCGCCGGCTGCGGAACTCCGGGAGAAGATGACGCGTTCTGCCGTGACAGCGATGACGAGGTCGACCTCCTCGCCTGTCGCGGTCGCCGGTGATGTCGTGGGTTTCATACCCCGACATCGTCCCAACGATCGCCAATCCCATTCAGGCGGTGCCGTATCGCCCCCGAGCTATGCGCCCCTGTGGATTGCCCCCTTGGATCCCCCTATCACTAAATTACTAATAGTCACCTGAGAGAGATGGCTGGAGAGGAATGGAGGGTGCAGGGAGGAAGGGGAGGAGAAAGGGAGAGACCGACAACTTCCTCGATCCACAGGCCGTCCGTCCGTCGATGGAAGATGGACACATCAGCGTGGACAACGTCCTCGACCGTTGGATGGGGCAGTCGCCATGCCGGGCCGCACCCACGGTCTGGGCACGGGTCCGAGGACGACAAGAAGACATGGCGTTGAAGCCATGTCCGTCATCCTCATCAACGCTCATGTTGCTGGTACGATATCGGCAACTAATCGTCGACGTATGTCACGAACAATCCGATATCGGAACGCCATCAAGTCCCTGCGGCTCCTGAAGAAGCTGCGCCAGCGCGACCTGGCAGAGCGTGCAGGCTGCGTCCAGGCCGACATCTCGAAGTATGAGCACGGACGCACGGTGCCAGACCTGCTCATGGCCATGAAGATCGCCACGGCGCTCGGTGCCCCCGTGGAGCGCGTGTTCTACGACGTGAGCGACGTGGCCGTCGCAGAGGTCGGCGAGAACATCCTTGGCGCGCAATCTCCTCCAGCCTGAGCAGGGAGGCCCATGCGGGGCACGCTGGATTACGTCGGCACTTCGTCGACGTGGAGGAGACATGAACCAGCCGCTCACCGTGAAGATCCCGATCAAGGACCGCGACGGCCGCGTCGTCGGCGAAAAGGAGGTCGCCACCTTCGCCGGCTTGCTCAACCGCGCCCATGAGGAAGGGCTCAAGCGCATCGAGACCAAGGTCGTGCAGTTTCCGCATCCGGACAACGGCGAGACGGCCGTCGTCGTGGCCGTGGTCGAGACCGCGAAGGGCACGTTCTCCGGCATCGGCGACGCGAACCCCGGCAACGTGAACCGACGCATCGCAAGCTGCCTCATCCGCATGGCAGAGACGCGAGCCAAGGCCCGCGCGTTGCGCGACGCCGTGAACGTCGGCGTGCTCGCCGCCGAAGAACTCGGCGACGACGGGGACGGCGCAGAGCCCCCACCCAGGCGCGCGAGCGGCCAAGCGCGTCAGCAGCCGCCGCGGACGTCGGCGAACGGGCACCGCGAGCGCGAGCTCGGCGACGACGGCAACCACTCGGGCAACGGCCGCGACGACCTGATGACCGTGCCCCAGCGGCGGATGCTGTACCGCCTCCTCTCCGAGCGCGGCTGCGAAGGCGAGGAGGCCACCGTGAAGCTGCGGGAGGCCGCGGGCGTCGAGTCGACCACGCAGATTTCGAAGTCGACGGCCAGCCGTCTCATCGAGCGGTACCAGAGCGAGCGTGACCGCCCGACAGAGAACGGTCACGCGAGGTGACCACCAGCAAGAGGACTCGTGGCGCTGAGCGATCCCCTCGTTTTTCGCGATTGCGTAGCCCGTGAGGATGCAACCGGTACGATGTCGGACAGGTCGACCCGAACCTCGGTGAGCGGGTAGCCTTGCATGGCCGTGACGATGGCACGTCGCACCGGCGCCATCGATCGGACGCCCGATCGATGCTTGCCACTGCGGCCCGTCGTATGCGGCGCCATGAAGAACCGCGCCCGCAAGAACGACAAGTCCGTGACCACGACCCAAGTCCACCAGTTCGTGCAGGGGATCCTCGAGGAGGATTTGCACGCTCGACGCGTCCTGTCGCTCGCGAACGCCGTGACCGGCGCCGTCCATGCGGCGGCGCTCTCGATCCACGCGATCGGTGCGGCGCTCGCGGCGGCGTCGGACCTCAACAAGAAGCACGCGGTCAAGCAGGTCGACCGCATGCTGAGCAACGCCGGGATCGCCATCGAGGAGCTCTTCCCTGTGTGGGTCGCGTTCGTGCTCGGAGTGCGCAAGAAGATTCGCATCGCGCTCGACTGGACCGACTTCGAAAAGGACGACCAGGTCACGCTGGCGGCGTATCTGATCACGGAACACCACCGCGCGACGCCGCTGGTCTGGAAGACCTACGCGAAGTCGACCCTCCGTGGAAACCAGTCGGACTACGAAGCGGAGTTCATCGACCTGCTGGACCGCGTGATTCCCGAAAGAGCCGAGGTCACGATCGTCGCTGACCGCGGCTTCGCCAGCGTCGAGCGCTACGGCCACCTCGACTTCCTGGGCTTCAAGTACGTCATCCGATTTCGCGGAGAGATCCAGGTGACGGACGCGGAAGGGACCACGCAGACCGGGAACCAGTGGGTGCCGCCCAAGGGGCGGGTGCGCCGAATCGAGGATGCGCGCGTGACGGCGGCCAAGGGCGTCGTGCCCGTCGTCATCTGCGTGAAGAAGGCGAAGATGAAGGACTCGTGGTGCTTGGCGACGAACCATGCGGAGCTGACGAGCGCCGAGATCATCAACTTGTACGGCCGGCGGTTCACGATCGAGGAGACGTTCCGCGACGTGAAGGACCAGCGCTTCGGCATGGGGCTCAGGGCGACGTCGATTCGCCAGCCCGAACGACGTGATCGCTTGTTGTTCGTCGCGGCGCTCGCGCACGCGCTTCTCAGCCTGCTCGGCGCGGCTGGGGAACGGCTGGGCCTCGACCGGATGTTGAAGGTGAACACGTCGAAGACGCGACAGCTCTCGCTCTATCGCCAGGGGCTCTTTTGGTATCAGGCGCTGCCGAACATGCGGGAGGAGCGCTTTGCCGCACTGATGACCGCCTATTCCGAGATTATTCAGGAGCATGCCGTCATGCGGAGAGTGTTCGGTGTTCTGTGATGGAAACGAGGGGATGGTTCAGCTCGTGGCGAGAACTCTCAGTGACGCAGGCGCACTGAGAACTGAGACCGCCTTGCCGCCTTGCTCGCCGACTTCCATTGGAGTCGGTTTTTCAGACAGAAGTCTGCTCTACTTCGTTTTCTTCTTTCCTGACTTCCCCCCTCTCGTTGGCGAAGAATCCTCCGTCTGCTTTTCAGCGGCCTTCCGGTCTGCAACCGCTAGGTGATGGAGGTGCTTCGCATAGCGTGCGAGCGCTTTCTCCTCGTCGACGTCGGTCTTCTCGGCCATGACCATGCCTTTTTGGGGATTGGTCAGACCAAAGCACCATAGCTCCCCGTCGACTTCGAGCCGCGCTGTGAACCGATGCCGGTAGATGCAGACCGCAACCGTGTTGCGACTGTTGGATAGCTGCTCCGCTAGATCGACAATCCGCATGCGGTGTCGCGGGGCCTTGATGAGGAGAGCAAGAATTCGTTTCGCTAACGGCTGCCCTGGCTCCCCACGCAGATAGCCGAGCGCCTCCTGCACCGCCCGAATCATCTTGTCGGTGACCTTGAGCTCGTCTCGCGACTTCGCGATGCGAGCCTCTATCTCAAGACGAAGCGCCAGCTGCTGATCCAGCTCTGCTTCGAGTTCCTCGATCGTCTTCACCGGGCGGAGTCTCTCTCAAGTCGCAAGGAAGCTCAATGACGAGACATCACACATGTATCCTACATGTAATATCCCATGTAATGTTTCTTGTTTGACAACATGACAGCATGGGCAGCGCAAGATGAAAAACGCGCCCAGGCGGGCGCGAAGGAGGGGAGGCAGCGAGTGATTAGTGACGGGGTCGACAGCCAGCGGTGGACGCCGCCCGGTTGCCCGGCCCGCCAACAAGCGCGGAGGACGCGCATGTCGAAGAGAGACCATCGGCCCCGTCGGCCACGGCCCAAGCAAAGGCCGTCGACGACAGGGGCCGAAGCAATCCCTCCCCAAGGTGCCTTGGGGCATGGATCCCGTCAAGACGACGTCGCCTCCAGAGCGCGAACGCTAGTCACATTTGATGAAGTCGCGCGGCTCCTGGAAGCGGCGCATCTGCCGACCTCGTCGGGCGCTCACGACAATGTGGCGCTCGCCGCAGCCTTCCTTGCGGAAGGCATGGCCCGGCTCATCGTCACAGTGATTACCCGTGCCGCTCGCTCGGGCCCGATGCCGCTCGACAATCCCCACGCTCTGCACCCCGCAGAGGAGCGCATGGTCGCCGGCGGCTATGCGTTCGATCTCCGCTCTGGCGTCGCATTCGCGCTCGACGGGTCGCGACCGCCCATCAAGTTGAAGCCGGCGATCCATCAGCTCCTCCGCTTCCTGTGGCTGCGCCCCTCGCGTGGGGCGACAAGCGCGGAGATTCACGATCACCTCCGCGCGCTCGGCGTGTACGGCGGAGACATTGAGAACGTGAGAAAGATCGTGGATCAGTTCCGGCGCGAACTTGGCCTTGGGCCTCGGGACGTCCTCGTCGGGCGCGCGGGGACCAAGGGCGGCGGATTCGACCTGGCTCCCGAGGACACGGCGTAGTCCCGAGGTGCGCACCCGATCCGGACGAGGTTTCTCTCGGGTGCTTCTGGATCGTGCGCGCGATGGATCTGTCTTCACCGGAGGCAGACCATGCAGCAGTACCGCAATCGCGCCGACATCCTGGAGGCGATCCTCCAGGCGCTCGCGTCCCTCGACAAGGCCGGACGCCTGGCCGTCGCCACCGCGCCGACCCCGAAGGCCGCACGCGCGGCCGTCGAAGGGATGGAGCGCGAGAAGCGCCGCGACAATCGCCGCAAGGGGATCGAGGTGCCCGCCGACCTTCCTCGCGAACAGCACGCCGGTTGGCGGGCCGAGGTCGAGGAAGCGCCGGAGCGCGGCACGAAGGGCAAGCAGGAGACGCCGGCGTTCATCGTCGAGGCACAGAAGGCCGCCGTCGCGGCCGAGACGCAGCTGACGGCGTTGGGCACGGACCTCGGCCAGGTCGACACCGCTCTCGCCTACGCGCAAGAGCGCCGCATCCTCGGACTGCGCCGCAGTCGCGTCGACGTCACCGCGCTCCTGAAGAAGCTGCGGCAGTACAAGCTCGTGAAATCCGTCGCCATCCTGCTCGAGCTCCTGCTCGGCCTCGCGGCGGTCGCCTCATACGAGGGGCTCCTCGACGTCTCTTCGGTCTCGGACGTCACCGCGGGGGAGTGGATCGAGACCATCCTGCTTGCCATTCCCGTCGACGGTGCGCTCGTGCTCGTCTCGTTCGGCCTTGCCTGGTGGCTGAAGAGGAAGGACATCACCAAGCCCACGGGCCTGCATGCCGCGGCGCTCCTCGGCGTCCTCGTCGTGCTCGTCGGCTGCCTCACGATCCTGCGGGTCGTCGCCGCCACGCCCGCCGACCATCTCGACGGCGCCGTGAGCGCGCTGGGAGCCATTGCCCTCACGATCCTGTCGGCCGCGGGCTCGGTCGCCACCGCGGTGGCCGTCGCGGTGACGAGCTTGCTCGCCGAACCCCTTCAGAAGGCGCTCGACGTGCACAACGCGCTGGTGCGCGACCTCGACGAGGACGTGGCGCAGGCGCACAGGCAGCATGCGCCGCCGCACGCGAAGGCGACCGAGCTGCAGGAGATTGTCGAGCGCCCCGCGCGCTGGACGCTCACGTTCAACGCGGCCGCCAAGGCATACGCGCTGCGCTCCCGCGACGACGAGGAGCAGGTGAAGTTGCTCGGCGACCAGGCGGAGTCGCTCTCCGCACGCGTGCTCGAGCTGTCGAGGCCCAGCCGCGAGGACCTGGTCCGCGACCTCGAGCAATACGAGATCGTCGACCGCGACAAGCATGGCGGCAACGGTGTCGCGAAGGGCATCGTGGCCGGGATCGCCGCATTCCTTCTCGCGCACGCCGCGGCGTGCCAGGAATCGGTGCCGCTGAACGCCGTGGTCATCTGCGACGCCACGGGCAAGCTGCCCGCATGCACGCCCTCGGTGCGCCAGGGCGTCGCTGCGCAGTGGGCGGGCACCGCCTTTGACCGTCCCGGCAGCGAGCTGCGCGTCATCCTCACCGCCGACACCTTCGAGAGCACCCGCTCCGTCGTCGTCGCTACCTCTCCCGAGCGCGAGAAGGGCGATCGCCGGCTCGCCCGCGTCCGATTCGTCCGCGAGGCCGTCGCGGACATGGGGAACCTCGACGTGCCCGGCGACGAGGGAGGCAGGAAGAACCGTTCCAACCTCGTCGCCGCCCTCGCGGTCGCGACGCTCGACGCCCGCGAGAAGCGCACGCCTCCCCAGCTCATCATCGCCACGGACGGCATGGTGGTCGTGGACCACGACAACGGCGAGCGGGATCCGACGGCATACGAGCGCATCGCCGGTCACCTCGGCGACATGGGCGTCGAGATCGACATGGGCCGGTTCGCGAGCGTCGTCGCCTGCGGTTTCCGCCGGGAGGGCTTGCCGCCCAGGCTCGTCGCCGCCCGGGACCGGTTCTGGGCGACGATCCTCGGTCGCTCGCCCAACGATCCTGTGCCCCCGTCCTCATGCGCAGGGCTGTTCAACGTGGGGAAGGGCGATCTGCGGGGGACGCCGTGAAGAACGCGCTCGTCGTCATCAGCAGCCTCATGGTCGCTGCGGCAATCGGCCTGCCGCTCGGCCAGCCCATGCGCCTGGTGGCACTCATGGCAGTGGTCGGGGGCGCGTTCGCCTTGGTCGTCAGCGCGAAGGAATGGAGCGGCAAGCTCTTCGCCGTCGGCATCGGCCTTGCCGTCTTCGGCACGTTCTGGGACGGGCTGTCGTTCCAGCTCCACCAGCTGGCCATGCTGGCGCTGCACGATCCGTCGGTGGTCGTCGTGCTCGTCATCATGGCTCTCGCCGCGCTCGCGCTCCTGCTCGCCAAGGCGTGGGCGCGTGGCACGCACGCCAAGGCGTCGACTCCGCGGGCCCGCGAGCGCGCGCGCCTCGTCGAACCGCACGACGGCCCTAGCCGGATTCCGTCAGCGAGCGCGCCTGACGATCTCGGGCTGTTCGGACCGCGGCATGACTGACGACCTCGTCCCCATCGGGTTCTCCTTCGACGGGGGGCCGTTCGTCCTCCCCATCGAGCGGGTGCTGCGCCACGCGCTGGTGACGGGCGCGACTGGCGCAGGGAAGACCGCCTTCGTCGTCGGCGCCGTGCTCTCGATCGCCAAGCGGTCGCCCTCGACCAGGTTCGTGCTCGTCGACCCCAAGGGAGAGCTGCTCGACACCATGCGGACGTTCGTGGGCGCCCTCGGGGAGCGGCCACCCTTCCTCGCCCGCCAGCTCCTGGTGATCGACCCGTTCGCTGCGGGGATGACGACGCCCATGAACCTGCTCGCGCCGGAGCCGGGGCTCGAGCGCTCGGTGCAGGCGAACGTGATCGTCTCCTCGCTCTGCGAGCTGTTCGACGGCGGGTTCGGCCCGCGCATGATGTCGGCGCTCACGACCTGCGTGCGCGCCGCCATCGAGGCCGGTGGCACCTTGCTCGACGTGCTCGAGCTGCTGCGCCGCCCCGCATACGGGGCACGCCTTGCCTCGCTCATCGCGGATGCGGAGGTGCGCCGCGCGGTCGTCGAGGACTTTCCGGAAGAGGCGGAGGCGACGCGGGCAGCGTTGCGTGCCCGACTCGAATGGCTGGTGTCGTCCAGGCCGCTGCGCGCCTGCCTGTGCGCCAAGGACGCCGCCACTGGCACCCAGATGCTCGAGCACGGCCTCACGCTGGTCTCCCTCGGCCCGCCAAGCGGGATGGGCGCCGCCGGAAAGGCGATGGCGGCGCTCATCATGGCCAAGATCTCGGCGGCGGTCTTCATGCGGGCGGTCGACCAGGCCGCAGACGTCCTCGTCGTCATCGACGAGGCGCCCGAGGTGCTGCGGCGCAGCGCCGCCGACGAGATGGAGCGCCTGCTCTCGATGGCCCGCTTCAAGCGAGTGGCCGTCTGGTCCCTTGCCCAGGGCATGCAGCAGGTCTCATCGTCGTCGGTGACCCTCGCGCGCTCGCTCGCGACCAACGCCTCGCTGCGAGCGTGCTTCCGCGGTTCGTCCCAGGACGTCGCCGACATCGCCCATGCCCTGCCGGTCACGGGCAGGATGCGCGACCCGCATCAAAGAGACCGGCTGCTGTCGGTCGCGCAAGAGCGTGCGCTTCTCGTCGAGCGTACCGTCTCGCTACCGCCCCGCTGCGCGCTGTTCGTCGAGGCCGGCGTCGGCGCGACCCTCCTGCGCACGCCGACGCTCCCGTTCGAGGAAGCGCGCGAACGGTTCGAGGCGCTGCCGGCGGCGGAGCGGGAGCGCGTGCGGTACGGGAGCAACTCCGTTCAAGTCGACGAGCTGCTGCGCACGGCAAAGCTCGCCGCATTGTCGGTCACCACGGCCACTGCGAGAGGTGCTCGGCCGGCAGCATCGACGAAGCACCGTCCGCGCCTGGTGCTGCCATGACCCGCGCCCTCGTCGCCGCCCTTGCCGACCTGCATGGCGGCGCCTTCGTCGCCGGCACGCTGGTGGTGGGCGCCCTGCTCCCCGTGGCAACCCTTATCGACGGGATCTGCATTCTCGTCCGGCTGCGTCGCCGTGCCCGCGTCCTTGCCGCTTCGCGTGCCCTCTGTCCTGCCGGCCACGAGGTCGACCTCGTCGGGGGCTGGCGATGCGAGGGCTGCGGCGCCGGCTTCGACGGGCACGGCCTTGATCGCTGCCCGTGCTGCGGTGCCGTGGCCGCCCGCGTCACATGCGCGTGCGGGCGGTACGTCGCGAATCCGCTCTTCGCCGACCTGGACGCGCCGTGAGAAAGCGCGAGCAACGCCAGGACCCCGGTGGCGCGCGCCTCATGCCCCGCGACCTGCGCGCGCTCGAGCTCGTGGCGCTGGCGCAGCCGGTCACCACCTCCCAGCTCGCCCGGTACCTGGGGATGAGCCTGCCCATGGCGCGCCGGCGCGTGCGCGCCCTGCGCGACCTCGCTCTCGTGAACGTCGCCGCGCCCCGGCTGGATGCGGAGAACAACGTCCTGCTCGCAAAGCGCGGGAGGCGCCTGCTCGTGGAGGAACGAGGCTTCGACATGGACGCCATCGCCGTCATGCGGGGGATCTCGAAGATCCACCTGGCCCACCACGCTGCCGGCGTCAGCTTCTTCGTGGGGCTCACGAACGCCTGCGAGCGCTCGACGAAGGTGTCTCTCGCGCGCTTCGCCTTCGAGGCCGAGCTGCGACGCCTCGCGGGCGGAAGCCCCGAAGTCCAGGTGCCCGATGCCGTCGCCGTCGTTCAAGGCCGCGGCGAGCGTCTTGCCCTCGCCATCGAGATCGACATGGGGAGCGAGAACCCGTCGTTCGTCGTCACCCGCAAGGCCCACCCGTACGCGCGGATGCATGCCTGCGGCGCGCCGCTCTTGGGCGAGGCGTGCTGGGTCGTCGCGTTCGTCGTGACGAGCGAGCGCCGTCGCAACCGCCTCGTCAGCGCGTTCCACGAGGCCGCGGTCCCCGAGGGGATCCTGTACCTCGCCGTCGGCCCAGGGCTCGACGAGCAGACGCTGCTCACCGACGGCTGGTGGACGACTCGCACGTCGCCGGACGGCGAGCATGCGCGGCTCGTTGAGGAGTCGCCTTTCGCGCCCGTGCTGACGGACCGTTCCGACCGTCGTCACGGCCAGGCGCCTGCGGACCTGATGGGTTCCGCGGGCTTGCCCGGTCGAGGGGTACGCGGATGACGCGCCCCCTCGCTCCCCATCATCACCCTCTTGCCGCCGTGCCTGTCGCGGTGGCGAACAACCTCGTGGAGGGGGCGACCAGGCACCTGCGGGTCGATTTCTTTCACGAGCCGTGGCCGGTCGGTGCGGGGTCGCCCGCTCCGGTCGTTAGCGCGCTTCGCGTGCCTTGTCCGATCCGCTCCGGCGGCGAGGACCGGCGCCGCGCCCGGGCTCCGTCGTCATCGACGGACGCCTTCGCCTGTCCGTCTGACGCGCACGTCTTCACGGACGTGCGCGCGGATGGCTGGCGTTCGCATGACGGTGGTGGGGAGCAAGTTCCAACGGCGTCAAAGGGTCGTACGCCGGCGCGCCCGCTCCTCCGCTCCCTCGCTGGCTCCTTCCTTTCCCGAAGCGCCCTGGTGCGATCCGCACGCTTCGTCGAGGAGGCCCCGGCGCCGAGCGGCACCATGCACGCCGTCGTCGACGGGCCGGCGCCATCCTCGTCGTCTGGAAGGCAGGGACGGGTACGCGAGCGCGCGGCGACAGGCGGGTGCTCCGCACCGGCCGGCCCACGGTTTTCGGTTGGGGCATTGCATGGCGACGGATGAACCGACCGATCTGCTCACGGGCGACGGTCTCCCGGCCGTCCTCACCGTCGACGAGGTCGCCGGCCTGCTGCGGGTGAACCGCAAGACGGTGTACGCGGCGGTCGCACAGGGGGCGATCCCTGGCGTGGTGCGCGTGGGCGGCACCATCCGCGTCTGCCGCGACGCCGTGCTAGCCTGGCTCGCAGGTGAAGGTCGCGTCTCGTCGTCACGGAGGGATCCATGACGGTGAGAAAAGAGAAGCGGCGCGACCCGGCGACGGGACGCGTCCGCGAGTTTTGGATGGTCGACGTCGACGTGGAGTTGCCCGACGGGAAGCGCACGCGGGTGCGCAAGGCTTCCCCGGTGCAGGCGAAGCGCGACGCCGAGCGATACGAGACGGAGCTGCGCCGGGCGATCCTCGACGGCAGCTACGGGAAGGAAGAGGAGGTCGAGAAGGTCGTGCCGCTCATCAAGGACTTCGTCCCCGCGTTCATCGAGGGCCACTGCCGCGCCGAGCAGCTGAAGCCCTCGACGATCGCCTCGGTGCGCCAGGTGCTCACGCACCGCATTGTGCCGAGGATCGGGGACAAGCGGCTCGACGAGGTGACAAGCAGCGACGTGCAGCGCATCAAGGCGGAGCTGTCGTCGCTCTCGAAGAAGACGGTGAACAACACGCTCGCGTGCCTGCGCGTGATGCTGCGCAAGGCAGCCGAGTGGGACGTCATCAAGGACGTCCCGTGCGCGATCAAGCTATTGAAGGTGCAGAAGGAGGAGATGAAGTTCCACGACTTCGACGACTACGAACGCCTCGTCGAGGCCGCGGGACGCGTGGACGCGCGAATCCAGCTCGCCATCCTGCTCGGCGGCGAGGCGGGGCTGCGCATGGGGGAGATCGCAGCGCTCGAATGGGGCCGCATCGTGTGGGCGAGGAACACGATCGTGGTCGCCGCCTCCGATTGGCGGGGACACGTGACGAAGACGAAGAGCGGCAAGGTCCGCGAGGTGCCGATGACGACGAGGCTCGCTGCCGCGCTCCGGGCGCACAGCAAGCTGCGTCGGCTCGACAACGACCTCGTGCTGATGCTCGACAACGGGAGGGCGTTTCATCGGGACGCTTTCCGCAAGGGCATCATGCGCGTGGAGCGACGGGCGGGGCTCGAAGTGACGGGAAGGGTCCATATCCTCCGTCACACGTTCTGCGCTCACCTCGCGATGCGCGGCGCGCCGGCGAAGGCGATCCAGGAGCTCGCCGGGCACGCCGACCTGTCGACCACGATGGGGTACATGCACCTGACGCCGTCGGCCCGCGCGGCGGCCATCGGCCTGCTCGAACGACGAGGACAACCGCAGGGTTACGGCAACCTGACGGCAATGGAAGGCACGAACGCAGAGGTTCTGGCGGTCGGCGAAAAGAAAACCCTCGGTTTCCCGAGGGCTTAGCAGGACGAAAAACTGGCGGAGCGGACGGGACTCGAAGACGAAACCGCTTACGCCCACAACATGGCGACGCGACGCGACTTCCACCCATTTCTCGTCGACGAATCGCAGAAAAGAGACGTCCATCCTGTGCCGCGCCGTGCCGTCCGATCCCGCCGTTCGGTGCAGGGTCACGGCAACATGGCGGCAACAGCTACTTGGGCTCCGCCCAGCCATCAGGCGGGGTCCTCTGCGTCCTCACCCACTCTTCTGCGCTCTCCTTCGCGTGCCGTTCGGCGGACGTGTGCACGCGGCCCTCTCCAGAAAAATCCGGGCCGACACGATCGCCCGTGTCGCGGCGAACGACCGTCGCCGTTGCCTGCCATCCGACACGAACCTTCTGCTTCCCGCTCACCGTGATGCTCCAGTACTTGTTGATGTCGTACGTCGCCATGCATCCTCCGGCTCCCGCCAGCGTTCAATCGCACGTCGGGTGCAATTCCCGCCTTGTCGAATCCCCGCACGTGGCCCAGCTCGACGAGGCGTTGTACTTCGTGTTGAAGTACTCGGCCATGCTGTCGTCGTTGCAGACATGACCACCGGTTGTCGGCTCAATGGCGTCGTAGGGCGTGGAGCAGCCGCCTGCGTTTCCGTAGAGAAAGGTGTCGCTCGACTTGAACGGTTGGAGCGGAGGCAGATAGTTGGAGCGGTCGCCCCACGTCTTCGGGCAACCCGCGGCATCGAACATCGAGTTGTGTGTCGCCGCGGTCCCGTGGTTCTTTGTGTCGATAGTCTTCAGGAGCGCCGTTCCGCTCGAGTTATATACAAATACCAGCGCAGCAGAGTGTTCGCCGAACGACCAGCAGCACGGCTTCCACCGGATGTATGCCCTGTGCATATATCGTACTGAGGTCGCAGTGAATCCTTGCATCATTGAAGAAAAATCGAGGATCTCGCCATTGGCTTGATCCTCGACCTCCGACACATCGGGCTGTGGGTCAGCTGCGGGCAGTTTCACGCCGCGCCATGTCTCGTCTTGCAAGGTGATATTCGCGATGTCCCGGAGTCCTTCTAGGCTCCACTTGAACTGTGCAAGGATCTCCTCATCGTTCTCCAGAAAATCGGCGGCGTCTCGGGCAAGAACCAGATCCTCATATCGCTGCTTCATGTTCAGATCGTCGGGGGGAGGCCGTATGCGTTCCCCCACATCGGGATCCAACGCTGTGTCTCCGCCGAACTGCGTAAGGAACACGAGGTCGTTCCGATCCGCAACCAGCAGATCGTCAAGAGTGCTCGATTCTTCGTCCGGGTTCCCAAGCCAGCTTTCTGGTCGCAGGGGTCCGCGCTCGAACTCGATCGACACGCGGGCCTCGCCGCGCTCGACGACAACCTTGAGTTTCGTCGCCGAAATCTCCTTGGAGACCATCTGGACATCGCTGAGTGCCGTCTCGTTGGCAGGATCTTGCACGGCGCACCCCATGCCGACGAGGGAGACGGCGGTTGCAAGTGCCAGGACGGTAGTCGTGAAGTTGCGCATAGAAGGCTCCCATGTAGGAGAAGGTATCACCCGGAGCCTTGGTTTGGCGAGCTGACCCCCTAGATCAGATCTGAAGTCAAGTGCTTTCCTCACATTTCGGGGACTTGCGTGGGCGACCGCCGCGCAGGGACAGCCAGCCATGTGTCAGGCTGGCAGCAAGGGGCCGCAGGCATCGTCGACAAACGCCACCGCGCGCTGGCTGAGCAGCGGTGCGAGGCGCCCACTATACTGGCGAGGTCAACGACGAGGTTTCGATGACCGCACCCGCCACCATGCACACCCTCGCCCTCACTATCACCAAGCCGTACGAACACCTCCGCCCGCGCGTGAACAAGCTCCTCGCCAAGCGCTTCCACCTCACGCCCGCCGTCCCGTGGTCCAGCTACCTCGGCCCGCAGCGCTTCCCGCCGAAGATGACGGTGGCGCTGCTCAAGCGGCTCTTCGCGCGCATCGGGCTGCCCGCCGAGGGGTACGACGCGCTGCTGTCGCCGTCAAACCACCTCCCCATCGCCTTCGGGATGCTGTCCACCGCCCGTCGCCGCGTCGACTACGGCCTCGTCGCGCACCTCCTCAAGGAGGCCGCGAACCGCATCGAGAGCGGAGCCCCGGCCACGGGCTTGATGCGTCAGATTCGGGCGGCGTCCACCGAGCTTCATGCGCGCCAGGCACGCCACCCGCGTTCGGCATGAGCCGGCTGCGGTGTGTACGATCCAGCCGTGGAACTTACTGGCAGCGGCTCCATCCGATACGGCTTCGAAGTGCGCGTCCGATTGCGCGCGAGCGCCGACCCCGGTGCGTTCATCGACCGGCTCATCGACGCGGTCGAAGTCGGCGGACTGTCGTTGGGCGGTGGCGGTCGCGTGGATCACTTCGCGGGCTTCGTCGCCCGCATGGACGACTTGAGCGCGACGGAGGCCGATCGCACATGGCTTGGGGCGTTTCTCGTTGCAGACGCCGACGTCGAGCACCACGAAGTCGGTGGACTGGTGGACGCGGACGCCGAGCCCGATGCCGCCGACCACAAGACGCGTAGCGGAGCCGCCTGATGACCTGCATCTTCTGCGACATAGTTGCCGGCAAGGCGCCTTCGCATCCCATCTGGGAGGACGACCATCATCTGGCGTTCCTCTCCATCTTCCCGAACACCGAAGGCGCTTCCGTCGTCGTCCCCAAGCGTCACTCCCCGAGCTACGCGTTCGACGTCCACGACGACGTGCTCATCGACCTCGTTCTCGCCACCGGGCACGTGGCGCGGCGCCTCGACGGGGCGCTCCAGGGCGTCGGACGCACCGCCATGGTGCTGGAGGGGTTCGGCGTCGACCACCTCCACGCCAAGCTGTTCCCCATGCACGGCACGCAGATGGCCGAGTGGCGTCCGGTTTCCTCGACGGTTCGTACCCACTACGCGACCTACCCGGGCTTCATCGCTTCCCACGACGGGGAGCGCGCTGACGAAGCCGCGCTCGCCTCGCTCGCGGCGAAGATCCGCAGCCACATCTCAAGAGCCGACATGCATGAGGACCACTTGGATCGGAAGGTGCCGGTGCAACGGAAATGGATACGGACAGGTGATATGCCCTGATTGATCTTGGTTTAAGTAGTGACAATTAGTCGGAGGCATGGATGTCACAGCTGA
The DNA here is from genome assembly GCA_004297215.1 of Patescibacteria group bacterium. Classification (NCBI taxonomy): domain Bacteria; species Patescibacteria group bacterium. Next base: position 538,003 of record SCUM01000001.1, read on the forward strand.
ACGTTGATGGGCTCACTCCCGAAGAGATCAAGCTCCTTGAAACGCTCGCGAACACGCTGCGCGCGTCGCGCGACCGGGAAGCGGTGCGCGAGAGTTTCCGGACTCGCTGGGAGGAGTGGACCCGGACGGCCCCCTCGCTCTCGGAAGAAGAGGTGGGCACTGCCATCGCCGAGGCGATCGCTGAGGTCCGGGGACATGTGTGATTAGGGCGGCTGTTCGGCGCCGACGAGGCCGGAGCCGATGGTCGTCCCGGGCGCGTCCGCGCTCTGGCGGATTTGGCGCCGCCGACGGAGCGGCGCCATGACCGAGATGCCGAAAAGGCCGAGGGCGTTGGCCCACGGTTGCATTGATATCGTGAATGCTGGACAATTCCTTTATTTCATGGTTAGTATTTGTCGATCCGTGGATGCGCCACGGTTCACGGAAAAACCAAAGGGAGTCGGTCATGGCATCCCCCATCCAAGTCTCGTTTGAGGCGCCGATAAGCAGGGCGCGCAAGGCGGAGGTCGTGCGTCGAACGCGCCAGCGCATCGCGATCGAGCTCTTCAAGGACAGCACGTGGTCCGCGGGGCTCGCGGCCAAGATGTGCGGCCTCACCTACCGTGACTTCCTCGAGCTGCTCCGGAAGGAGGGCGTCACGTATTCGCGCCCCGTGAAGGGGGCCACGGCGGCAGGGCGACGGGCACTCTCCGGTGTCAGGCGTCGCGGCGCCGTGGGCCGATGAAGCTGATCGTTGACGCCGGACCGGTCATCGTCCTTTCCCAGATCGGCCGCATCGACATCCTCCCCGAGTTCTTCGACCCGGTGGTCGTGCCCAGGGAGGTCGCGCATGAGCTCGCACGCCCGGGGGACACACGGCCGGGATCGGGGTTCGTCAGCTTGCCGTGGGTGCGCGTCGAGCATGCCGATCCCAGACACGAGAGCCTCTTGCCGCCCGCGCACGGTCTCCACCGCGGAGAAGCCTCGGCGCTCATCCTGGCGGTTCAAGCTCTCCAAGCCGGCGAGGAGATGAGGGTGCTCATCGACGACGCCGCGGCGGTCAAGGCGGCCACCGCCTTGGGCGTGCCCTTCTTCCGAGTCGGCAACCTGCTCGTCCATGCCGCGCAGGAGGGCGTCATCGACCTCGCGGCCGCCGAAGCCGCGGTGCGCCAGCTCGCGGCTTGCAGGTACATCGACGCGCGCGTGGAACGCCGGCTCCTCGCCGACCTCGCGAAGCGACGGTGACGAACCTCCGCCACGACGATCAGGAACGCAGAGGGTCCGAAAGGGCCCTCTTTTTTTCGCCTTCCCTCGGCACGGCATGGGGGCATGACCATGGCTTCCAGCCTCCCACGCGCGGGCGAGGCGGCGCACGATCCGCTCGTATGGCCCGCCTCCGCGATTTGACGCGTTCGTCGCTTCGATCAATTGATGGAGGCGGCCTCCCTTCGACAGCTAACCCTGCCCTATGACCCCCTGCGTGATGTACACGCGGGTCTCGTCGGAAGAGCAGGCGAAGGTGGGGTACTCGATCCCTTTCCAGCGCGCCCGGCTCGAGGCTCACGCGCTCGACCGCGGCCTCGAGGTCGTCGAGCGCTTCGAGGACGTCCACAGCGCCAAGCAGACGGGGCGCCCGTCCTTCGAACGGCTGCTGCGATACGTCGAGGCGCACCCCCTCGTGCGCACGGTGCTCGTCCACCGGGTGGACCGGCTCATCAGGAACCACTACGAGTACGGCCTGCTCGTCGAGCAGCTCGGGCTGCGCGTGCTCTCCGTCGTGGAACCGGCCGAGGACAGCGCGGCCGGGCGCCTGCAGCACGGGGTCTCGGTGGTGATGGCCAAGTACCACTCGGACAACCTCTCCCAGGAGGTCGTGAAGGGGCTGCGCGCGAAGTTCGAGGCCGGCGGCTGCGTCACGAAGGCGCCCGTCGGCTACAAGAACGTCACGCGCACCCGCACGGAGAAGGCCAAGGTCATCGTCGACGGCAAGACGGCTCCCGCCGTGCGTCAGCTCTTCGAGACGTACGCGACGGGGCAACACAGCCTGGGCTCACTGGCCGAGGAGTTCTCCGATCTCGGGCTCACGACGAAGGACGGCCACCGCTTCACCGACGAGCGGGTGAAGCGCGTCCTGCAGCACCCGTTCTACGCCGGCCTGGTCCGCTATCGCGGTGACGTCCACGAGGGCACCCACCCGCCCCTCGTGTCCCGCGAGCTGTTCGAGCGCGTGCAGAGCGTCATCCGCGGCCGCAGCGACGTGCACGGAGCCAAGGGGAGCAAGTTCTTCCTCCTGCGCGGGCTGCTCTGGTGCGGCACGTGCGGCACAAAGCTCACCGCCGAGGACCACCCAAAGGGCAGCTATTACCGCTGCCTCCCTGGCCCCGATGGACGACGCGGATCCTGCCCGTACGTGCGGGTGCGCGCCCTCGACGGCCAGGTCGTCGCGCTGCTCAAGCTCATCGAGCTCACGCCGGCATTGAAGGCCGAAGCACTCGTGAGGCTCCAGGCTGAGGACGCCGCGCGGGCGAAAGCTAGGGTGACAGACGAACCCAAGCTGCTTGAGCGCAAGCGCAAGCTCGAGGACAAGCTCGCCCGCCTCACGGACGCCCTCGCCGACGGCACCCTTCCCAAGGAGGAGTACCGCGCCCGCCGTCTCGCGATCGACGACGACCTCCGCGAGGTCGATGAACGGACCGCCTTCCTCAACGAGGACTTCACGGCGCTGCTCGGCAACCACGAGGTCGCCATCGAGACCGCCGCGTCCCTCACCGCGTTCTACGGGTCGGCGGCCACCGAGGAGGAGCGCAAGACCCACCTGCGCCGCGTCTTCCAGCGGATCGAGGTCACGAACAAGGAAATCACAGGAATCGAGTACAACCCGCCGTTCGACCTGCTCCTGACGAACCCCGTCAAAGCAGGTTCGAGGATGTCGTGAAGTGCGCGCTCGTGGGGAAGCATCGTGACTGGACGATGCCGCCCCGCCCCTCAAGGAATCTCCCTTGATGAGCACCAAAAACACCCGCATGAAGCGGGTGTTTTTGTTTGTGTCAGAACATCCTGCTGCGTCCGGTGATGACCTTCAGCATCTTGGGCTCGATGGAAATGTCGAACCGGTCGGAGGTCATCTCCTCGCCGTCGGCCACGATGGTGAACGGCTTGTCGTCGCGCAGCTCCATGCGCGTGAACGGGAGCACGGTGCGGCCCATCTTGGGCTTCCGGAAGAACCTCCATCCGCGCGGCTCCTCCACCTCGAGGACGGCTTCCAATTTGCCGTCGCGCGGATCGGCCACCTGCTCCGGGCTGGGTACGAACCCCACCGCCAGGTTGCGCACCTGCAGGCTCCCGGCCTTCTTGGGCCGCATCCGGAACGACGCGCAGGAGATCTCGGCCCTGAACGGGGCGCAGGCGATGCCGGCCAGGAACCGCTTCCCGTTCACCACCCCCATGTCGATCGTCTCCACGATGCGGCCGGACAAGACGTCGCAGGCCTCCACCCCCTCCGGGATGCCGAGCAGGCGCGCCAGGAATGTGGGGGCGCCAAGCGGGATATAGCCGAAGGTGGTGCCGGGATATTCCGCCACCACGTCGAGCACGCGCCGCGCCGTCTCGTCGTTCCCGACCGCCACGACCGTCGCGAGCCCGCGCGACACCTCGCCCGCGATGATCTCGGAGGGGTCGCGAAAGAGGGCCAGGCGCACCACCTTGCCGCTCAAACCGAGATCCGTGAGGCGCGACTCGATGTCGGCGAGTTCCTTCTGGAACTTCGGTTTTTGGACGAACTCATCGTAAATGTACCCGTACACATCGCTACTCCTCCGTCGCGGCGGCCTCCACGACGCCCATGCTGATGCGGCCGTTCACCACCGCGCCCGGCGCGACGGAGAGCATCTGCGCCTCGATGTCGCCGTGCACGCGCGAGGACTCGAGCAGGTCGAGCCGGTCCGTGACGCGGATGTTGCCGGCCACCTCGCCGGCCACCACGGCGGAGGCGGCCGAGACGTCGGCCTGGATGCGGGCGCTTTCGCCCACGCGCAACGACGCGTCGGTGTGCACCGTCCCCATCACCTCCCCGTCGATCACCACGTCGCCTTTGCTCTGAAAATCCCCCTCCACGCGGACCCCCGTGGCGATGATGGTGTCGGCATGGCTGTTCTGCATGCCTCCCTCGGAACGTTTGAACATACCCGATATTCGTTTGTTTCCCTTACGGTACCGCGCCTCCGGACCATTGTGAAGGCGTCAGGGCCTTGAAAGCGGCAGGCGCACGGTAAACGCGGAACCCTTCCCCGCGCCTTCGCTTTCGGCCTCGATGGACCCGTGCATGGCCTCCATGAGCTTGCGTACCACGTACAGCCCGAGCCCGGAAGAGGATTTCACGTTCTTCGACGCGCTCCCGCGGGCGAATTTCTGGAACAGCTTCCGCTTGTCCGCCTCGCTCAGCCCGTAGCCCGTGTCCTTCACCTCGACCACCGCCTGGCGGCCTTCCGCGCGCACGGTGACGGTGACCTTCCCCTCAGCCGTGTATTTCACCGCGTTGTCGACGAGGTTCATGAACACCTCCTTGAGCTTGTCGGCGTCCGCGAGCACGGTCACCGGCTTCTTCGGCGCGTCGCAGGTGAGCGACAGCCCCGCCTCCTTGGCCTTGGGACCGATGAACGACGTGATCCATCGGCAGATCTCGGTGACGTCCACCTTGTCCTCGCGCACGGCGAGCCGCCCGGATTCGATGCGGGTGAGGTCGAGCAGGTGGTTCACGAGCAGGATGAGCGACTCCGTGCTCGTGCGCAGGGTCTCGAGCGCCGCATGCTGTTTCTTGTTGACCTTCCCTACCATGCCGTCCTCGAGCATGGCCACGTACCCCTTGGTGACCGCGAGCGGGGTACGCAGCTGGTGCGACGCGATGGAAAGGAATTCGGTCTTGAGCGCGTCGAGGTCCTTGAGCTTCCTATTGGCCGCGCGCAGCTTCTCCATGGCGTCCTGGAGCGACTCGTACGTCTGCGCCTTCTGGATGGCGATCACGATGAGGCTCATGAGGCCGTCGAGCGTCTCGCGCTCGTACTCCGTGAGGTCGCTCCCGTCCCGGTTGAGGCCAACGGCGATCACCCCGACCGCCTCCTGGTCGGAGTGGAGCGGGAGAACGAGGACGCTCTGCACGCCGGACTCCGTCTCGAACGCGGTGACGCGCGAGGCGCCGTAGGAAGGGACGAACACGTCCTTGAGGTCCTTCGTGCGGACGATCTTTCCTTGCCGGATCGCCTTCACGCAGGCGTTCGTCCTGCTTGCCAACGGGATCGGGCGACCGGTAGGGACCTCGGCGCACAGGCCGTCGTGCGAGCTGGCGCAGGCGACCGCGCGCCAATGGAGCGAACGCCCTTCGGCAAGCGCGATCGCGATGATGCGGTAGTTGAACTCGGCGGCGAGGATGCGCACGATCTCCGCCGCCATGGGCGAGACCTCGAGCGAGGTCATGGCCGAGGCGTCGAGCCGGCGCAGGAGCGCCATGGTCTTGTTGCGCACCGCGAGCTCCGCGTTCTTCGCGTACAGCTCGCGGTTGACCGAGTCGAGCAGCTGGCGGGACGCGACCGCCATAGCTAACGCAACACGTCGGGCACGTCAGCGGCGGCCATGTCCGGGATGAGCGTCTTCACCGCGTCGCGGCAGACTTCCACGGACGCCGGGCCGAACAGCCCTTCATAACGGCCGACGAGGCGCGTGAGGACCTCCTTCGAGCTCCCCGAAATCCCCACCTTCTTTCCCGACACCTTGAGCCCGGGCACCTTTTCCGCCTCACGCCAAGCCAACGGCCCGATCACGAGCTCCTGTTCCTTGATGATGCGTTCGGCGAGGATGGATGCGGCGGGCATACTCCGTCAAGGGTATCACGTTTCCATTTGCCGCGGGAGTGCCCGGCGCGTACCATGTGCCGCGAACCGTATCCCCACGCATGCCAAGCGCCTTCCCGAACTTCGAACCGCTGGGACTCGAGCACAAGCCGCTCGTCGAATCGTACGCATCCAAGTTCCCGCCCTATTCGGATTTCAATTTCACCAGCCTGTACTGCTACAACACCACCGGAAGCGTTGGCGTGTGCACCCTGAACGACAATCTCGTCGTCCGCTTCAGCGACTACCTCACCTGCAGGCCATTCTATTCCTTCCTGGGGGACGTCAAGACGAGCGAGACGGCCCACGCGCTGCTTGAGCACGCGAAAAAGGAAGGAGGAGAGGCGGAGCTGAAGCTGGTCCCCGAATCTGCCGTCCACGGCCTCGACCGCGCGAAATTCCGCGTAGAGGAGGACGGGGACAACGTCGATTACGTCCTTTCGATCGATAGGCTCGAATCGTATGAGGGAAGCAAGCTGAAGCCCCATCGGAACGCCGTCACTCGTTTTTTGCGTTCGCATCGACCCGAGACGCGCCGCCTGGACCTGACGGATCCCGCCATCGAGGAGATGCTTACGACATTCTTCCTGCATTGGGTCGAACAAAGGAAGATCCCGTTCTCCGAGGCGGAAAACGAGTTCAAGGCGATGTCCAACCTCTTCAAGCTTCTTCCTCACGAACCTATTTTCGGCATCGGCATCTTCGTCGACGGGACGCTTGCGGGTTTCTCGATCAGCGAGATCCTCTCCGAAGGATATGCGACCATCCACTATGAGAAGGGGGATCCGTCGCGTTATATAGGCATCTACGAATACGTCACGCAGGAGACGGCCAAGATCCTTTCAGGAATGGGCTGCATGCACATCAATTACCAGCAAGACATGGGGCTGCCAGGCCTCAAGGCATACAAGAAGGGATACCACCCCGCCTCCTACCTCCGAAAATTCCGCGTTTCGTGGAAGTAGATCCGCGCTTGTGATACCATTTCCTTACCTATGAAGTCCCCCGAATCGAAACGGCTGCGAGACGACTGGTCCTTGATGGTCGCCGTGGTGCTGTTCGCGGCCCATCTGGCATGGTGGGCGGCGTTGACCTTTACGAACGCCCCCGATGAGACGAAAGCGATCTGGGGGGCCTCCTATCAGACGGTCGCGCTCTGGGGCGGCATCTGTGGACTCATCATCGCCCGCTCCTGGGGCGGGATGGGAAGCGTGATGGGGCGGTCCGTGGGCGCGTTCGCGCTCGGCCTTCTGCTGCAGAACCTCGGACAGAGCGTGTTCAGCTATTACAACGTCATCGCGCACGTGGAGATGCCCTACCCCTCGCTCGCCGACCTCGGGTATTTCGGCAGCATCCCCTGCTACATTTACGGCGCCATCATGCTCGGGAAGGCGTCGGGCGTGAACATCTCCCTCAAGTCGGTCTCAAGCAGGCTCCAGGCGGTAGCGATCCCGCTCGCGATGCTCGGCCTTTCGTACTATCTCTTCCTGCGAGGATACGAGTTCGACTGGTCCGCCCCGCTGCGGATCTTCCTGGATTTCGGCTACCCGTTCGGTCAGGCGATCTACGTGTCGGTCGCGATGCTCGTCTACCTGCTCTCCACGAAGACGCTCGGCGGCATCATGAAGGACAAGGTGCTGCTCATCCTGTCGGCGCTCGTCGTCCAATACGCCGCGGATTACAATTTCCTGTCCCAAGCGTACGCGGGCACATGGGGCGTGAGCGGGTACGGGGACGTCATCTACCTCCTCGCCTACTTCCTGCTGGCCATTGGACTCATCCGGCTCAAGACCGAGTACATCCACCCGCGAGAAAAAGCCTGAACGTCATGGACTGGCACCTCTTGATCGGCATCGCGGCTGGCGTCCTCCAGGTATCAGCCATCGTCCCGTATGTGCGGGACATCCTGAAGCGCCAGACGAAGCCGAATATCGTCTCCTGGGCGCTATGGACCCTCATCCAATTGATCGCCATCTGGGTGCTGGTCACCTCGGAGGCGGGATTCTCCTGGTCGCTCATCCTGCTCCTCGCCACCACCTTCAACACCGGGTTGGTGGTGGTGCTGTGCCTCATGGGATACGGCTACAAGGAGTTCGGGCACGTCGAGAAGGCCTGCCTGACGATCGCCCTGGTCGCTATCGCGCTCTACGTCTTCACGAAGGACGCGGCCCTTTCCCTCGCCTTCGACATCGTGGCGGACCTGGTGGCCGCGACCCCTACGATCGTGAAGACGTTCCGCGAACCGCACACGGAAGCCGTCATGCCCTGGGTCATGGTATCCGTCGCCGCCGCGCTCGGCGCGTTGTCGAGCACCATCATCGACGTCGAGAACCTGGCCCTGCCGATCTATCTCGCCTTCGTGAACGGACTCATCGCCGCCATCGCCTTTTTCGGCCAAAGGGCGAAGCCGCAGAGCGCCCAGGCCTGACACGGACCGTCATCCCCACCACACCGTCTTCTCGCGCACGATCGAGTCCGGCGTGCCGAACGCCGTAAGGCAGCGGTCGCGGACGAGCTCGATGACGAACGGTTTGCACGAAAAGATGTCGATGAGCGCTTCGTCGTGGTTCGTGAAGGTATGGACGCTGATGTGGGAGAAGTCGAGCACCGCGAACCCCGAGAGTCCCGGGTTCTCGGGAATCCCTTCGCACACGGTCGGCCCGGCGATGACCGACATCCCGATTGACTCGACCGTCTCCTTGATGAACCGCGACAGGGCTCCGGCGTCGCGGATGACGGGATCGGCGTGATCGATGTCGAAAATGACGTGGTAGCGCGGGGTTCGCATATGTTCGGTCACATCTCCTCCACCGTGTCGATCCCGAGCAGCGCGAGGCCGTTTTCCATCACCTGGCGCACGGCGTCCACGAGGGCGAGGCGCTGCGCCTTGGCTGCGCCTTGGCTCTCGAGCACGTTCACGGCCTCATAGAAGGCAGCGAACGCCTGGGCGAGGTCGAACAGGCATTGGGCGATCCCGCTCGGGTGGATGGCGCTCGCGGACTCGTGCACCGTCTCCGGAAAGCGGGCGAGCTTCATGAGCAGCGCGCGTTCGGTGGGGTGCGTGAGGGCGTCGCCGGCGTTGGCGCGCTTGGCGCGACCCGCCTTCTTGAGCAGGCTCTTGGCGCGCGCGCAGGTATAGAGCAGGTACGGGCCGGTGAATCCGTCGAAGGAGAGCGCCTCCTGCATGTCGAAGGTGATTGCCTTGTCGAGGTCCTGCTTGAGCACCCCGAACCGGATGGCGGCGAAGGCGACGGCGCGGGCGACCTTCTCGACCTTCTTCGCGGCCCAGTCCTGGTGGCGCTTCGCGGTCTCGGCGCGGGCGAGGGCGACCATCTCGTCGCGGAAGGATTCGTACCGGATGATGTTCCCTTTCCGCGAAGACATGGCCCCTTCCTTGAGCGTGATGAACTCGTAGGATACGTGCCCGAGCTCCTTTTGGAACCCGGCGCGCTTGAGGGTCGCGAACAATTGCTTGAGCGCAAGGCTCTGCCGCCCGTCCACCACGTACAGGCTGCGGTCCGGATGGAAATCGTCTTCCTTGCGATAGGCGAGCGCAAGGTCCTTGGCGTTGTACAGGAGCGTCCCGTCGCTTTTCACGAGCAGGTTCACGCCCAGCTTCTCGGGGGTGAGATCCACGATCACGGCCCCTTCGCTTTGCACGGCGATGGAGCGATGGCGCAGGTCCTCCACGAGGCGTTTGGTCTCGCCGATGAGCTCGGACTCGTAATACGTCTTGTCGATGGTGAGCCCGAGCTCCTTGAAGATGGCGTGGAGCTCCGCGAGCGACCACTTGCGGCTCTTCTTCCACGAGGAAACGTACGGGCCCTTGAGCTCCTCCAGGTCGCGATGGATGACCGACACTTCCTTCTTCACCGCTTCGGGATCCGCCTCCTCGGCGCGCACCGCCTCGGTATACATGCGGCCCATGAACGCGATGCGGTCTTCCTTTCCTGGCAGCTCCCCGCTCTTCTTCATCATCCAGAGGGTCTTCGCCACGTGCGTGCCCAGGTCGTTGATATAGGAAACGGGGATCACCTCGTACCCGGCGGCGGATAGCAGGTTCACTACGGCCTGGCCCACGAAGAAGTTGCGCAGATGGCCCACATGCGCCTCCTTGTGCGTGTTGGGATTGGCGAACTCCACCATCACGCGCGTCTTCCCCGGCGGCGCCTTGCCATAGGCGTCTCCCTGCGCGACGATCTCGCCGAGCGCCGCGTCGCCGAGCGCCTTCATGTCGAGCGTGAAGTTGACGAACGGCCCGGCCGCGACGGCTCGCGCGACGAACCCCTTGGTCTCCAGCTTCGCAGCGATCTCGCTCGCGAGCTCGGTCGGGTTCCTCTTCGTCGCCTTCGCGAGCGCGAAGCACGGGAACGCCACCTCGCCCAGTTTCGCGTCCGGCGGGGTCGTCAAATCCGCCACGGTGGGGGTGAATTCCTTCCCCACCGCGGATTTCAAGTCGAGCAGGATCTGCCGCTTGGCGTCTTGGAAGGCGGACATAAGACTCAGGGGGTAGGGGGTAGTACGTAGTGCGTAGGATTTTCTACCACCTACCGACTACCCCCTCATGACCTTAATAAAATGCCTCTTTCCTTTCTGCACGACGACCCCCTCCGCCGTCGGGACGACCTGCGCGTCGTATCCCTTCACGACCGCGCCGGCGACCTTCACCCCGCTGCCGTCGATCAGTCGCTTGGCCTCGCCTTTGGACGCCACAAGCTTCGTCTCGACGAGCAGGTCGATGACGTTCAGGGGGCCCGAAACGCGATGATGGGGCATGTCGGTGGGCGTCTCGTGCGCCTTAAACATCGCGTCGAACCGTTCAGACGCTTCCGCGGCGGCCGTATCCCCGAAGAATGACCGGACGACCTCGCGGGCGAGGTGCGCCTTCACGTCGCGCGGGTTGGAACCGGTCGCGAGTTCGTCCTTGATGGCCGCGAGCTGGATGGCCGGGAGGCCCGTGAGCAGCTCGAACCCCGGCTCGATCATCCCGTCGGTCCAGCTCATGATCTTCCCGAACACGTCGTCGGCCGAATCCTCGAGCGTGATCATGTTCCCCTCGCTCTTCCCCATCTTCTTGCCCGTGGGGTCGGTGAGGAGCTTCGTGGTGATGACGAACTTCTCCTTGCCCTTCATGGCCTTCATGAGGTCGCGGCCCATCAGCATGTTGAAGGTCTGGTCGTTGCCGCCGATCTCGCCGTCCACGCCCATCGCCACCGAGTCGTATCCCTGCATGAGCGGATACAGGAACTCGTGCGTGTGGATCGGCTTCCCCTCCTTCCGACGCGCGTCGAACATGTCGCGCGCCTCGATCTGCTGGATGGTCGTGTGCGCGGCGAGATCGACCACGTCCGCGAACGACATCTTGGCCAACCACTTGGAATTGTATTTCAACTCCGCCTTGTTGAGGCCGGAAAAACGTAGGATCTTGCCGGCCTGCTTCTTGTAGCCCTTCGCGTTGGCAAGCACCTGCTTGCGCGTGAGGCGCACGCGGGTGGCGCTCTTGTCGGTGGGGTCGCCGATCATGGCGGTGAAGTCCCCGATGAGCAGGATGACCTTATGCCCGAGGTCCTGGAACTCGCGCAGCTTTTTCAGCACGATGGCATGTCCCATGTGCAGCGTCGGGCCGGTGGGGTCCACGCCGAGGTACATCGTGAGCTTCTTCCCTTCGAGCAGCCGCGCCTTAACGAAGTCGCGCGACGGGTACACGTTCTCCACGCCGCGCGTGAGGAAGGCGTCGATCCTTTGTGGGTCGGTGATGACGGGCATAGGTCAATGGAGAGTGTTGAGCTGTCCTTCGAGCGCCGCGAGCTTCGCGTGGGCTTCGTCCAGCTTCGCACGCATATCGGCGACCACCTTCTCCGGCGCTTTGCCGACGAATTCCTTGTTCTCAAGTTTGGCAGACGTGGTTTCGACGTACTTCTTCGTCGTCTCAATCTCGGCCTGTAGGCGCGCGCGTTCCTTTTCGACGTCCACGAGCCCGGCGAGCGGTACGTAGATGGTACACCCTGCGACCACGGCCGACGTAGAGCCGTCCGGTTTGGTGGCATCCGGGGCGATCGTGAGCTCGCCGACGCGCGCGAGGCGGCGGATGAGCGCCGCATTCTCCGTAAGGAGGTCCGCATGCTCCCCCGCGGCGATGGCCGCGGCGGTTTCCTTGCCTGGCTCCACCTTGTAATCCGCGCGCATGCCGCGCAGGGCGCCCACGATCTCGCGGACGAGGGAGAATTCCCGCTCCGCCACCTCGTCATGCACCCGCAGCGCCTCCGGCCACTCGGCGACCATCAACATCCCTTCGGCCCCTTCAGCCGCTTCGGCCCCCTTCATCTCCCCCCAAATGACCTCCGTCACGTACGGCATGAACGGATGCCACAGGGCGATGAGGCCGCGCAGCACCTCGATGAGGATGGAGTCGGTGCTTTTCGCGTATCCCGGCTCGGCGCGCTGCGCCTTGGCGATTTCCAGGTACCAGTCGGCGAACTCGTTCCAGGTGAAGTCACGCAAGAGCTCCCCCGCGGCCGAAAACGCCTTGGCATTGAGCAAGTTCGTCACTTCGCGGGTGACTTCTCCCAATCTCGACAGGATCCAACGATCGGCCAGCGTCTGCGGTTGCACGACCCTCTCATGCTCCCCCTTGGCAAGGGGGAGATAGCTCGCCTCGTTCACAGTCGTGAGCACGAAGCGGGAGATGTTCCAGAGCTTGTTGGTGAAATTGCGGAACCCGGCCACCTTTTCCTCGGACAGCTTCACGTCGTTCCCCGGCGTGGAACCGATCACGAGCGACAGGCGGGTGGCATCCGCCCCGTACTTCGCGATCATGTCGAGCGGGTCGATGATGTTGCCCAGCGACTTGCTCATCTTGCGCCCATGCTCGTCGCGGATGAGCCCGTGCAGGTATACCTCCTTGAACGGCGCTTCACCCAGCACGTACTGGCTCATGAGGATCATGCGCGCCACCCAGAAGAACAGGATGTCATATCCCGTCTCGAGCACGGACGTCGGGTGGAATGTCGCCAAGTCCTTCGTCTTCTCCGGCCAGCCGAGGGTGGAGAACGTCCAAAGCCCGGAGCTGAACCAGGTGTCGAGGGTATCCTCATCTTGAACCCAGTCGTCACCTTCCGGAGCCGACTCGCCGCAGAAAACTTCTTCGCCGCGGTACCAGACCGGGACGCGATGCCCGAACCAGATCTGGCGGCTCACGTTCCAGTCGCGTAGGTTGTCGATCCAATGGAAGTACGTCTTCTCGAACCGTTCGGGCATGATCTTCACCGTCCCGCCCTTCACGGCGTCCTGCATCAGCTTCTTGAGCGTGACCTTGCGCAAGCCGCGTCGGAACGGCTTGTTCACGTCGATGAACCACTGCAGCTTGGGCAGCGGCTCGATGGGCGCGCCCGTGCGTTCGGCAACCGATATGTTCTGGGCGACCTCTTCTTCCTTTTGGAGCAGGTCGTTGTCGCGCAGCCAGGCGACGACGGCCGCACGCGCCTCGAGCGTGGTCTTGCCCGCGACGAGCGAGCCGGCCTCGGGGAGCATGCGCGCATCTTCTCCGATGACCTGGATCGTTGGCAGACCATGGCGTTTCGCGATGTCCGCGTCGATGGCGCTGTGCGCCGGGGTCACGCCCAACGCGCCCGTGCCAAACGCCGGGTCCACGCTCTCGTCCGCGACCACCTTGATCGACCGTTTCGCGCCGGCGAACGCGACGTCGAACGTCTTTCCGACGAGCTTTTTGTAGCGCTCATCCGTCGGATGTACCGCAACGGCCGTGTCGCCCACTTTCGTTTCAGGACGCGTGGTCGAGATGGCGATCGGGAAGTCCTTCGAATACGTGAACGTGTACAGCGTCGCCTTCCCTTCCTTGTGGTTCACCTCGTCGTCGGAGATGGTGGTGCGGCCGACCGGGTCCCAATTAACCACGCGGAAGGCGCGGTACATGAGCCCGTCGTCGTACATCATCCTGAACGCCAAGTTCACGGCGCGGCTGCGCTTCTCGTCGAGCGTGTACGCCTCGCGCGACCAGTCAAGCGACGACCCCATCTTCTTCGCCTGGTTCACGATGGTGTCGTGGCTCTCCTTGGCGAACTTCCTCACTTCGTCCAGGAACCTCTCGCGCCCGAGCTCGCGGCGCGGGTCCTTCATCCCCTTCTCCGTAAGCAGCTTCTCGACCTTGGATTGGGTGGCGATGGCCGCATGGTCGGTGCCGGGAATCCACAGCGCCTTCTTCCCGCGCATGCGCTCGAAACGCACCATCAGGTCCTGTATGGCGAGCATGGCCGCGTGCCCCATGTGCAGCGTCCCGGTCACGTTTGGCGGCGGGAGCACGATGCAGAACGGCTCCTTCCGGTCGCCGGGAAGGTTGTCTGGATTGAAAAAACCGCTCTTCTCCCAAGCTGCGTATATCGCGTCCTCATGGGCAGTGGGTTCGTAGGCCTTCGGAATCTGTCGGTCCGGCATATTCGGTGCCAGCTTAGGCGAAAACGGAGTGGGAGGCAATGCTTGCGCGATGGGTATCATTCATTATCTACTGACGGATAAGCCGGCATGCTATGCTGAGCGGGTTAATGTCTTCACTATTATGGACTGTGTTTTTTGCAAGATTGCCAAGGGAGAAGCTCCGGCCCACAAAATTTGGGAGGACGAGAGGTATCTTGCTTTCCTTTCGATTTTTCCGAATACGGAAGGATTCTCCGTCGTCATTCCCAAGAAACATTACCCGTCTTATGCGTTCGATTTGCCCGACGCGGTCCTACACGGCCTCGTGCAGGCGGCGAGTCGGACCGCGAAACTGCTTGACCTGAAACTGGAAGATGTCGGCCGTACGGGCATGATCTTCGAAGGATTCGGCGTCGACCACGTCCACGCGAAGTTGTTTCCGATGCACGGGACCAAGGGGCCTGAATGGAAACCGATGAAATCGAACGTCAACAAGTATTTTAACACGTACGAAGGGTACATTTCCTCGCACGACCACGTACGTGCGGATGACGGAAAACTCGCCGAGCTGGCGCGACGCATCAGCGGGAAATAAGGCGTATCGCCTCCTAAAAAAGAAAAGGGCCTGGCTGCAGGATCGCAGCTAGGCCCTTGTATTTCCGTGATTCCGCATCAGAACCCGTAGAACGCTTTCGCGTTGTCATGGAACAGCTTTTGCTTCACGGACGCGCGTTCCGTCTCTGACAGCCCGGAAACGGCCATCCGTATGGCTCCTAACGCCTGCCAATGCGCGTGCGGCGCGCCCGCAGCCAAATGCCCGTATTCCCCATGCTCGGCAAGATCCACCCAATGATACGGATAATCCGTCGCCAGTCGCTCGCCGCGCTGCGGATGCGCATACGGCACGGAACGGATCAGCTGCAACGGCTCGTCCGAGCCGTACATGATCCTGTCCGAACCCACGATGCGCAGGGCCATCGCCACGACCTCTGCCGATGGCACCAACGCCGTATCGAAGGAAATCTGCGGATGCTTCGCGATTTCCACGAAGGCCTCCTCGAGTCCGGGCACCGCGTATTTCGTCAGGCTGAGATGGGCCAGGCAGACACGCAAGCGCGGAAAGTCCCGCACGAGCGTGAGAATCTGATCGAGGCACGCGGTAATCCGCATGGGCGGATGCAGGAGGATAGGCACGCCGAGGGCCTGTGCCTGTTCCAGGACCTCCTTCGGGAAATACTGATAGATCTCGCCGGCGGGCGGCTCGTGATACGAGTAGTACATTTTCAACGCCGAGACGCGCGGATGACCGAGCATGCCGATCGTGTACTCCACGTCGTCCGGGAGACCGTAGAGGGCGATCCGGTCTTCCGCCATGCTTTGCCCGAGCAGATACCGGTTCGCCTCCTTATGGTCTATACCTCGGAACGGCATCGCGAAACGCAAGGCATGGACCGTCTTCCCCGGATACAGGATCCGATGCCACTCGTCCGATTCCTCCAAGGTGAAGCTTGGGAACGTCGAAAGCATGTGCCCGTAAGCGCGCGCATCGACTGCCCGGACATGCTCAGGCGTGCTCCCGTGGGAATGACCGTCGATGATCGTCTCTGGCAGCCACTCCGCGAACTCCTCGACCAAACGCCGTTCGGCTTCGGTAAAGGACTTCGCATGCGCGAGATAGGCTTCCCGGTCGATGTTCCGTTTCATCGCATGCCTCCATCCGGCTTGCGTCTCACGCCATAGATGCCCCCGCGAGGAATCTGCAACATGAGGTCCGGTTCTGCGGGAATCTTCCGATGCACCCTGACGGAGTAGTTCAGGAAGCGCCCATTCTCATTGAAAAGCCGGACGTATTCCTTCCAATCATCCCTGGTCTCGGGGCGCATGCGTCCGACGTACTGATGGGCGCGCACCTCATCGGCCGGCACCGCTTCGTACTCGGTCTCGTATTCGAGGGTCAGCGGAAGCTCGTCGAACAGCCCTGCCCAATACGCCTTCGTGCCGTCCGGCGAGAGCCTCGTGCCGATCTTGGCGTTGAACTCCTCGACGAGCGCTTCGGGCGGAGGGGTGCGGTAGTGATAGAGCGCGGTCAGCAGGTATCCCCACGGTTTCACGACGCGCAACGCCTCGATGACGTGCCCCCTCCTTTCCTCGGGCGGGATGAACGGGAGATGCCCGCTTACCACCACATGGCTGAACTGACCGTCCGCGAACGGCAGCTTGCCGGCATCTCCTTGCTGGAAAGAAAGGAGATGCGCAACATGCCTGTCGACATTCTGACGCGCGGCGGCGATGCTCCCTTCATGCAAGTCGAGTCCGACGCATGTCGCCCCTACATATCGGGCCATCTCTATGGAGATGAACCCGGTCGAGCACCCGATTTCGAGAAGTGTCGACCACCGATCCATGAACGCGTTTCGCGCCCATTCCTTTACCGTCAGGTAGCTGCCCGGAGGCGTGTTGACTTGGCCGGATTTCGCGACGGTCGCCAGATACTTGCTCATGACCGAACCTCCTCATTCATTTGCCGTTTAAAGGACTCTTGATAAGGGACTGACTTACCAAGCCAATGACCTTAGGGCGTTTCCGGCGACTTGTCAAAGCTCGCGTAACGCTATATGAAAAGGGTATACTTTATGCCGTTGCGATATGGAAAAGAAGCCATATAGGCCGTTTCTGGTCTCATGCGGATTACGGGGAGGATACGACCTGTCCGCCCCAACACGCGCCATCACGGACGCGCGCGCCATCATCCAAACGTGGCTGGAAACCAGGATGAAAGGCGGGAAGAAGGTCGCGGTCGGCACCCTGTTTGAGGGCCAGTTTGTCTATCCTTGGATCGAAGGGACGGACGTCTCATCGAGATACGAACCCGCGTTCCACTATAAGGGAATGATCCGGGAAGACGCTTCGGACGAGGAAGCGTTGGAGATGCTCGCCGACCTGGCGCATGAGCTTGCACGAACGCTCCACCAAAAGCGGGTGCACGTCGAATTCTGTTCGGCCTATTACCTCGTCGAAAACGCATAGAAAGGCGGGGTCGCGCGCCGATTCGGCGGAAATGCTTGCAGAAGAAAAGGCCCGGGAAGCGTCATGCTTCCCGGGCCGCGTCGGTCAATCGCCGCCGCGTCACGGGGCGAGCCGGTTCGGACCGCGATAGAGATAGGTCACCTCGCGGACGTTCTTGATGCCGAGGAGCACCATCAGCATGCGCGTGAGGCCGAACCCGTATCCTCCGTGCGGCGGGCAGCCGTAGCGGAAGCAGTCGAGGTAGTGCTTGATCGGGTCGAGACCCAACCCCTTTTCCTGGGCCTGTTTCACGAGCTGGTCGTACCGATGCTCACGCTGGGCCCCCGACGTGACCTCCAACCCCTTCCAGAGGAGGTCGAAGCTCTTCGTGAGGGAAGAATCGTGCTCGTGCCGCATGTGGTAGAACGGGCGGACGCGGATGGGGTAATCCGTCACGAACGCGAATTCGTGGCCGGTCTTCTCCATGACATGGGCGCACACCTGGCGCTCCCCTTCGGGATCCAGGTCGCCTTCGCATTCCGGCGGGATCACGTGGCCCCGGCTCGCGAGGACCTCGTACGCCTCGGTCATCGTGATGCGTGGGAACGGCACGGTCGGGACCGTCACCTCCACGCCGAAATGCTCCTTGATTGCCGTGCCATGCTTGTCCTTGATGACCTGGAGCACATGCTGCAGCCACCGCTCCTCCATCTGCATGACGTCGTCGTGGGAATCGATCCACGAGAGCTCGACGTCGACGCTGGTGAATTCCGTGTCATGACGGGAGGTGAACGACGGGTTGGCACGGAACACGGGTCCAATCTCGAACACGCGCCCGAAGCCCGCGGCCATCGCCATCTGCTTGTAGAACTGCGGCGACTGGGCGAGGTAGGCAAGGCCGCCGAAGTACTCGACCTTGAACAACTCCGCGCCGGACTCGCTCGCGCTCCCCATGAACTTCGGGGAGTGGATCTCGATGAAACCCTGATCGAGCCAGAACTGCCGCATCGCGTGCTCCGCCGTCGTCTGCACCCGGAAGATCAGGTGGTTCGCGGGCCGGCGGAGATCGAGGAACCGCCAGTCGAGCCGGAGGTCGAGCGAGGACTCCTCCGTGACCGGAAGCACGGCGGGGGCGGCATTGAGGACGTTGAGGTCCTCCAACACGATTTCCAACTGCCCCAGCTTGATCTTCTCGTTCTTGACCACGCGCCCTCGCAGATCGACCGCGGATTCCGGCGTGAGGCTGGAGACGAGGGCGTTGAGGGGGCTGTCGGTCTTCTCGCATGCGATCTGGACGATGCCAGAATGGTCACGGACGATTACGAACTGCATCCGCTTCTGATCGCGGATCGTCTGGACCCATCCCTTCACGCGGACCGTCTGACCATCGGCTTTGGGGAGGTCCCCGACGAGTGTTCTTTCCATGGCTTCTCTCCGTCTCTGTCTGTTGGGGTGATGTGATGCCTGTGCCGACGGCAGAGGCTGTTTAAGGAGCGATCTTGCGGCGGAAGATGCGCGGGAACGGGATCGTGTCGCGCACATGGGGGATGTTCAGGAGCCAACGGATGAACCGCTCGACCCCCATGCCGAATCCCCCGTGCGGGACGCAGCCGAACTCGCGCATCTGCCGGAGCCATTCGTACCGCGGATCACCGAACTTCCCCTTTTCCTTCATCCGATCATCGAGCTCGGGCAGGGTAGAGATCTTTTCGGCGACGCCGAGCAGCTCCCCGTAGCCGTTCGTCGCGATGAGGTCCGCCGTCCTGGTGACGCGGGAATCATCGACGTCGATGACATAGGGGAACGGCTCGATCTTGCGCGGAATGCCGGTAATCCAGAACGGGGAGGAGAATCCGCGCGACAAGATCTCCTCTTCATCCGACCCCAGGCTGGCCCCGAACTCGAACGGGACGCCGAGGCTTGACAGCCGATTGACCGCCTCGACGTAGGTGATGCGCGGGAAGGGCACGCTCAGGCCATCGACGCAGAGCTCCGTCCCGAGCATGCGCGGGATATCCGAGTGATGCTCAAGACTGAACCGGACGACATGGCCGATCATGTCCTCGACGATGGCCATGAGGTCATCGACGCTGACCCACGCGAGCTCCGCCTTGATGTGCCAGTACTCCATGAGGTGGCGCTTGCTGCGCGTCTCTTCGGCGCGGAAGCTCGGCCCGATGTTGTAGACCTTCTCGAAGGCGTGGACCGCGCTTTCGAGGTAGAAGCCGACGCATTGGGTGAGGAACACGTTCTCGTCATGCACCGTTATGGGCATGGCCGTCCCGTCTTCATAGAGCGGGGCGGGGGTGAGGACCGGAGCCGTAATCTCGATATACCCTTTTTGGTTGAACCAGTCGCGCATCGCCATCATTGCGAGATGACGGAACCGCAGGATGGCCATCACCTTGTCGTTCCTCAGGTACAGATGCCTGTTCTTGAGCAGATGGTCGGCCATCTTCACGTCGAAAATGTCGAAGGGGCTGCGCGGATGCGGGCTGATCTCGGCCGCACTCCCGATGACCTGCATCTGCTCGACACGGATCTCCGGGGCGTTCGAACCGCTCTCCAGGATCCCAATGACCTTCACGGACGACTCGACGGGGACGTTCTTGGCGATGACATAGGCTGCGTTCTCCACCTTCACGACCGCTTGGATCATGCCGGTCGAGTCGCAGATATCGAGAAAGACGATGTCTTTCCCGTTTCTCCTTGACTTCACCCAGCCAGACAGATCGACCGCGGAACGTTCCGACCCGCTGCCACGCAGGAGATCTTTGACATAGACCATCTTCATGGCTATTTCCTTTGGCATCGATTGTGAACGTGCGTTCTTACGCGCGTAGCCGTCCCAAAGCCACCGGCCGTGGGACCGGACTTTTTCCCATATCTCTACCCTTCCGTCAAGAGCCTTGACGCTTCCCCTTCGGCCCGATAAGGTGCTCCATTCCCGTGCTTGTCTGTCGTAATGAACCGCAGCCCGAAACAAGCATGGCACTCGTGCACCACGAACAAGTTCTCGAAGCCCTGAAGCGGTCCGATCGGCCGCTTCTTGTGGTCGGGGCCGGGAGCGGACCTGACGGGTATGCGTCCGCGGTCGGGCTTTCGCTCGTGCTCGCGAAGCTCGGGAAGTCGCCCGAGATCGTGGCCAACGACGGGGCGACGCCAAAGACCCTCGCCTTCCTGGGCGCGCAAGACGTGAAGACGTCACTTGAGAAGCTGCGCCGGTTCCGCATCACGCTCGATACGAGCAAGGTGGCGATCGACGAGATCGCACAGACGCGCACGGCGGACGCGCTCGTCATCGAGGTCTCTCCCAAGGCTGGGTTTTGGGAGCCGCATGACGTCGCGACCGCGGCCGACGGCTACCGGTTCGACCTCATCGTGACCCTGGGTGCCTCCGACCTCGAGGCATGCGGGGGCCCGTACCGCGACAACCCGGATTTCTTCTATGCGGTGCCGGTGGTGAACCTGGACCACGCCCCGGGCAACGAGCATTACGGGGCCGTGAACCACGTGGACCTCGCCGCCTGCTCCGTGGGCGAGTCGCTCGCCGCGCTCGTGACGCAGATGGATCCCGACCTCATGGACGCGGACGTGGCCACAGCGTTCCTCACGGGAATGATCGCGAAGACGAAGAGTTTCAAGGCCCCCGGCCTCACCCCGAAGACGCTCGAGGCGGCCGCGAAGCTCGTGGCGCTTGGCGCCCGTCGCGACGACATCGTGGGCAGCCTCTACCGCACCCGCTCCGTGGCCACCCTGCGGCTGTGGGGGCGCGCGCTCGCCCGCCTCAAGCTCGAAAAGGAGGCCAAGCTCGCCTGGACGCTCATCGGCCGCCAGGACTTCTTGCATGCGGGCGCGGACGAGGCCGACCTCCCCGACGTCATCGAGGAACTGATCGCCTCCTGCCCCGACGCGCATGTGGCGGCGATCCTCTATGAGAGCCGCGACGGCTCCGTCCGCGCCGTCATCCGCGCCGAGCGGCCGCACGACGCCCAGGAGCTCGCCTGCGTCTTCGCCCCCACGGGCTCGCGCGAAGAGGCCCGCGCGCGCTTCACGGACAAGACGATTTCCGAAGCCGAACGCATCCTCGTGGGCGCTCTCATGATGAAGCTGACATGAAAAACCGACCCCTCGCGGGGTCGGTTTTCCATTCCGCTAGTACGTCGCGGTCGCGATGAAGGTGAGCGCGTCGCCGTAGTCGGCGTGGGCCGCGGTCACGGGGGTGGCGTTCACGTTGACGGAAACACGGGCGCGTCCTGCGTCGATGGGATCCGAGGTGGTGGAGAGGATGGAGGCGTTCGTCGTGGTGAGGTTTTTCACGTCGTTGGTTGCCCCGTTCGCGGCGCAGGTGCCGGCGGTATAGTCTCCCGCCTTTGCGAACGGGCCGCCGGCGGTCTGCGTGACGGAGATGACGCACAAGCCGTAGTTGGCGGTGGAGGAACTCATGGCCGCGGCGGAGTTGGGGATGGTGTCGGCCGGGGCCGAGGCGGAGACGAGGCCGCTGGAGCCGTTGACGTTCCTCACCGTGACCACAGCGCCCCCGGTGGCGTTGGTCGAGAGGTCGATCCAGACGCTCTTGTGCGTGGTGCCGGAGGAAGCGACCGTGCCCGGCATAATCTCGCCGAAGTCGAGGGAGTACGGGCCGGACGTCTCGGCGTCCCCCACGGACAGGTCGAGGTCGAAGGTGAGGGTGGGGTCCACCATGCCCGAGACGGTCACCTGGTCCTCGTCCACCACGGTGAAGGAACCGGAGCCGGAGTCGTTGCTCCAGGTGACGACATACGTGCCCGGGGTGGAATGGAGGGTGACCTTGGCGCCGGACAGGGTGATGGTGCCCACGCAGGCGGTCTTGGTCCCCGTGAGCGTGGTGGCGGTGTACCCGAAGCTCCCCACCGTCCCCCCGCCCGAGCAGGTGCCGGAGGTGAACGCCTGGGTCACGGTGAAGCCCGCGGGGAACGTGACCGTGAGCGGGGCCGTGTCAGGCCCGGTGAGCGCGAACTGGAGGGCGAAGTCCACGCCCGTGGACCCGGCCTTCAACCGGGAGAAGGTCATGGTGCCGGAGGTGGTGAAGGAGCCCACGGTGAAGGAAGAGTCGGAGTTGGTGGTGGCGCTCGCCGTGTCCCTCGCCGCGGCGCGGATGGTGTGAGAGCCGTCGGACAGGCCCGGGCCGATCGTGATGGAACAGGAAGCGGGAGACTCGGCCGGGGAGAAGGTGCAGGTCTTGATGACGTTCGTCGGGTCTGTGGTGCCGTCGAGATACAGCTGGATGCGGTTCACCCCGTTGTCGTCGGTCGCTGTGGCGGAAATGGTGGTCTGCTGGTTGACCGTGGGCGTGGAGGGGGCGGCGTTGACCGCCGTCGAGAAGGCGGGCGGGTCGTCGGTGAGGGTGAGGGAAAGAGTGCCGGCGCTCCCGTCCGCGGCCGAATCAGGGCCGGAGCCGCCTGCCGCGAGGACAGACGCTCCGGAGCCGCCGATGGTGTCCGCTCCGGCGTCGAAACTGCAGCCAGCAGATGCGCTCGCATAGGCGATGGCGATGCGGCCTCCGCCGCCGCCGCCGCCGTCGGTGAAGGTCCCGTTTCCGCCAGCCCCTCCGGTCGTTTGGAACGTTGGCGCCGACGTGCAGCTGAAAGACCCGGCCGTCACGTACACGGATCCGCCGGAGCCGCCGCCGGCGGAGTATTCTCCCCCGCTCGTGCCGCCGGCAGAGCCGTTCGCGCTGACGGAACCGTTGTGCGTGAAGGTGCCGGAAACGTCGAGGCGCACCTTGCCGCCGCCCGCGCCGCCCGAGTACGGGCTCGCCCCGCCGCCGGAAGAACCAAAGAGGCTGGGAGCCGTGGCCGAACCGTATGTCACGCCGCCCGTGCCGCCGCCGGAGCCGTTGCCTCCCGCGCCGCCATGGCCGGCGCCGTCACCGGCATCCCAAGCGCCGCCGGTGAAGCCGTATCCGGACGTGGAGACCGCGCAGACGTTGCTGCCGTCGGGACCGTACCCGTGCCCGGTGGAACTTCGGCAGCCCTTCCCCGCGGCGCTGATCGAGGACCCGGAATCGATCGTGAGCGAGGTGAGCGTGGTCCAGGTGACGTTGGCGTTCACCGCGGAGGACCCGGTGAGCGTGATGTCGATGGCGTCGTCGATGATCAGCTCGCCCTCGAGGGCCCCGTTCACGGTGAGGCCGGACCAGGACTGGTCGTCCCCGTCGGGGATGTTGAGGTTGATGTCGGTGTCGGTGCCGGTGTTGGTGAGCGTGACCCCGGAGCCTACGGTGAAAAACCCGGACGCTCCCAGGGTCATGGCTCCGGCAGAGGCGATGGTCGCGCCGGTGTTGATCGACGCCGAAGCGGCCGAGGTCACGCTGAACGCCCCGCCGGAAGAGAAGGTCGAGCCCGTGAGGAAGGCGACGGAAACGGGGGCGGAAAGCGTGAACGAGGCGATGGTCTGCCCGCAGGTGAACGTGCCGTCGAAATTCAAGGTCGTCCCGGCCGTGATGGAGGGGGTGGCGCCGCTCGAAATCCCGTTCTGGCAGTACTGGTTGTCCGCGTTCGCGTCGAACGTCCAGCTGTTCACGTCGTAATCCGTATCCGTGTACGTGAACCCGTGGAAGACCTTCACGTCGTCGTCGGTGGTGGGGCCGGTCCCCTGGGTGTCGACCAGGTATACGGTCCCGGTGTCGCCGGCCGTGGCGGCGCCTGGACCGGGGCCGCCGCTGGCAGAAAAATCACTTGAGTCAAATGAGAACGAACCCGACTGGTATTCGATGGCGATACGGCCGCCGCCTCCGCCGCCCGCGTCATACGTCTGGTCATATCCGGCGCCTCCATCGGCGCTGAACGTCCCGGTCGTCCCCTCGATAGCGGCGGTCGTCACGTAGATGGATCCACCGGAACCGCCTCCGGAACCGCCGATACCGGCATGGATGTAACCCGAGCCGCCGTTCGCCGTAATGGAACCGTTATGGGTGAACGTCCCGGAGACGGACAGGCGGACCGCCCCGCCTCCCGTACCGCCGACCGTCGTGCTGTCGACCGTCCCGCCCGATGAGCCGAACAGGACGGCGGCCGTGGCCGAGTCGTAGGTGGCACCGCCGGGACTTCCCGTGTGGCCGTTGCCACCAGCGCCGCCGTGGCCGCCGCCGCCCGATTCTACGCCGCCTGGGCTGTTCGCCCCGGATCCGACGGCGCCGGCCGTACACACGTTGGAGCCGTTGGGCCCGTACCCGCTGGAGGTGGTCCCTCCGCACCCTTGCACGCTCGCGCTCACCGTGGCCGTGTTCTCGATCTCAAGGTCGGAGAAATGGATCTCGGCGATGGCGCCAGTGCCGATATTGGAGCCAAGGGTGACCGTGGCGCCGGCCTTGATCTCGACGAGCGACGCGGTGCAGTCGTAATAGTCGCCCACGCTCCCTCCCCCGTCGTCCACGTCGTCAATCGACACCGAGCCGGTGACCTGGACGCCGGAAGTCCCGCCGTCGGAATCCGAGAACGGGCAGGAGAGGGCGGCGGCGCGGACCACGGCCGTGTCCTTGAGGAAGGAGAACCAGGTCGCGCTCGCGGCAGCGAACGCCAAAAGCGCCGTGACGACGAGCATGCTCGCGGTGCGCTTGAGGCGGTGGGGTTGGCGGAGGGAGAACATCTGCGGATAGTATACTTCATCCCCCCCTGTACCCTGCATCGCGCTTGTGGAAAAGAAAAACCGCCCTTCGACGCTCATGGGGCGGTTTTTCGTTTCACCTACGGGTTCGACGCGGCGGCTGGGGCTTCGGCCGCGGCTTCCGCGACGGGCTCGGTTGGGGGCGGCTGGGTGGCGCCGGTCTCGCCGGCCTCCACCGGTTCCGGGAGCACCGTGGTGTTCTCGCCGGCTTTCATGCGCTCGAGGCGCTTTGTGACCAGCTCGTTGTCCGGATTGAGCTCGGCGACGCGGGAAACGAGCGCGATGGCCTGCTCGCTCTTCCTCGCGATCTCATAGGCGCTCGCGAGGAACCACATCACGTTGGAATTGTCCTTCACCAGGCCGTTCGCGCGCTCAAGCTCGGCGATCGCCTTGTTCGTTTCCTTCAGGCGCAGGTACAGGAGCCCGAGCTCGAGGGAGAGCCCCACGTCGAGCGGGTTTTGCACGGTGAGCGCCGCGAGGCCGGCGGCGGCCTCGGACAGCTTGTCGTTGCGCTCGGCGAGCACGGCGAGGTAATAGCGCGCCGGGGCGTAGTCGGGCTTGAGCTCCACGGCCTTGTCGAGCGCCTCCTTGGCGGCCTGCAACTCCTTGGGGAGCGCCTCCTTGGCCTTCGCGGATACCTCCGCGTCCTTGTTGTTTTGGAGCGCCCGGGCGCGGTCGGCGACCGAGAGGTGCACGCGCGCGAGTTCCACGCGCAGCGACGGGTTGTTGGGCTCCAGATCGATCGCCTGCTGGAAGCTGGCCGCCGCGAAATCCTCGGCGTTGCCCACGAAGTTCATGAGCTCGCGGTAAATCGCGCCGCGGGTGCTCCAGTTGGCCACCTGCTCGGGCGCGATCGCGGTGGCGCGGCTGGCGGCGTCGACCGCGAGCGACACGTACTGCTGCAGCCGCTGCGTATCCTCGGGCTTGGGTTGGGCGCCAATGGCGGCCGCCACGGACCCGGCCTGCACGAGGCTCGCGGAGGCGAGGTTGCGCCAGTACAGGTCGCTGCTGGCGTTGCGATTCACGGCCTCACCCAGCTGGAGGAGAATCTCCTCGGCCGGCTTCCCTTCGCGGTCCATCTTGAGCGCCTTGGAAAACGCGAGCTCGGCGCCGTAGCGCTGCGCCACCACCGAGACGCCCGTGAGCGTGCCCACGAGCACCACCACGAAGGCGAACGACCCGGCAAGGCCCAGGCGCGGGTCATCCGAGAAGTCCACCGTCTTGGGCGCGAGGAGCACCTGCGAGGCCAACAGCCCCGAAAGGGCGAAGAGGAGGAAGGAGAGGGAGAAGTTAGACGCGTACAAGAGGTGCGCGAGCAGCACCGCGAGCCAGCCCGTGAGGAACACGAAGGTCATCTTCCACTCATCCCCCTCGCGCTCCTTGAGGATGCGCGAGAACGCCATCAGGCCGAGCAGAACGAAGAAGGCCGTGGCGAGCAGCACGGGAATCACGCCGTAGGTGGCAAGCGCGGTGAGGAGGTGGCTCTTGGCACGGTCGAACCGCAGGGTCCAGAACCGCGACTGGTTCACTTCCACCGGGCGGTACTTGGCGTAATCCTCGGCAAAGGTGCCCGGGCCGGAGCCAAACAGCATCGGGAGGACCCCCTCCTTGAGCGTTTGGCCGGCAATGCTCGCGCTCATCCCGTAGGTGGGCGAGATGACCGACGGGAACGGCAGCGAGAACGGGCTCTTGATCTGTGGGAGGATGAACACCACGGCGGCGGCGAGCATGAGCAGCGGAAGCACGAACCGCTGCGGGTGCGGGAAGCGCTTGGCCTGCAAGAACAGGAACGCGGCCATCACGAGCACGCCTGCGACCACCAGCATCCACAGGACCCAGAAGTCGACAGAGAGCAGGAGCACGAGCGCGAGCACGGCGTTGCCCACGGAAAGGACGCGCAGCAACAATCCGGCCTTGCCGTCCGGGGCCGGGTCGCCGCCGGAGCCGTCACTCACCACGAACGAGGCGCAGCCGAGCAAGGCGCAGACGGTGACGAACGCGGCGAGGGCGTTCACGGTGCCGATCGTGTTGAACCCGGCGGCGGCGCCGATGCCCGGGAGCGGCACGCCAAGCACGAGCGCGATGGCCATGAGCGCGGACAGGAAGCCGGCGCCAAGGAGCGCGGTGAGCAGCCGTCGCTGGAGCGAGGTCTCATGCGCGACGTGCGAGAGGAGCACGAACAGCAATCCGAAGGAGAGCAGCGACAGGAAGCTCATGTACTCCTGCCCGCCCTGCCCGATCCAGCTCAGGTAGCCGCTCGAGGAGAGCGCGGCGGACACGGCCACCGAGACGAGCGCGCCGGCGCCCACCGCGTACAGCCAGCTCGGCCGGATGGACAGCCGCTTTCGCATCACCATCCCGCCCAGCCAGGAGAACAATCCGACGGCGAGCAGGGCGACGAGCAGCGTCTGCTTATTGATCTCGAGCGCGTCCGACGTCCAGGGGAGGAAGAACAGCGGGAGCAGGAGAAAGAGCAGCACCAGCGCGAGGCGTGACAGCGGGCCGGCAAGGCGGACCAACTTCGACTCGCCCGAGGCGAAAGACATGTCCATACGTTAGACGAAATCATGAACGATTGGCCGCAGTATACCACGGCCTCCGGGCGCTGTCTGGTACAATGGGGTGGATAGGTCTTATGCCGTACGATCCCACCGACGCGGCGCGTCGCCTGCGGTCCCTGCTTGATCGGGACCCGGCGTTGGCGTTCACCAAGGCGTTCCTGCGCGATCATCCGGGTGCGGACCTGTACCTGGTGGGCGGCGCCCTGCGTGACGCCTTGCTCGGGCGCGACGCGAAGGACGTGGACCTGGTGGCGCGCGGACGCGCGCGCGGCGAACTCGAGCGTTGGCTGCGATCGCGCGGCGCGGTCGAGCTCGTGGGCGAGACGTTCGGCGTGTACAAGTTCCTCCCGCACGGGATCTCGCCGAAGGAGCGGCCGTTCGTGGACGTCGCCCTGCCCCGCCGGGAGCACGCGAGCGCCGGGAGCCTTGGCGGCTATCGCGATTTCGACCTGCAGGTGGATCCGATGCTTCCCATCGAGGCGGATCTCGCCCGGCGCGACTTCACGGTAAACGCCATGGCGTACGACCTGCGCCGCGGCACGATCGTGGACCCCTGGCATGGGCAGAGCGACCTGCGCCTGGGGGTGATCCGCGCCGTCGGCGTGCCCGGCGAACGCTTCCTGGAAGACCTTTCCCGCCTCCTGCGCGCCATCCGTTTCGCCGCGGAGCTCGGGTTCGACATCGAGGATGCCACCCGACTCGCCCTGCATGAAGCCGCGCCCAACATCAACGACGTCCGCGAAACGGATGGGGTCCGGCATTTCGTCGTGCCGCGCGAGACGGTGGGAAGCGAGCTGGCCAAGGCGTTCGTCGCGCACGCGTTCGTCGCCGCCGACCTCCTGCAAAAAAGCGGCCTCATGCGCGAGCTCCTCCCGGAGGCGGAAGCGTCCTTTTCGGGCGATGCGCGCTTCTTTGAGCCGCTGCGCGCGCTTCCCGCAGGCCGCCTCACGGCCGCGCTCGCGCTCCTCATGCGCGCCGTTCCCGCCGCCACGGTCATCCCGGCGCTCAAACGCGTCGGTTTGGACACCCTTCCCTCCGGGAGCCCCCTGCGCGCGCATCTCGATGACGTGGCATGGATCGTCACGCGCATCCAGCAAGGCGCCCCGGATCCCGCCACGATGCGCCCGGGCCTGTTCGAACGAACCTTCATGAACGGGCATGCGAAGAACTATGTCCTCGTGCTGAAGGCGCTCGGCAACGACGCGGTCGTCGCGGCTGCTGAAATGCGGGCGCAGGAGCTGCGCCGCGCCTGGGGAGTCACCGAAGACGAACGGATCCCCGCGCTCGTGTCCGGCGACGACGCGATTGCCGCCGGCCTCGCGCCAGGGCCCCGCGTGCGCCTCGCCCTCGACGCCGTGCGCGACGCGCAGCTCGAAGGCACGGTGATGACCCGCACGCGCGCGCTCAAGTGGCTCAAGGAACACCTGGGGACGGCGTACTGACGCGAGACGAAAAAGACCCCCGGAAGGGAGTCTTTTTTGGTGGGCGGCAGAGGAGTCGAACCTCTGACCTTCACAATGTCAATGTGACGCTCTAACCAACTGAGCTAGCCGCCCGAAAATGTGCCGCGAGCGTATCGAAAACGGACGTCCGCGTCAACCCTTCCGCCGCAAGGCGATCATCAGGTCCGAGACGTTGCTCCCCGTGTGGCCCGTCATGATCTGTCCCCCGGCTTTCTTGAAGAACGACGACGAGTCGTTGCGAGCGAGGAACGCGTCGGGGTCCAGTTTCTTCTTGCGTGCGGCGTCACGGACCGTTGCGTCGGCGAATGCGCCGGCGACCGGACCGTTGTCGATGCCGTCGGAGGCGCAGGAGAGCACGAGCCCGTCGTCCGGGACGTGTGACAGGGCCCCGAGCGCGAGCTCCTGGTTGCGGCCGCCGCGGCCCGAGCCGCGCACGGTCACGGTGGTCTCGCCCCCGGCGATCACCATCTCCCCGGGCTGCGGCAGCCCGGCAAGCGTGGCGCCCACCTGTCGCGCCTCGCCCGAGACCGCGGTGCCGTGCACGCGCACCACGTACCCGCGGCGCTCCCCTTCTTCTTCCATGGCCGCAAGCGCGGTGCGGTTGCCGAGGATCAGCACGTTGGTCACCCGCTGGAACAGCGCCGGATCCTTGGGGGTCTCGCGCAGCTCGCACGCGGGGAGCTTGCAGGCCTTGAGCGGGTCGTAGCGATCCATGATCCTGCGCGCGTCGTCGATGGTCGTCTGGTCGAGCACGGTAGGGCCCGACGCGACCTGGGAGATGTCGTCCCCGGGCACGTCGGAAAAGACGAGGCCGAGCACGGTCGCGGGAGCGGCGAGCGCGGCGAGCTGGCCGCCGAGGATCTCGGAGACGTGCTTGCGCACCGTGTTCGTCTCGTGGATGTCGGCGCCCTCGCGCATGAGCGCGGCGGTGAGCATGGACACCTGGTCGCACGTGAGCGCATGGGGCCAGCACAGGAGCGCGGAGCCGCCGCCGGAAGCGATCACGATGAGCAGGTCGTCGGGACGCAGGCTCTTCACGAGCCCGATGATCTCGCCGGTGGCGCGCACGTTGGCGGGGCTCGGCAGAGGATGGGAGCCGGCGATGCTCTTCAGGCGTTTCAGCTTCCCCGCCTTCACGTCGAGCACGATCCCGTCCGTGAGGCGTTCTCCGAGGATCCCTTCAAGCGCGGCAGCCGCCTCGTACGCGGCCTTGCCGATGCCGATCACGAACGTGCGGCCGAACCGGCTGAGGTCGAACCGCCGCCCGCGCACCGTGAGCATGCGCCCCTCACGCGAAACCGCCTCGCGCATGGCGGCGCGCGTGTCGATGGCCCGGAGGCCCGCCTCAAGCACCGCAAGCGCGTCGCGCCGGCGGCGGTCGGTGGCAAGGGCGGCGTAGTTCTTCACGACATGCTTCATACGATCGGCTCTTCAGGCTCTTCGCCGTCCTTCTCAAGCCGCACCCACGGGCGGATCGACGTGCTCGCGAGCGCGAGGATCAGGAACCCGCCCGCGACCAGGGCGGCGGCGCCGATCAAGAAGGCGACAAGGATGGTCGAGAAGCCGCAACCGAACAGGGCGGCCAATGACTCGGCTTTCGTCTGAGACGCCACGAGGCACGCGTTGAGCGCCGCGCCGGAGCGTCCGACGCCGTAGACGGACGCGCCGATGCCGCACGCAAACGCGAGCAGGGTGAACAGGCAGCTGAACCGCACCTTGCGCACGCGCCCGAGGCGCAACAGCGACACCAGCGCGAACATCACGCCGCCGCCCACCCAATAGAGGAGCGACCAGATGAGGGCGAGCAGGATGACGAGCGCGCGCACTTCTGGATCCATATGGGTCCGAGTATAGCACCATTGCCATTTCGCGCGTAAAATGGTGGAATGCGCCCTCGCCTAAGTCGCGAGGTCGCTCAGTTCAGGCCCGTAGCTCAGCTGGTTAGAGCGCCGAGCTTATACCTCGGTGGTCGATGGTTCGAGTCCATCCGGGCCTACCATGAAATCAAAACTTGAAACATGAAAACTTGAAGGATCAAAGGGTGACGGAAAGGTTGAAGGACGAAGTTTAAAATTTCATTCTTCATCCATTCGACCTTTCCATGAAACTTTGGTCCTTCAAGATTTGGTTCTTCAAGTTTTCGTTCACCCTATGCCATTCCTCTTCCTCGGCATCCTCATCCTCGGCGTCGGCATCTATTTCTATCGCGAGGCGAAAAAACAGCACGACCACGAAGGCGAGATCGGATGCAAGGCGCTCATCGTCGCCGGGATCATCCTGATTCTCGTGCATGGGCTGTTTTTCCGCACCGTGATCGTGCTCGGACTATGAAGAAGCTCGCCGTGCCGCCCGAAGCCGACAAGATGCGCCTCGACCTGTTCTTGGCGGGCGCGCTCAAGTGTGCGCGCACCAAGGCGCAGGCCCATGTGAAGGCCGGGCTGGTCCGTCGCGCCGGGGCGGCGATGAAGCCGCACGCGCCGGTGCATGCGGGCGACGTGCTCGAGATCGACCCGGTCGCGAAGGCGCCGGCGTCCAGGGCAAAGCTTCCCGAACTCGACATCCTGTTCGAGGATGATTCCCTGCTCGTCGTGAACAAGCCGGCGGGGCTCTTGGTGCACGAGGCGCACCCGGGCGACCTCTCCCCCACCCTTGCGGATGCCGCCGCAAAGCACGCGCCGAAGATCAGGAAGGTCGGCGAGGCGGGCCGCCACGGCATCGTGCACCGGCTCGACAAGGACGTGTCCGGCGTGATCGCGATCCCGAAGACGCAGGAGATGTTCGAATTCCTCAAAGCCGCCTTCACGAACCGCGAGCTGGGCAAGGAATACGTCGCGCTCGTGTACGGCAAGCTCCCCAAGGACCATGACCGCATCACGTTCAAGATCGCGAGGTCGAAAAGCAAGGGCCGCATGGTGGCGCGCCCGGAGTCGCAGGAAGGCAAGGACGCGGTCACCGAATACGAGGTCATCGCGCGGTACAAGACGGTCACGCTCGTGAAGGTGACGATCGAGACCGGCCGCACGCACCAGATCCGAACCCATTTCCGCGCCATCGACCATCCGGTGGTGGGAGACACGTTGTATTTCAAGAAGCGGATGAAGAACATCCGGCCAATCGAGATGGACCGATTGTTCCTGCACGCGCGGCGGCTGGAAATTCCCCTGCCGGACGGCACCCGCAAGGCGTTTAAGGCCCCGCTCCCCGCCGAGCTCGAAGCCGTCCTGAAGACGCTGCCGACGGTATGAAGACTGTAGGATAAAGGATGTAGGATTATGGGCGTTGAACCTTCGGAGCAGACCTTCCATCAAAGGTTACGGGGCAAGATGGACTCATACGTCCATCTTGTTTATGACCTGACGGGAAAATTCCCTTCGGAAGAAAAGTTTGGTGTGACTTCTCAATTGCGTCGAGCTGCATTATCTGTCGTGTTGAACTACGTGGAAGGCTTTGCGCGATTCCGAAGCCGAGTAAACAAGAACTTCCTAGAAATCTCCTTTGGTTCTTTAAAGGAATCGGAATATTTGGTCGACTTCTCGTCGAAGAGGGGTTATTGTTCGCGGGAAGAGACCGTCGTGATACGGGAGACGGCGCGAGAAATCGGCGCCATGCTATGGGGCATCCTGCAACGCATCGAGTAGCCATCCCATCCTTCATCCTACAGTCTTCAGTCTACATCCTACTTCCCTATGATCATCACCCTCTCCGGCCTTCCCGGCTCCGGAAAGACCACCATCGCCTCCATGCTCTCCGAGCGGCTTGGCGTGGAATGGTATTCGATGGGCGACCTGCGCGGCAAGATGGCGGCCGAACGCGGACTAAGCATCGACGAACTGAATGCGCTGGGCGAGACCGAGGCGTTCACGGACAAGGAGGTGGACGACTACCAGACCAAGCTCGGAGCATCCGGTGACGCGTTCGTCATAGACGGGCGGCTCTCGTGGCACTTCATCCCGAAGGCATACAAGGTGTTCCTTTCCGTGGACCCGAAGGAAGGGGCGCGCCGCGTGTTCGAGGCGCAGAAGGCGCGCGAGCGCGCCGACGAGCGGACGTACGCGTCACAGGACGAGGCTGAGGCGGCGTTGCGCGCGCGCAACGAGAGCGACCAGCGCCGATACCGGAAATATTACGGGCTCGACATCTTCCAAAAGGCCAACTACGACCTGTGGCTCGACACCACGACGCTCACCCCGCAGCAGATCGTGGCCACGATCCTGGCGGCCGTCGAAGCGCGGAAGGCTTGACGAATCACCCTCGCCCCGTTACCCTTCCGGCACCTTATTATTGCGTACGAACACTCAGCGGCTTTGCCCTGTGTTCCTCTGCCCAACGTGAATCCTATGGAAGAGAAGAAGCAGGCCAAGGCGTCCCAGGCCGACGTGGTGGCCATCAAGCCGGCGGACGTGAGGCCCGGCATGGTGGTGCGCGTGCAGGAAAAGATCAAGGACGTCACCAGCAAGGGCGAGGAGCGCGAACGCCTCCAGGCCTTCGAGGGGACGGTCATCTCGGTGCGCGGCGCGGGAATCTCCCGCACCATGACGGTGCGCAAGACCGCCGGCGGCTGGGGGGTGGAGAAGATCTACCCGCTCGCCTCCCCGGTGATCGGCGGCCTCGACCTCGTGCGCCAGTTCAAGGTGCGCCGTGCCAAGCTCAACTATCTCACCGAATGGCGCCAGAATCACAAGCGCCCGATGCGCGAGATGAAGAAGGCGAAGTGACAAAGAAAAACCGGCCGTCTGGCCGGGTTTTTCTTTGTCATCCTGAGGCTATAGGCCGAAGGATCTCAGAGGTTCGACAGGTCCTGGCTGGTGTACACGACCCCGCCGAGCGGATAGTCGATCATCTGGCTCTCCTTCACCGTCACGATCCCCTTGTTCCAATCGCGGCCAAACAGGGATTGCGCCGTGGCCTCGTCCGGGATCGAGTTGAGGCGCAGGTCGGAACCCACCACGAACACCTTGGGCTTCCCTTCGAACTTCACGCGGGTGCCCTTCACGAAGTGGCCGGACGCATCCTTCAGGGCCGCGGGCTTCACGCCGGCTCCCGGGACGAACGCGGCGGAATAGATCCCGCTCTTCTTCCCGCGCCAGTACGCGCGGCCGTCCTGGTCCACGACCGGCGAGGAGCCGAACCCGATATCGAACGTCACGCCCGTGGCCTGGTCGAGATAGGCGATCTGTTCAAGGCCATTGATGCCGACCGCCTTGCGCCCGTTCACGTCGAGCACGGCCACGGACAGGTCCTTGGGGGCGGTGGCGCCGTAGAGGCTCTCGATGACCTTGCCCGAGTGCTCGCTCGCGAAATACAGCTTGGAGCCCTCGAGATGGAACCGGCCATACGCGGCGACGCCGAGGTCCTTGGTCGCGCCGTAGAGGGTGCTCATGTGCACGCGGTCGTCCGCGTCGATCCACGCCATGCGCCACCCGTCGGACACGTAGGACGCGTTCACGTCGCGGAACCAGGTGATGGTCTCGCCGGTGCGGACCACTGCCGCGTCATCGATGCCGGGACGGTACGTATGGCGCGTAAAATTCTTGAAGAACTCCGCCGAGCCGTCGTAGCGGAAATGCGCGCCCACGATGTCAGCGTCCGGATCCGTCCAGGTCCCCTTGATCGCCTTCATGCTCCCCTTGCGACCGTCGATCACGCGGCTGTCCATGATCCACAATTCCTCGTTGCCGGCCTCGAAGGTGAGCTTCACGAGCGCCCGGCCGTCGTAGACGTCCTGGATTTCCTCGCGGCGCAGGTCGTAGTGCTGCGTGATGGGATAGGCGACCCCTTCCTGCGCGTCGTACACGAACACGGCCTGCTGGCGGTACGCCTTGTTCGGGTTCGGATTGTCGTATTCGAACTCGAAGAAATACTGGTCCTCGATCGAGAAGTCGAAATCGAACGCGTCAGCCGCGACATCAGGATTCTCGGCGAGAGAGACGAGCGGGCTCGTCATCACGTCCACCGAACGCGCGTTCTTCACGAACACGCTGTCGATGACGGTCTTCTTCTGCCCGCTCTTCACGTCAATCTCGACCACCGCGTACCGGTCAGCCTCGTCATCGATGGGCACGGCGTACATCAGGCGGTTGCCGTTCTTGAAGAAACGGTCCGCGGAGAACGCCTCCTTGGGAACGTGCGGAAACGCCTTGCCCGCCCCGTTCTTCACGAGGATCAGGGTATAGAGGCCGCCGGTCTCCGGCTCGGCCACGAATACGCTCTCCCCGAGGGTGAACGGACCGACCGCGTTCTCGGAAAAGGCGAGCTTTTCCACGCGGTACGCGCCGTAATTCCAGGCCGCATTGGCCTGCAGAGGCGCGAAACCGCCGGCGTCCGCACGGACGCCCATCGCAAGCGGCATGGCCACGAGGGCCATGGCGAACGCCGCGGAAGTAAGGATTTTCTTCATAATATTGGGGGAATTCCTTCCTTGGAATAACGCGGGACTATAGCAAAAAAGGGGCCTCCCGTCAACCCCGACGCTCCCTAAACGGGAGGTCGGGGCTCCGACCCCAAAGGGCGTCGGAGTGGGTGGCCCCTTCTTAACGTAATCGCCTCACTTGAGCAACGGCTTCAGGAACTCCCCGGTGACGCTCGCCTTCACCTTCACGATCTCCTTGGGCGTCCCTTCAGCCACCACCTTACCGCCCTTGTCGCCCCCGTCTGGCCCCATGTCTATCACCCAGTCGGCCCCCTTGATGACGTCGAGGTTGTGCTCGATGATGACCACGGTGTTCCCCTTGTCCACGAGCTGATGGAGCACGCCGAGGAGCCGCTTGATGTCTTCGAAGTGCAGGCCGGTGGTCGGCTCGTCCAGGATGTAGACGGTCTTTCCCGTCGCGCGTCTCGACAGTTCCGTGGAGAGCTTCACGCGCTGGGCCTCGCCGCCGGAAAGCGTGGTGGCGCTTTGGCCGAGGCGCAGGTAGCCGAGGCCGACCTCGTGGAGCACGTCTAGCTTATCGAACACTGCCGGCTGGTCGGCGAAGAAGCGGCGCGCTTCCTCGACGGTCATGTTCAGGACGTCCGCGATGGACTTCCCCTTGTAGTGGATCTCGAGCACTTCCTGGTTGTACCGCGTGCCGCGGCACTCGGCGCATTCCACGTACACGTCGGGGAGGAACTGCATCTCGATGCGCCGCATCCCGTCGCCCCCGCACGCCTCGCACCGGCCGCCGCCCTTCACGTTGAAGCTGAACTTCCCGGCGTCGAAGCTTCGCATCTTCGCCTCCGGCACCTCGGTGAACAGGTCGCGCACGGAGGTGAACACGCCGGTATACGTGGCGGGATTCGACCTGGGCGTGCGGCCGATGGGCGATTGGTCGACGGCCACCACCTTGTCGACGTGTTCCAACCCCTTGATGTCCTTGTGCGCGCCCGGATAGAGCTTGGCGCGATAGAAATGGCGGGAGAGCGCCTTCCCGAGGATGTCGAGGATGAGCGTGGACTTGCCGGAGCCCGACACGCCCGTGACGCACACGAGACGCCCGAGCGGGATCTTCACGTCGATGCCCTTGAGGTTGAAGGCGGAGGCCCCTTCGATCGTGAGCGCCTTGCCGCTCCCTTTGCGGTACGACTTGGGGAGCGGGATGTTCTTCTTGCCGCAGAGGTAGCTGCCCGTGAGCGACTCCTTGTCGCGCTCAAGCTGCGCGGGCGTGCCTTCGGCCACGATCTCCCCGCCGTATTCGCCGGCGCCGGGACCCACGTCGAACACGTAGTCGGCCGCGCGGATCATCGCCTCGTCGTGCTCGACCACGATCACCGAGTTCCCCACGTCCCGCAGGCGCTTGATGGTGCCGATGAGCTGGTCATTGTCGCGCGGATGCAGCCCGATCGAAGGCTCGTCGAGGATGTAGATGACGCCGGAGAGCGAGCTCCCGAGCTGGCTCGCAAGCCGCACGCGCTGCGCCTCCCCGCCGGAGAGCGTCATGGCAGAGCGATCGAGCGTGAGATACCCGAGGCCGACGTCGACGAGATGGGAAAGACGCGCCACCACTTCCTTCGCGACGCGTTCAGCGACCATCTTCTCTTCTTTCGTGAGGTCTGAGGCGTTGAAGGCCTTAGGCGATAAGGCCGCAGGAACGTTCGTCCGCCTGAGGCCTTGTCCGCCTGAGGCCTTGTCCGCCTTTCCCATCAACCCCTCAAAAAACACCGCGCACTCCTCGATGCTCTTGTTCACCACGTCGGCGATGGACAGGCCGTTGATCGTGATGGCGAGCACCTCCCGCTTGAGGCGCTTCCCGTCGCATACCGGACACACCATGGTGCGCATGTATCCCTCGAGCTCGTGGCGCACGTAATCGGAATCCGTCTCGCGGTACTTGGCCTCGAGCTGGGCAAGGATGCCGGGAAAGGTGACCTCCGCTCCGTCGAGTGCGTACGTGTCGTCACCGGTGCCGTAATACACCAGGTTCATCTTCTCCTTCCCGATCTTTTCGACCGGGACGTTCGTGGAGAACTTATGGCGCTTGCCCACGGCCTCGAGCAGGCGCAGGTAGCTCGTCTGGTTCCCGGCGATGCGCGTCCACGGCCGCACCGCGCCTTCGGCAAACGACAGGCGCGGATTGGGAATCACGAGCTCGGGCTCAAGCACGAGCTTCACCCCAAGGCCGGTGCAGCCGATGCAGGCGCCGTATGGGCTGTTGAAGGAAAAGAGACGGGGCTCCGGCTTGGGCAAATTCACGCCGCACTGGAGGCAGGAATAGCTTTGCGAGAAAAGCGTCTCGTCGCCCGTGTCGTCGCGCACCACGAGCAGCAGCCCGTTGCCGTACTCGAGCGCCTTCTTCACGAGGTCCACGATCTGCGCAGGCGGATATTCGATGCCGGCACCGAGCTCGGCCACCATCACCTCGATCGTGTGCGCCTTCTTCTTGTCCTTGCGCATGGCGATCGCCTCGTCGAGGTCCATCAGGAACCCGTCGAAGCGCACGCGGGAGAAATGCGCCGAAGCCGCGGCCACGAGCACGGCCTTGTGCTCGCCACGCACCTCGCGCACGACCGGCGCGAACAGCTGGATGGTCCCTTCCTTGGCGAGCGAGGTCACCTTCCCGACGATGGAGGTGAGGTCCTGCTCCGAAACCGGCTGTCCGCACGTGGGACAGTGCGGCCGGCCCGCGCGCGCGAACAGGAGACGGAGGAAATCGTAGATTTCTGTGACGGTCCCGACCGTGGAACGCGGGTTGTGCGAGGAAGATTTCTGGTCGATGGCGATCGTCGGCGAAAGGCCGGTGATCTCGTCCACGTCCGGCTTGTCCTGAAGCTCCAGGAACTGCCGCGCATAGCTCGAAAGCGACTCCATGTACCGGCGCTGCCCTTCGGCGTAGATGGTGTCGAAGGCGAGCGAGGACTTCCCCGAACCGGACAGGCCGGTGACGACCACCAGCTTGTTCTTTGGGATGTCGACCGAAACGTTTTTCAAATTGTGCACGCGCGCGCCACGGACGGAGATGACCTCTTTCATAACGGGAGGGGAGAAAAAAACTTGAAACCTGAAATCTTGAAGGACCAAAGGGTGACAGAAAGATTGAAGGACGAAGTTCGAAATCCCGTTCCTTTATCCTTTCGAACTTTCCATGAACCTTTGGTCCTTCAAGATTTGGTTCTTCAAGTTTTTACACACGAGTGCGCGCATGCTATCAGGGTTTTTCCGGCGGGGCAAGGGGACGGGGTGGCGAAACGAAAATGGCCCGACGCGTCGTCGGAGCCATTCGTGTGACCGTCCCCTGTCACGCAACCGATCAAGGAATGGCACCGAACCCTTCGGCACGCCTCTCTTCAAACTCCATTTCTTCCTCAATCTCCTCCGCCGACCAGCATTCGTCATTGACTCCGGTGCGTTCGACGAACTGACATGGTTGGATTTTTTTCTTCTTCGCGATGTCGCAGGGGTCAAGAGTACACAGCTTCTCGCCCGTCATATCGCCGGCTTCGTCAATCGTGCCCATGAGCGCTCCCGACACGAGCCATTCGTTTTTCGCTTTCTGTCCCATGTAATCATTGCACGCCTTGATGTCTGCACATCGGATCGATAATTCCGCGCAGGTTCCCGCAGCGATAAGGGCGGAACTGACCGCCACGCCAGCACCGACAGCCGCCCCCGTGACAGTGCCAACTCCTGGTACAACCGTACCGGCTGCAGCGCCTACCGCGACATCGGCTACGACAGCTCCGGCACCGAGCATGGCACTGCTATCGGTCGTAAAGAAGCAGTAGTTCAGCTCCGTGGGCGTCTGATCTTTCGCGAGTTCTTTCGGCACGTCGTCCTTCTTAAGCTGGCGACAGCTGCCGGCATCAGGCTTAAGGCCGATGGAATTATTTGGCACGGCGGCCTGACAGCTTACGCAAACCGCCTTGTCCCCGATGCCGGCGCACCGCGCCCCTTCCCCGGCGCTTGGCGGACACTCCATGACCTGGCAGATGGAACCTGCGGCCACATCGGTTCCCTTTTCGTCCTTCAGGACCGGCTTCGTGGCCCCGCAGAAGTTCAACCCAAGCTTGCCGGCAACGGCATCCCCGGTCTTGAAACCCTTATCCTCGAGCGTCTTGCAATCCTTGCTCCCGTCAAGCAGCGTCACCCGCTTCACCATGGGCGTGGCGGGGAGCTCTAGGCGCACTAGCTGCGGACTCACCGTGTTCAGGATCACGTACGCTCCCATGAGGAGCACGAGGCCGATGAGCGCCTTCTTGATGCGCTCCTTTCCCTTCATCACCTGCTCGCTCATCCCGGCCCCGATCACGTACTGCAGGCCGCCCACCATGATCATCACGATCGCGATGGTGGTGCCGATGCCCAGCAGGAGGTTGTAGCCTCGTTGGACGTAGTCGCCCAGGTCGCTCACCTTGCTCACTTCGCCGAGCTTGAAGGACAGGTCGATGTCCGCGTATGTGATGGGGGTGCAGTAGCCCTGTCCGCCAAAGGAAGCGACGCAGTCCGGCGCCTGCCCGAGCCACCGTCCCGCCTGGCGGCCCTTCCCGTCCGCCTGGGATTCGCATTCCTTCTGCGTGAAACACAGCGTGTTGTTCTCCGGCGTGTCGGTGGGCGTCTTGCCGCACATGATCTGCTTCTCCCCGCCTTTCTTGCAGCTGTCAGAACATGCTTCGGGTTGTTGCGGCCCGGTCGTGACGGCCCCGTTCGGGGAGGTGCAGTAGCACGTGCATGTGGTGGAGGCTGGCGCTGGCGCGGTCTGCGCGAAAACGACCCGCGGCATCGGGGCGAGGAAAGATATGGCAAGAAGGAATGCAGCCGCGAGACGAGACATATCACTGCGCAAGGGCGCGTTCGATGAGGCCGTCGAGGATGTCCTCGGGGATGGCGCCGGGGATCATCGTCCCATTGATGAAGAAGGTGGGCGTGCCTTCGACGCCGGCTTCCAGGCCGGCCTGGTAATCTTCGAGCACGGCGGTGCGCACGGAGGGGTCCGCCACGCAGGCGTCGAACGCGACGAGGTCGAGGTTGGCCTCGCGCGCGAGCGCCTTGAGGCGGGCCGCGCCGAGATCGGACTGGGAAAGATAGAGCTTGTCATGATACTCCCAGAACTTTCCCTGCGTGCCCGCGCACGAAGCGGCGATGGAAGCGCCGAGCGCGTCGGGATGCAGCTCGCCGAGCGGGAAATCGCGGTAGGCGTATCGGATGCGGTCGCCGTACTTGGCCGCGAGGGATCGCATCGTGAAGCTCGACGCGCGCGAGAACGGGCAGGCGAAATCCGCGAACTCGACGATCGTCACCTTCGCGTCCGGCGCGCCGAGGGCGGGCGCGGAGGCGCGGTCCGTCGCCTCGGAGGTCGTGCCGGACGAGAGCGCGGAAGCGACCGCGCTCGGCGTGTAGTTCGACAGGAAGGCGAGATCGGAACGCGTGATGGACCCGGCCTGGATGAGCCGCGCGTAGTGTCCCACGCGGTACGCGAACGACCCCGCGGCGGCGAGCGCAACGAGCACGCCGGCCGTGACGATAAGCGTTCGACGACGCGTCGACGATGTCGGGATGGGAGAATCCATTGGGAAAGTATAGCATGTAGGATGTAGACTGTAGGATGAAGGATGGGACAAATTATCCTACATCCTACATTCTTCATCCTACATATCGCCCCTATGGAGGAAGCCGCACACAAAGGCCTGGAGCGTTCGAAGCGTCGCGAAAAGAAAGGTCGCCCCAAGATGAAGGTGTCGGGACGCGGCATGAAGCGCTTCGCGGGCGCCAAGAAGACCGTCCCGCCCCGACGCCCTTTGGGGTCGGGGTCCCGACCATCGCCGGGAGCGATGCGTCGGGATTGACGATTCGGGGCGAAAATGGTATGATTTCGCCGTCTTTATGAACACCAACGCCATCCTCAACGCCGCGGAACTCGCGCTTGCCGTGCTGCTTGCGGCCTCCATCCTGCTGCAGTCGCGCGGCTCGGGACTTTCGTCCGCCTTCGGCGGCGAAGGGAACGTGTACCGCACCAAGCGCGGCATCGAGAAGCGCCTGTTCCAGGGCAGCGTCGTCCTGTCGATCCTGTTCCTCGGCGTCGCCCTGGCCAATGCCCTGGTGTAACGCCCTGTGTTCCGCCGCCCCCCACCCCAGGGACCCAAGGACCTGGCCATGCGCCAGGTGCTTTCCGTGAAACGCCGCCGCGGACTGCCCACGCTCAAGCAGTGGGGCGCCCTTCCGCGCCTGCTCACGCGCCGCGAACGGCTCTTGGCCCTGTCCTGCCTCCTCCTCTTCGTCCTTTCCGCCTCGGCGCTTGGCACATGGTATGTGGCCACCCACCGCCTGGAAATCCCGGCGGAAGGAGGCGAGTACGTGGAGGCCCTCGTGGGCGAGCCGCAGTTCGTGAACCCGCTGTACTCCACGGCCTCCGACGTGGACGCCGACCTGGCGCGCCTGGTCTATTCCGGGCTCTTGCGGTTCGATCCCAAGGAAGGCCTCGTGAACGACCTGGCTGAGAAGATGGAGATCTCCGAGGACGGGAAGACCTATTCGGTGACCGTGCGCGACGACGCGACGTTCCACGACGGGTCTTCCGTGCGGGCGAAGGACGTGCTGTTCACCATCACCGCGATCCAGGACCCGGCCTATCGCAGCCCGCTCGAGGTGTCCTTCCGCGGGGTCGCCGTAAGCCAGGTGGATGACCGCACGGTGGCCTTCTCGCTTGAGAAGCCGTTCGCGCCGTTCCTCTCCACGCTCACGGTCGGCATCCTCCCAGAGGGGCTCTGGGGCGGCATCCCGCCGCGCAATGCCCCGCTCGCCACCCGCAACCTGGAACCGATCGGGAGCGGCCCGTACAAGTTCGCCTCGTTCTCCAAGGACAAGAACGGGCGCATCCTCTCCTACACCCTCGCGCGCTATGCCGCGTATTACGCCACCCCGGCTCTCATCGACACGCTCACCTTCAAGTTCTACGCCGACGGGAACGATGCGCAGGGCGCGCTTGAGAACCGCAACGTCGAAGGGATGGCATTCGTGTCGAGCGACCAGGAAGAGGCGGTGGCGAAGAATCGGAACGTCACGCTGCTGCGCCCCTCCCTCCCGCGCGTCACCACGCTCTCCTTCAACCAGGAAAAGGCGGCGGCCTTGAAGAAGCCGGAGGTGCGCAAGGCCATCGCGCTCGCGCTGAACAAGCAGGCGATCCTCGAGGATGCCCTCAGCGGCCGCGGCGCCGTGGTCGACTCCCCGATCCTCCCGGACATGGTCGGCTACGCCCCGGACGTGGCCTGGCCCACGTTCGACCCCGCCGCCTCGATGGCCCTCCTTGAGAAGGCGGGGTTTCCGAAGGTCGACGGGTCGGACGTGCGCACGCTTCCGAAAGACCTGTATGAAGCCAGGAAGAAAGCGGCAGGCGAAGCGGGGGGCTCGACAACGAACGAGTTTTCCCTTACCCTGAAGACCGTCCAGCATCCGGAGCTCATCCGCACGGCGGAACGCATCGCGACGCAGCTCGCCGATATCGGGATCAAGGTGGAGGTTGCGGCCGTGCCGGCCGACGAACTGCTCGCGGACGTCATCGAACCGCGCGATTACGAGATGCTGCTCACCGGCACCCTGCTCGGCCTCGATCCGGATCCCTTCCCGTTCTGGCATTCGTCGCAGGCGTCCGGCAAGGGACTCAACCTCGCCAACTACGGCAACCGCAAGGCCGACACCCTCCTCGAGGAGGCGCGCCAGAGCACGGACGAAGCGACGCGCGCGGCCAAATACGAGGAATTCCAATCCCTGCTCGCGGAGGACCTGCCGGCGGTGTTCCTCTACCAGTCCGCCTACGCCTATGCGGTCTCGTCAAAGATCCGCAACGTGGACATCCCCCGCGTCATCACCCCTTCGGACCGATTCGCCAACGTTACGAGCTGGTACATCAAAACCAAGAACGTGCTGCGCTAGCCGCAGCCCCGTGCCCAGATGGCGGAATTGGTATACGCG
Organism: Patescibacteria group bacterium; assembly: GCA_004297215.1. Lineage (NCBI taxonomy): Bacteria > Patescibacteria group bacterium. The sequence goes on from SCUM01000001.1 coordinate 581,348, forward strand.
CAGGTCTCAGAAGCCTGTGCCCTCACGGGCTTGAGAGTTCGAGTCTCTCTCTGGGCACCATCCCCCTTCGCCCAATCTGACGATTGGGCTTCGGGGGATTCCCACATGCATTTTCCTGAGACGTATCGCGGGATACGTCTCGTCGAAAGCGCACGTGAAACCGTTCGTTCTTACATGGAAATCTTTATTCAGTGCGTAGGGAGTAGGTGGTAGTGCGTAGGAATATCCTACGCACTACGCACTACCCACTACCACCTTAGTTATTTCTTATGGTTGACAAACAACCGAACCAGCAGCAACCCCGCCGCGATGGCGGACGCCGAGACCAGTCCCGCGGCCCGCACCAGCAAGGCGGAGGCCGATTCGACCGCTTCCGCGGGCGCGTGTTCACGCGCGACAACGTGAACGCCGGGGGCAGCGCCCCTTCTTCCGCGCCCTCCGGCGCGGGGAGGCCCCTTCCCCCGGGCAGCCCGAAGCTGCGCGTCGCCGTGCTCGGCGGCTGCGAGGAGGTGGGCCGCAACTGCACCATGCTCGAGTACGGCAACGACATCATCATCGTGGACCTCGGGCTGCAATTCCCCAACGAGGACATGCCGGGGGTCGATTACATCATCCCGAACATGACCGGCCTCAAGGGGAAGGAGAAGAACGTCCGCGGGGTCATCATCACCCACGGCCACTACGACCACATCGGGGCGATCCCGCACGTGGTCCCCAAGATCGGCAACCCGCCCATCTACGCGCTCCCCATGTCGGCCGGGATCATCAAGCGCCGCCAGGAGGACTTCGACACCCCGCCGCTCAACGTGAAGGTGACGAAGATCGACGACGTGCTGCAGCTGGGCGTCTTCCGCGTGTCGTTCTTCCACATCAACCACAACATCCCGGACTCCGCCGGCATCGTGATCGACACCCCGGCGGGCACCATCTGCCACACGGGCGACTGGAAGTTCGACTTCCACCCGGCCGGCACCCAGCATGCCGATTTCCAGCGCATCGCCGAGATCGGCAAGAAAGGCGTGCTCATGCTCATGGGCGACTCCACCTGCGCCGGCATCCCGGGCCACCAGAAGTCCGAGCGCGTGATCGGCGACGAGATCGAACGCATCATCGAGAAGGCGCCGGGGCGCGTGATCGTGGGCACCTTCGCCTCCCTGCTCTCGCGCGTGAAGCAGATCCTCGAGAGCGCCGAGAAGCACGGCAAGAAGGTGGCGCTCGACGGATTCTCCATGAAGACCAACGTGGAGATCGCCAAGGAGCTCGGGTTCATCAAGATCAACCTGAAGACGCTCATCCCCATCGACCAGATCGACAAGTACCCGCAGGAGAAGATCGTGGTGGTGTGCACGGGCGCCCAAGGCGAGAAGAACGCGGCGCTCAACCGCATCGCTTCCGACGAGCACCGCAGCGTGCGCATCATCAAGGGGGACACGGTGATCTTCTCAAGCTCGGTCATCCCGGGCAACGAGGAGAGCGTGCAGCGCCTCAAGGACATCTTCTATCGCAAGCGCGCCAAGGTGATCCACAAGGACATCATGGACGTGCACGCCGGCGGCCACGCCATGCAGGAGGACATCAAGCTCATGCTCGCCCTGTTCAAGCCCAAATACTACTGCCCCATCGAGGGCAACCACTTCCTCCTGCGCGAGAACGCCGAGGTGGCCTACTCCATGGGATGGAAGGAGGAGAACGTGTTCGTGGTGGACAACGGCCAGGTCATGGAGTTCTCCCCCGGCCACGGCACGCTTACCAACGAGAAGCTCCCCACCGACTACGTGTTCGTGGACGGGCTGGGCGTGGGCGACGTCTCCCAGGTGGTGCTGCGCGACCGCCAGGCGCTCGCCGAGGACGGCATGGTGATCGTGGTCGTGAAGATCGACAAGAAGAGCGGCATGCTCGTCGGCGCGCCGGACATCACCAGCCGCGGGTTCATCTTCATGAAGGAGCACCAGGAACTGGTGGAGGACGTGCGCAAGCAGGTCGCGAAGGTGCTTGAGAAGCGCTCCGCCTCCGAGGCCGATCCGGACGAGATCAAGCAGAAGGTGCGCGACGAGCTGGGGATGTACCTGTTCCAGCAGACGGAGCGCCGGCCGATGATCCTTCCTGTCGTGATCGAGGTGTAATAGGGTGGGAAGGGTTTGAAGAGTGTCGGAGAGCCGGTCATATGACCGGCTTTTCGTTTGGCTGCTCCCCTGTTACGATGGGCCGCGTATGGCAAAAGTCCTCACCGCGCTTCAACCGTCCGGGGTCCTGCACCTGGGCAACTACTTCGGGGCGATCGAACCGGCCGTAACCCTTCAAGCACAGCACGATCTGACGATGTTCATCGTCGATTATCATGCGATCACCGTCCCGCAGAAACCCGACGAGCTGCGACGCAACATCCTGTTCGCGGCCGCCACGTATCTCGCCTGCGGGATCGATCCGGCGAAGACGCTGCTGTTCCAACAGTCGGCGGTGCCGGCTCACGCCGAGCTCGGATGGGTGTTGAGCTGCATCGCGCGCGTGGGCGAGCTCGAGCGCATGACGCAGTTCAAGGACAAGGCGGGGGCGCGAGCCGAAAAGGTCTCCGTCGGCCTGTTCACCTACCCGGTCCTCATGGCCGCCGACATCCTGCTCTACGACACGGAGCTCGTCCCCGTGGGCGCGGACCAAAAGCAGCACGTGGAGCTCGCGCGCGACCTCGCCATCCGCTTCAACCGCGACTACGGCGAGACCTTCGTGGTGCCCGAACCGAGCATCCGCGCCGAAGGGGCGCGCGTCATGGGGCTTGATGACCCGACGAAAAAGATGAGCAAGTCGGCCACGAGCGCCAAGAACTACATTTCCCTGCTCGACGACGAGGCGACGGTGATGAAAAAGGTGAAAGCGGCCGTCACCGACTCGGGCGCCGCGGTCCGCGCCGGCGAGGGTCGTCCGGCGATGACCAACCTGCTCACCATCTACTCGCTCGTCACGCACCGCAGCGTGAAGGAAATCGAAGGCGACTATCTCGGCAAGGGCTATGGCGACTTCAAGGCCGACCTCGCCGAGGTCATCTCCCTCTGGCTCAAGCCGCTGCAAGCCAAGATCAAGACGTACCTCGCGCATGAGGACGAGCTGGTGAAGGTCCTCAACGCGGGGGCCGAGAAGGCCGCCGAACGGGCCGAGCGGCGCATGCAAAAAGTGCGGGAGAGGATCGGGGTGTCCCTCCGTTGACGGCCCGGCCGTTTCGTGCTAATCTCCCGGGGTCCTTGGAATGCCGGACGGCTACGCCCCGACGTCATGTCGGGGTGAGGAAAGTCCGAACACCCCTTGGGCCGCAAGGTCCTTTGAAAAGGAGCGTCGCTAACGGCGACCAGGTATGTCGGTGGGGTTTAAACGCGTTGGAGAAATTCACGCGTTTGCCTCTCATCGTAAGCCTAGGGAAAGTGCCACAGAGACTATACTATCCCCCGTCGCTCCTCACGGAGCCATGGGGGAGAAAGGTGAAAAGATCGCGGAAGTCGCAAGGCTACCGCGTAGGCCCCATGGCGACATGGGCGCGTGGAAAACCCGCTCCGGTGCAAGAGCAAGTTTGGTAGCTCGCTAGAACCTGGCGGCAACGCCAGGACCAGAGAGATGGCCGTCTCCGCCCCGCAAGGGACGACAGACAAAATTCGGCTTACAGGCATCTCCCGGGACACCAAAAAACCTCGCTTCACGCGGGGTTTTTTGTTACCATGCGTGGGCTATGAAGCGATCCGGACTGTTTTTTACGATCGTCCTGCTCCCGCTCGACCTGCTCGCCCTCGTGGCCGCCGCGGTGACCGCGTATTATTCGCGGTTCCTGCCGGTGTTCACCTCGGTGCGACCGGTCGTCTTCGATCTCACCATCGAGCGCTACCTTCCCGTGGCGGCGTTCGCGGCGTTCGTGTGGCTGCTCGTGTTCGCCGCGTCAGGGTTGTATACCACCCGACGGGTCGCGATCGCGCACGAGCTCACGCGCGTGGCGCTCGCCTGCTCCACGGGCATGGCGGCCGTGTTCGCCATCCTGTTCTTCTCCCGCACCTTCTTCGAGTCCCGCTACATCGCGGTGGCGGCCTGGCTCCTGTCCATCGCGTTCGTCTGCGCGGAGCGCCTCGCGGTGCGCCTCGTGCAGCGCAGCCTCATCCGCTGGGGCATCGGCGAGTGCCGGGTCGTGCTCATCGGGGAGAACCGCTCAAGCGCGGCGCTCGACGCCTTCTTCGCCGACCGGCACCGGTTCGGCTTCCATGTGACCGGGCATTTCAAGAGGTTCGATGGCGGGGTGGCGGAGCGCATCCGCGAGCTCAAGCGCAAGGACAAGGTCGACGAGGTGTGGCTCACCGATCCCGAGGCGAGCCGCGAGGCGGCGCTCGACGTCCTCGGGTTCACGGAAGTGGAGCATTTAGGCTTCCGCTATACGGCCGATTTCTTCGCTTCCGCCGTCGGAAAAAGCGTGATGCACGCCTTCGCCGGCGTCCCGGTGATCGAGGTGCGCAAGACCCCGCTCGACGGCTGGGGGGCGATTTACAAGCGCGCGTTCGACATCGCGGTGTCGGGAATCCTCATCGTCCTCACCGCTCCCGTCCAGCTCGCGATCGCCGTCGCCCTGTTCCTCGAAAGCCCGGGGCGCGTGCTGTTCTCCCGCCTCCCGCACGGGGGAAAGGTCATGCGCGTCGGGCAGGGAGGAAAGTCGTTCCACTACTTCAAGTTCCGTTCCATGGTGAAGGACGCGCACACGTATCGTTTCGATCCGGCGTTCCTCAAGCGATACGGGAACATGCGCGAAGGGTCCCCGCTGTTCAAGCTGAAGGACGACCCGCGCGTGACCCCGATCGGCCGCCTCCTTCGGAAATTCTCCCTTGACGAGCTCCCGGAGTTCTTCCTCGTGTTCCTCGGCCGCATGTCGCTCGTGGGCCCGCGCCCGCACCTGCCCGAGGAGGTGGCGCTCTATAAGCCGCATCAGCGCAAGGTGCTCACGGTGAAGCCGGGCATCACGGGGATGGCCCAAATGAGCGGCCGTGCGGACCTTGACTTTGACGAGGAAGTGCGGCTGGATATCCATTATCTTGAGCACTGGAGCCCTTGGCTCGACCTGTACCTGCTCCTCAAGACGCCGCTTGCGGTGATCTTCAAGAAAGGGGCCTACTAGGCGTTAAGGCCTCAGGCGGACAAGGCCTTAGCAGCTGATGCCTTAACGCCTGCGGCCTTCTCGCCTCTCACATGAAACTCGCCATCGTCCACGACCATCTCGTCCAAGACGGGGGTGCGGAAAAGGTGCTCGAGGCCATCCAGGAGATCTGGCCCTCGGCACCCACCTACGCCCTCGTTTTCGATGCGCGCCGGTTCCCTTCCTTCGCCGGAAAGGACATCCGCACCTCGTTCATCCAGCGGCTACCCTTCGCGAAGACGAACCTGCAGTGGTACCTGCCGCTCATGCCCACGGCCACCGAAGGGTACGACCTGCGGGAATTCGACGTGGTGGTGTCGAGCTCAAGCGCGTTCTCGAAGGGGGTGATCACCCGCGACGATGCCCTGCACGTGTGTTACTGCCACACGCCCACCCGTTACCTGTGGAGCGACACGCACAGCTACGTGGCCGAGCTGCGGCAGCCACGATTCGTGAAGGCCGCCCTCCCCCCGGTGCTTTCCGCGTTGCGGATGTGGGACCGCCAGGCCGCGGACCGCGTAGACGCGTTCGTGGCAAATTCCGAGACGGTGAAGCGGCGCATCGCGAAATACTACGGCCGGACGTCGGATGTGATCCATCCCCCGGTCGACATCCATCGCTTTGCCAATCTCCCGACTCCCGACTCCCGACTCCCGACTCCCTCCTACTTCCTCGCCGGAGGACGCCTGGTCGCCTACAAACGCTACGACCTCATCGTGGAGGCCGCGAACCGTACCGGCATCCCCGTGAAAATCTTTGGCACGGGGCCGGTGGAGCAGGCTCTGCGAGCGCGTGCCAAGGGAAACGTGGAATTCCTCGGCCGGGTGTCCCCAGAGCGGCAGGCGGAGCTCTACGCCGGAGCCAAGGCGTTCATCCACCCGCAAGAGGAGGATTTCGGCATCACGCCGGTGGAAGCCATGGCCTCCGGAATCCCCGTCATCGCCTGGCGGCGCGGAGGCGCGACGGAAACGGTCATCGAAGGGGTCACGGGCGAGCTGTTCGACGAGCAAAGCTGGGAGGAACTCGCCGACCATCTCATCCGGTTCGACGCTACGCGCTACGACGGAGCCGCCATCCGGGCGCATGCGTCCCGGTTCGGCCTGGAGCGGTTCAAGGCGGAACTGAAGACCTACGTCGAACGCGCCTGGGAGGAACGTCGACGCCGCTGATATGCGCGTGCTCGTCGGGGCCCGCGACCTGTCCGTTCGTTCCCCGAGCGGGGTCGGGACGTATGCGACCGAGGTCCTGCGACGGATGTTCCCGCTCGCCCCGTCGGACCGCTTCACGCTGCTCACCACGGGCATGCACGCCCCAGACCTGACCCATGCCCTCTCCTCCGAGAGGAGAGGGGTAGCGTGCTATCTCCCCCTTGGAAAGGGGGAGCATGAGGGGGTCGTGCACGTGCACCGCCGCGTCCCCAATAAGCTCCTGAACGCGAGCGTGATCCTGACGGGACGCCCGACCATCGACCGCCTCGCCAGAGGGACGTTTGACCGACTTTTCCTCCCGAATCTCGATATCGTATCCGTCCCGAGATCCCTTCCGCATGTCCTGACCATCCACGACCTGTCCTGGCGCCTGTTCCCCGAATGGTACTCGTGGAAAATGCGCGCCTGGCATGCCGCCTGCCGGCCGGAACGGCTCATCGGAAACGCCGCGACCGTCCTCGTCCCGTCAAACGCCACGGCTGACGACCTCTCTGCCTGTTTTCCAGGCGTCGCTGGTCGCATCAAGGTCATCCCGCACGGGGTCGCGGATGCGTTTTCGCCGCACTCGGACCCGTCAGACCATGGCTGGCGCTCGAAATTGGGTGTCCCGGGTCGCTTCCTGCTGTTCGTGGGCACCCTTGAACCGCGCAAGAACGTGGTCGCCCTCGTGGACGCGGTCGCGGCCTATCGAAAACGCGCCGGGGACGACATCGCCCTGGTGCTTGCCGGAAGGTGGGGGTGGAACGCCGGGGCGCTTCGGCGGCGCCTGTCACGCCCCGATGCCCAGGGTTGGGTCCGCCTGCTCGGATACGTCCCGACGCAAGCGCGTCCGGCGCTTTATCGCGCAGCCGAAGCCCTCGTTTGGCCGTCGCATTACGAAGGGTTCGGGCTCCCCGTGCTCGAAGCGATGGCGAGCGGGACGCCGGTCATCACCAGCCTGTCGTCCGGCGTGGCTGAGACGGCCGGGGATGCGGCCATCTTGGTGGATCCGCTGCTCACGGACGACCTCACCGACGCGATTGGACAACTCTTGGGTTCAAGCGCGCTTCGCGCACGATTGCGCGACGCCGGATTACGACGCACTTCCGGATTCGGTTGGGAACAGGCAGCCCGATTAACCCTTGAGGCCATTCACGGGGGCAAGGTTTAACCTCCAAGGTTGAACCTCGCCCCCTGTGTGGATAACCATCGGCTTGACCGCCGATTTTTTGCGTGAAATTTGCTATAATCAAGGCATGCGAGTGGGGATCGATGCACGCATGTTTGGGCCTCGTGTCGGAGGCGGCGGACTTGGCCGCTATGTTGAGCAACTCGTGAATCATCTGGAGGATGCCGATCGGAAAACCCAGTACGTCCTTTGGCTCCTCAACGCGAACCTCGAAGCGCCTCGCGTTTCGGAGGATCGGTTCGAGAAACGCCTCGCGGACATCCGCTGGTATACGTTACGCGAACAGCTGTTCCTCGCCCCCCGCCTGGACGCCGCGCACTGCGACCTCTTGCATTTCCCCCATTGGAACGTCCCGCTCGGGATCCGCACCCCGTTCGTCGTCACCATCCACGACCTGATCCTGCTCGACGAACCTCGCTCGGCGCGGGCGACCACGCGCGCCCCGCTCGTCTACGGAGCGAAGTACGCCGCCTACAAGGTCGTGCTTGCCCACGCGATACGCGCGAGCCGCGGGATCATCGCGGTATCCGAATACGCCAAGCGATCCATCCTGTCGCACTTTCCCGACGTGTCACCGGAGAAGATCTCGGTGGTCTACGAAGGCGTGACCGACCTACCCCCTACGCACTACCCCCTACCCCCTTCCGCTCCCTACATCCTCCACGTCGGTAACAGCTATCCGCACAAGAACCTCGAGATGCTCCTGAAGGCGTTCGTGATGGTCCATAAGGAGCATCCGGACGTGACGCTCGTGCTCGCCGGGGCGCAGGACGCCTTTTCCCGGCGCCTGGAGCGGGAGGCCGAGGCCCTCGGGATCCGCGACGCGGTCCGGTTCGTCGCGAACCCGGACGACGAGACCGTATCCGCCCTTTACCGCGACGCCCGCGCCTACGCGTTCCCTTCCCGAGCGGAGGGATTCGGCCTCCCGGGACTCGAGGCGATGAGCGCGGGGGTGCCGGTCGCCGCCGCGCAGGCCGGAAGCCTGCCGGAGGTGTACGGCGACGCGGCGCTGTACTTCCCGCCGCATGACGCCGCGGGAATGGCCGAAGCGATGGGAACGCTCCTCACGGACGAACCGATCCGACGCCAGCTGCGCGAACGCGGGCGCGAACGGGCGCGGCGCTACTCCTGGCGTCGCATGGCGGAGGAGACGCGGCGCGTGTACGAGCGGGCCATGAAGGCGTGAAGCACCCTATGGCGGTCCCCCAACCCAATCCCGGACCCCGCGTGAAGCGATCGCTCACGCACGCCGTAAGCGCGGATGCGCTCGCACGGATGCTTTTGGCGCGACGCAGGCGTTTGTCGTCGGAAGAATACGACCGCTGCGCCCCGCCCGTCCTTCGGGAGGGCGGCACCGGAGCGCCGAACCTGCGTGCCGGGCGCGGGACCGTTTCCCCCTACGTCATCCACCTTGCGCCGGAGAGCGCGCCATCCTCATCCGACGTCGGGGCGGAGGCGGAGATCCTGCTCAACCTGCTCGAGGCGGAAGCCCTGGTCCTTCCGGAGCGCCTGGAGGACCGCTCGCTCACGCTCGAGTCGCTCGACGTGTCGGACCAACTCGCGGAGGATCTCGCGACGCGCGGGCGGCTCAACATCGCCCTCCCGCGCCTTGCATCCGCTTTCACGGCCGTTCCTCCCTCCGGACTCTCGCGTACGGAGGGCTTTGACCTCTCCGCGCTCACCCCGCCTCCCGCGCCCGAAGACCTCGCGATGCTGCTCGAACTCCCCGAAGCGGAGGAGGCCGAAGACGTTCCGGAAGAAGACGGGGCTCTTGAGGCGATCGACCTTGAGATCGCCGGGATGATGCCCGAACCCGTCGCCATACCCTCGCCTACCACCTACCACCTACCACCTACCCCCTCCTTCTCCTTCCGCGCGGTCGCCTCGTTCGCCCTGCTCGCGGCCGCGTTCGTCATCCCCCTGCACGCGCTCGGGCTCATCGGGAGCGTGCGAGATGCCGGGTGGCGCGCCCGCGCGGCCGGCGAGGATGCCATGAACGCGCTTGAGAGCGGCGCCGCGTCGGCGCTCTCCCGCGACCCTGCCGCGGCAAGCGCCGGGTTCGCGCTCTCCGGCACCAGATTCTCCGACGCGCGCGAGGCGATTGACGACTTGGGCGCAGGCGTCCGGCTCCTGTCTGCGGCGCTTCCCGACGGGGCGGCCCCCGATGCCGCGGCCGCATCGGACCTCTCCCGCGCCGGCGAATCGCTCGCGACCGCCGGAGAGCGCATGGCGGACGGCTTCGTCGCGCTCACGCGGCAGATCGACCCGACGCCCGCCTCGCGCCTGTCGCTCCTCGCCACCTATTTCCGCGCCGCCCTCCCCCATCTTTCCGAGGCATCCGACCTGATTTCACGCGTCCCCGTCGCCTCGGTGCCGGAGGGTTCCCGCGACGCGCTTGAGGCGCTCAAGCGCCGCCTGCCCGTGCTCGCCTCCGGCCTCGCGGAACTGCTCGAGAACGCCGACCTCGCGCTCACCGCGCTGGGCGCCGACGGGGCGAAGCGGTACGTCCTCGTGTTCCAAAACGACGCCGAACTCCGCGCGACCGGCGGGTTCATGGGGAGTTTCGCCGAGGTCGAACTCGCGGAAGGCCGCATCGTGCGCATGCACGTGCCGGGAGGCGGGACGTATGACGTGCGCGGGATGATGCGGCGTTTCCTCTCCGCGCCCGGGCCGCTCACGCTCCTTTCCGCCCGCTGGGAGTTCCAGGACGCCAACTGGTTCCCGGATTTCCCGACCTCCGCGCGCCAGATCATCCAATTCTACGAAGAGGCCGGCGGCACGTCCGTGGACGGCGTCGTGGCGGTGAACGCCTCCCTTCTCCCGGACCTTCTCGAAGTGATGGGCGAGGTGGAAATGCCCGGATATGCCCGCACCGTGACGGCGGACAACGTGCTCCTGGAGGCCCAGAAGATCGTGGAGATCGAATACGACCGCGAGGAAAACAGGCCGAAGGCGTTCATCGGCGACCTTTCAGGAGCCCTGCTCGAGCGCGCCGCCGCGCTTCCCGTGGACGCGTTCCCCGCCCTGCTCGACCGCCTCGCGCGATCGCTCGTCGAACGCGACGTGCAGGTGTACTTCACCGACCAGGAACTCGAGCGGCGGGTGCGCGACCTCGGCTGGGGCGGCGAACTCAAGCGGACCGACGGCGATTACCTCATGGTCGTCGATACGAACCTCGGAGGCGGCAAGACCGACCGGGTGATCGACGAGGCCGTGGACGTTTCCGTGGCGGTGGACGCGGACGGTACCGTCACGGACACCGTGACGGTGACGCGCACGCACTACGGCGAGCCGGGCGCCCTGTTCACGGGAGTGAACAACGTGGATTACCTGCGCCTGTATGTCCCGAAGGGGAGCGTGCTCCTGTCCGCCTCGGGTTTCGACGCCCCGGACCCGTCGCTGTTCGAGTCCGTGGAGCCCGAATGGGAGATGGACGACGATCTCTTGTACGAGAAGGAGGGGGCATCGAGGCATGCGGCCTCTGGCACGGACATCTCCGAACAGGGCGGGAAGACCGTGTTCGGCAACTGGATGCAGGTCGATCCTGGGGAACGCGCGACGGCGACCTTCACCTATCGCCTCCCCTTCCGCGTGGCGGCTCCGGGCGCGCAGGAGGGTCTTGCGGATCGGCTCTGGTCCTGGCTCGGGCGCGCGCGTACCGACCGGTACACCCTTACCGTCCAGAAACAGTCCGGCGTCGCCTCGCGCACCACGAACCTCACCCTGCGGATCCCGGAGGCGTTGCGCGCCGTCTGGTCCTCGCACGACCTCAAGGGCGCTACCTTCGACAACCGCTCCGACGGCTTCTTTGCCGTGCTTTTCGAACGGTCAGAATGATATGACGGCCCACCACCCACCGAATCCGGACCTCGCAAGGGAGTTGAAGGCCATCTACGCGCAGGACGACGGGGAGCTCCCCGACCTTTCGTCGCTCGACCAGGCCCCGCGCCGGAGGTGGCGACGCTTCCTCGTGCGAGCCGTCCTCTTCCTCGGCATCATCTCCGCGGCCGCCTGGGGCGGGTTCTTCCTGTGGCGCGGACTGTCCACGCCCGCGCGCATCCTCGCGGGGACGATCGAAGGGTCGGGAAGCGTGCGTGCCGGCGAGGAAACGACCTATACGGTACGGTATCGCAACGAGGGCGACGTTCCCGTGGCGCAGCTCGAGCTCTCGCTCAACCTCCCCAGCGCGTTCCAGGTCACCAAGACGACCCCGGCGGCGGATGAGGGGACCACCTGGCGCCTGGGTTCGCTCACCCCGGGCTCCGACGGGGCCGTGACCGTGACCGGCTGGTTCCGCGCCGCGGTGCCGAGCGCGCAGACCCTGCAGGCGGCCTTCACCTACCGTCCGGCGAACTTCAGCTCGGACTTCCAGGATTTCAAGTCGCTCCCCGTGTCGGTGGACGGAAGCGTGCTCAAGGCGTCGGTGACGGGCCCGGAAAAGGCGCTCCCGGGGGACACGGTCGAATACGTGCTCGAGGTCGAGAATGCCGGCTCGGTCGCGCTCGAGGGAGTGCGTCTTCTCGTCGCGCTGCCCAAGGACTTCCATTTCCTGTCCTCGCAGCCGGCCCCATCCCGCGAAGGAGCCGTTTCCTGGGACCTTCCGCCGGTCGCGGCTGGCGGCAACGCCACCGTCACCATGAAGGGAAGCTATACGGCCTCCGCGGAAGGGACGCAGGCGGTCGAGGCGCGGGTCATGCTCGTCGCGGACGTGGTCGAGCTCGCGCAGACGGCGGCGAGCGCCCGCACGGACATGCTCGGAGGCACGCTGGACTTCCGCCTGCTCGTGAACGGCGGCGAAGACGACCTTACGCTCGATTCCGGCGGGGTGCTGCGCGTGTCGATCCCCTATGGCAACCGGGGGTCCCAAACCGTGAACGACGTATCCTTCCGCCTCGCGGCCGAGACCGGCGGCCCCGCCGCCCCGATCGATTGGGAAAAGGCCGTGGGGATCGCCGACGGGGTCCGCACGGGCAACGTGCTCATCTGGGACAAGACCGACCTGCCCGATCTTGCCGCGCTCGCGCCCAAGTCGGAAGGGGTGATCGACGTCACCCTCCCCATGCCCGCCTCCTTCGATCCCAAGACGATGTCCGACCGGTTCACCCTCACGCTCACCGCCGCGATCAAGGGCGTGGGGAGCGTCGTGAGCCCGCGCACCGTGTCGGCCACCCCGCTTGCCGTGCTCGTGAACAGCGATCTCGTCGCCTCGGCGGAGGCGCGCTACTTCACGCCCACGGGCGAGCCCGTGGGGCGCGGCCCCCTCCCGCCGAAAGCCGGGGAAACCACCGCCTACCGCGTGTACTGGACGCTTGAGAACCGCCTGCATCCGCTTTCCGACATTCGCATGAGCGCCACGCTTCCCACCGATGCCGGCTGGATCGACCAAAAGGACGCCGCGGCGGGGACCGTCGCCTTCGATGAGACCACGAGGACCGTGTCATGGACCGTCCCTGCCTGGCCCGAGGGCACCCCGATCATCCAGGCCTGGTTCGACGTGGTGACGGCCCCGAGCGACGCCGACGTCGGCTCGTTCCTGAAGCTGGTGAACGCCGCCGGCGCAGAGGCCACCGACACTCTCACCAAGGCGCGCTTGAGCCGCGCGCTTCCCGAGATCACGAGCGAGCTCCCCACGGACGAGGACGCGAAAGGAAAGGGAGTGGTGGTGGAATAAAGAAAGAAGCCGCCCTGCGAACCAGGGCGGCTTTCGTGTTCAGGCGGCTTCGGATTCGCCGCAGATCTCCTTCACGATGCGCTTCACCGCCTCCTCGGGGGTCCCGACCTCCGTCGGCGGCTTGAGGATCGGCCGTCCGATCACGAGATAGTCGGCGCCGACCTTGACCGCTTCGGATGGGGTCATCACCCGCTTCTGGTCGTTGGCATCGGCCCAGGCCGGTCGTACTCCTGGCGTGACGATCAGGAACCCCTCCCCGCACGCCTCGCGCACGAGGCGGATCTCCTCCGGAGAACACACGACGCCGTCGAGGCCGCTTTCCTTCGTGAGGACGGCCCGTCTCACCACGAGGTCCCGCAAGGCCCGTTCCCCGGCGTCGGCATTCGCATCCGCCCGCAGGTCGGCGGAGCCGAACAGGACGTTTGGCTTGGGAAGCGTGCCGGCCTTCACCAGGTCGGAATGCTTCTGGCTGGTGAGCACGGTCACGCCGATGAGCAACGGCTTTTGACTCTCGTCCGGGAACCGCTGCTGACGGATCACCCAGGCCTCGTCACGCGCCTGCACGGCCGCACGCATGCCGGCCTCGCCGGCATCGGCATAGACGTTCGTCATGGCGACCCCATGGATCGTCGCGGCACGCACCGCGCCGGCCATCGTGGCGGGGATGTCCACCAGCTTCAGGTCCAGGAACACGCGGCCGAAACGCTTCGCCTCGTCCACGATTGCCGGCCCGAACGCGACGAACGCCTGGAGGCCGATCTTGAGCATTCCGACATGGGCGCCGAGCTCCGAGGTATGTCGCCGGATGACGGCGTCGTTGTCCGAATCGAGCGCGACGATGATCTTCTTTGCTGCGTCTTGCGGAGTCATGCAGACCCCTCCTTTTTGCAAGGGAAATGAACGCGCGAGCACCTTAACAAACGGGCTGTAATGGGCAAGATTCATTGACGGAATCGCCTTCCGGACATACCATCGCCTCACTTCGCGCCCGTAGCTCAGCTGGATAGAGCGTCTCCCTCCGAAGGAGAAGGCCACACGTTCGAATCGTGTCGGGCGCACCAAAAACGACGTCCTCCGGGACGTCGTTTTTATATCCTCCGGACTGCCCGAGCAATCCGATACGCCCCGAACCGCAGCGGATCCAGCACCAGGTCGAACGTCCCTGGCGAGTCCACGCGTTCCCCGCCGAAGCCGAGCTTGAAGCGGGTGATGCCGGCCCACGGGTGGGAATCCAGAGCGCCTTCTGGGGCCACGCCCCACCAGTCGTAGGCAATGATCCCCTTGGCCTTGGCGTCCTCGATGAGCTTCCAGTGCAGCAAAAACGGCGCCATCACGTTGCGGTGCTCGTCGGAGGAGGCGCCGTGCAGGTAGGTCCGTGTGCGACCGAAATCGACCATGACGTTCGCGGCAATCACCTTCCCCTCGAACCGCGCGACGGCCAAAAACGCCTTCGTCTCGCCGGACAGGTTCTTGAGCATCGCCTCGTAGTACGCCCGGTCGTGCAGGCGGAATCCGCCGCGCGAGCCCGTCGTCTTGAACAAGGCCCATACCTCGTCGTCCAACACCGGGTGTCGGACGGAACATTCAACCCCTTTTCGCTCCGCAAGACGGATGTTGTACCGCGTCTTCTCGTGCATCCCGGCGAGCAGCTCGTCGGTGCCTTTGGTGAGGTCGGTGATGAGCGTATGCGACGGCTGCACGTCGATGGTGCGGCGCGCGCGGCGGTCAGTCGACGCGATGGACGGCTCAATACGGACGAAAGGAGATCCTTTCAGCTCCCCAAGCCCCTCAAGCTCCATCGTTCCCACCGGCCCCTTCGGGCAGTACAGGTACTTGAGGCCGAACGGCAACTTCGATTCGACGAACTGCCCGGCCCATTCCTTGAGGTCGCCGCGCCGGACCACCTTGCGCCCGAGCGACTCCTGGAACGTCCCCCATTCCCAGGACTGCAAGAATGCGCCGGAGCGGGGACCGCGCTCGGCGACGAATGCGTTCCACAATCGTTGATTCATCCCGTCTAGCATATTGGGGTCAGGTCTTGCATCGTGTTGCACAATGCAAGACCTGACCCCCTATCTAGCGCGACAACCGTTTCAACGCCTGCCGGATCTTCCCTTCCGTATCCCCTTCCAGCCCGTCCAATGCGTCCGCGGCCTGCTTTCGGCTGTAGCCGAGGCCCACGAGCGCGTCTACGGACTCTTCGGCCCCTTCCGCCACTTCGGCCCCTTCTTCCGCGAGCACGCCCGAGAGCTCAAGCACGATCTTTTGCGCGGTCTTCTTGCCAATCCCCTGCACGGAGGAAAGGAAGGCGATGTCCTGGGTCATGATGCGCTTCTTCACCTCGTCGACCGGGGCGACGCAGGCGATCTTCTGGCCGCTCTTGGGGCCAACGCCCGACACGCAGATGAGGCGGCTAAACAGCTCAAGCTCATCCGCCGTCCTGAACCCGAACAATTCGCGGCCGTCGTCGCGCTGCGCCTCGTGCGTGAACAGCGTGACCTCGCCGGACAGGCCGTTCATGGCCGCTTCCGGCATCGTGACGCGATAGCCGACGCCGGCGATCTCAACGATGAGAAAGCCGTTCCCTCGATGTGCGACCACTCCTTTCAGAAGCGCGATCATAGCGCCACCACCTTACTCGCCGTCGCCATCCTTTTCAAACTCCAGGGCGTAAAACCGCGTCGCGCGCTTCTCAAGCTCCTTCTTCTTGTCCTCCGGGAGCTTCGGCCAGGGAACTTCGCCGAGGACGGCGGCATGGATCACGGCGAGCGCGCGCCCGAACTTCGGCCCGGGTTCCATCTTGAGCAGGTCCATGAGCGCGAGCCCGTCGAGGCCGGCCTTCCGGAACCGGCGGTTGCGGTCGCGCGTGCGGTCCTCGGCGCGGCGCTTCTCCTTTTCCGCGCGCTTCCACGGGGCGTAATCGTGCTCGGCACGCAGGAAATGGATGAGGGGCGTCGGATCATGCCACACGCCGCCGTGCGGGCTGTGCCGCGCGCTCCCGCACACCCCGTCGAGCAGGAGGGCGGCCTGCATGAGGCCGATCAGGTCGTCCCCGTCGAACCCGCGGTCGGTGGCGAGCTTCTGGAGCCGGTCGATGCGCGCGGGGTTCGCCCGTCGCGAGAAATCCTCGAACGCGTCGAGGTGGTGCGCGATCACCTCCTCGAGGAGCGCCGCATCGCGATCAGTGAGCCGGTGCGCGTCGCACACGCGGTGCAGGAGGCCGTGATAGTTGGGCGTGTGCACGGCGCGATCGTGCCCGGGATAGTGGCATTGGATGCCGTACGCGTCGAAAAACGCCTGCTGCGAGGCGCGCGGCGGCTCCTGCGCGCGCTCGGAAGCGAACATGTCGTACAGCTCGAGGTACCGCGCGCGCAGCTTGGCGCGCTCCGAGACGCCGATGTCGTGCCAATGCGCCATGGGCTCGGTCTCAAACCCGAGCGCCGCGCCGCGGCTCCCGGGCAGCGACGTGAAAGACAGGGTCGCCCACTTCGCCGCGTCGTGGCACAGCGCGAAGCACTCGAACAGCGCCGCGTTCTCCTTGATCGTCTCCTCAAGGTCCTGGATCTTCCCTTCGTACCCCTTCAATCGCCGGAACTCCTCGATGTCGAGCAGGCGCAGCTTCCCGCCAACCAGGGCGTAGACGACCGTAAGGATCCGACGTAGATGGCTGTCCATGGCCGGACCCTCGCAATGGTGCGGGGGCGACTGGGGCGTGCGCAGCGACTCGGCGATGAGCGGCTCCTGCGAGGCGACCGCGCGAAGCTCGGCGTCGGCGCGCTCCCGAAGCGCCGCGTCGTGCTCCAGCCGCCGCATGGCCGCGTCCAAGTACTCGGTTTCCTGATGGGCTTTCCTCCGCATAACGGAAGCCATTTTAGCATAGAAAAACGACCCTGTGTTCAGGGTCGTCGCTGCACGAAACGCCACGCCATCTTCCATCCGTAACAGCTCGGATCGAAGGTCTCGAAGCGGACTTCCTCGTAATCGGTCTTCAGGACGTCCGCGGGCGGCTTGCCGACGCAATGGCTTGCCTGCCAATCCGTCATCCCTCCCTGCGGCACCTCCATCTCCAGATGCAGGTGAGCGCCGTGCACGTGACCGGTGTCGCCGACCTCCCCGATGACGTCTCCCGCACGGTCGATATGGTCACCGACCTTATGGAAGACGCGACGGAGATGGCAGTATTTCACCCGCTGCTGCACGGACGTACCGCCGTCCATCCAGCGGTACCGGACGAGAAGGCAGTTGTTGATAGGGGTGATTTCCTCGACCGTTCCATCGTCACGCACGGAAAGCACGGGAATCCCTTTCCGCATCTTCACGTCCATGCCGAGATGAAAATCCTGGACGCAACGACCTTTGCTGCTCGCCACGGGATTGCATCGAGGACCATACGGGCTGCCGACGACTTCTCGTACGTTCTTTTTCGTCGGTCGATTTTCGAACAGCACCGGATACACCAGCGCGCGGGTCGGATCGCAGCTCTTGCGAACGCCCCAGGCGTGGCATTGGCCGATGGTCTTTTGAACGTCGACGGCCGTATCGGTCTGCGAGACGATCGCGAACGCGAACAGGTAGGAAACGATCGCGGTCATGGCAGCCTCCTTGGTATAAAACTCTCGGGGCTCCCAATCACGTTGACTGGGCTTGCCGTTTGAGCCCCCAACCCGAGCAGATGCTCAAGGGTTGGGGTCGTGTGGCGCTTTGGGAAGCGCCGGGGTGCGGTGGCGGCCATGCAGGATCTCCTGCTTGATCGCCCGCATCACGTGGCCGGAGGCGTAGAACTCTCCGGCGAGGTAGATCACCCGGTCGAGCGCGGACAGCTTCTCGAAGAAGAACTGTCGTTTGCCCGTTTCCGGATGCATGTCGTAGGTAGGCCGCAGGCCGATGATCGCGTACGTCATGCCGACGAGCGGCAGGAGTTCGATCATCAGGCAGACGGCCTTCCCTGGGTTGTCGAGGTCGATGACCCGCAGGAACTCCTTCAAGGCGTACCGCCTTGCGCTTGTTTCTTGCGGGCCTTCTTGGCCGCCTTCTTTTTCGCCTTCTGGCTCTTCGCGTACTCCGCGAAGGCATGCTGGATCACCTTGATTGGGATCCAGATGGGCGAGAGAAGGAACCACTTGAGCCACCACTTCCCGATGTCGAGAGGGGTGAACCCAGCGATCTTCACGCCGGCCAGGTTCAGAACGAACCCGAGCACGAGAGCCGGCGCCACCACCCAGACGAGCGAGGTGTAGATCACCGCCGCCCAACCGTTGTGGGTGGAGAGGAGGAGGTTGTGAATCGCGTTCGAGATGAACTCCATGGTCTGTCTCTTCCATTTTCGTCGAAATATCGACGGGCATGGATGCCCTCTGGGGTTGAAGAACGGAGGTGTTCAGGATGGCCCTGAATCGAAAGACAGGCGCTTGCGCTGCCTGTCTGACGAGGAAAAGTGTACCACTTTTTTGCCCT